>QBMN01000047.1:0-27121 GCA_003241845.1 Shackletoniella antarctica | reverse complement strand
CCCCTCTCCCCCAGGGAGAGGGGCAGGGGTGAGGGCGGAGAGCCATGGCAAATGGATATTTTTATGGAGTACTCTAAGGCCGCCACCTGCTTGGGCCAGGGCGGGGGCCGCAATCATCAACCCGGCGATCAGGCTGAGGCTAAACCAGAGCAAGGGTTAAATAGGCGATCGGGACGTTGCATGGTGCCTGTTGGAGTAGGGAGCGGGCTATTGGCGGTTGAGGGCCCAGTCGTAGTCGAGGTAGTTGAGCTTGTAGTTGCCTGCCTTCAGGTAGGCCTGGTCATCGGGGGGGAGGTATTGGCTGATGAAGTTGAGGGTGGCCCGCTGTTTGTCGCTGCCGGTAAAGCCGTCTTCGGTGGCGTATTGAGGTTTCCAGTCATCACCAAACCAGTCAAAAATAGCGGAAATAGCCACCTGATTGGCCGATTGGTCGATGGCTAGCCCGTAGGGGCCATCGAGCCACTGCTGCACCTGATCGTCGAGCTGCTGATCGAGGTCGGCCCCGGTGTAGGGCTCTTGGCTCAGGGTCGGACAGCTGAGGGCAGCACACACTAGGGCCGCATGGATGCGGGGTTCGACAAAGTCTTTGCGGAGGATGTCGTGCTCGATCGCATCGAGGGTGAGCGGCTGGCCCATCACGGTGTGTTTTCTGAAATTCCAGACGCCAACGATGTCGCGAATGCTGCCCTTGAGCGGGTTTTGGTCGATGATCGACTGGAGAGTTAAGGCATTGTAGGCGTTGATCAAAAAGGCGATTTGGGTGGGTTCATCCCAGGCGGCGTAGGCCTCTGGCGACACCGCCGCCAGCTCGGCTACGACGGTTTTTAACCCCTCAGGGTTGGCCTGAAGAGCAACATAATCGACCAGGCCGCTACTATCGACGTAGGTTTGCAGCAGGGTGCTGTAGTTGTCGTAGGTGAGGGTAGCCGAGGCTCCCGCTGAGGCAATGTCCGCAGCGGAGACCTCCGCCTGGGGGAGGGACGGGGAGCTACCGCAGCTCGCCAGTAGTGCGATCGCACCGAGGGCAATCAATATCTGAGGTCTAACCATGACAAACCACTGCGAGGGGATACCGCTTAGTTATCACTGGTTTGGCCAGATTTATCTGATTATTCTCTAAGGCTTTGCTGAGGATTTGATGAGTAGATCATCTTTTTACGCTATCGCTTGGGCATCTTTCTACCCTATTTCTTGGATCTCTAGGCGGCGCTGGGTCTGGCTCAGCCTGCTGACCCTACTGCTGACGGTGAGCTGTGTTACAGACCTAAGGCCAGCCCCACCGCCGATGACAGAGGCCCGCTGTAGTGCTCAACCAGGCTTTGTTTTTGTGGCCGGGGGCCGCTTTCAGAGGGGCAGCGACCAGCAAGAGCGCGACTACGGCTACCAAATTTCGGCTGCCGCCCTAGGTCAGACCCCGGCGGCGATCGCCCAGGCAGAAAACCAGCTGCGATCGCGCCGCTGGTTTGACCGTGAGCTGGCGGCGGCTACCCTTGACCTGCCGGGGTTTTGCCTGGCCCAAAATCTCGTCACCCAGAGCGACTATCAGCTATTTGTTGCCGCCACCGGCGATCGCGCCCCCGGTATTTCTGCAGCCGACTACCAACGGCAGGGCTTTTTGGTACACCCCTACGCCGCCGTGCGCCCCTACCTTTGGCATCGCAATGCCCCGCCGATCGCCCTGCAACAACATCCCGTGGTGCTGGTCTCCTACGATGACGCCATGGCCTATGCGGCCTGGCGCGGGCAGCAAGACGGTGCTACCTACCGACTGCCCACCGAGCTAGAGTGGGAAAAAGCCGCCCGAGGCTCCGATGGGCGGTACTTTCCCTGGGGCAACCAGTGGCGGGCCGAGGCGACTAACTGGGGCGGCAGCGGCATCGACGGCACCAGCCCGGTGGGTGGCTTTGCCCTCAGCCGTAGCCCCTCCGACATCGACGACATGGCTGGCAATGTGTTTGAGTTCACCAGCACCTTGGTCAATGGTGGGCAAGCCGCCGTGATGAAGGGCTGCTCCTGGGATGACCTACCGGGCTTTTGTCGGGCCGCCTATCGCCACACCCGCCCCATCGCTGCCCGCCATATTTTGTTTGGCTTTCGCCTGATGATGGACTAATTCTCAGGCGCTACCCCAGAAACTCTCAGTCTGTTCTCAGGTGGCAACCTGCGGTTGTGAGCATGATTGCAGTTACACCAAGTCCAGCTTGGATTGAGTTTACATACCGCTAAGTGAACAGTTAAGGAACAAAAATCATGCGTGTTCAATACCTCGGTGCCCTGGCGATCGCGGGCTTACTCACCGTTGGCACCGTTGCCTGTGGTGGTGCCAACCCCTGTGCTGGCAGTAAAGAACAGGTAGATCCTGGTGCCGGTGCCGCTGACCCCTGCGCCGGGGCCAATCCTTGCGCTGGAGCAGACCCCTGTGCCGGAGCTAATCCCTGCGCTGGAGCCGATCCTTGTGCTGGAGCAGACCCCTGTGCAGGCAGCTAAGGGCATATACAACAGTTGGGGGATCCCCCCTGCCCCCCTTAAAAAGGGGGGTCTGAGTCCGATTCAAAGTCCCCCTTTTTAAGGGGGATTTAGGGGGATCACTAGATTTAGTAGGTAGTCCTCCAACCTCTAGATGCGCCCGGCAGCTAAGGTTAATTGTTAATCCCAAACCCACAATCGGACTATTCGTAAGCTCTTTCTGTCCTAAAGATCAGGACAAAAAGAGCTTTTTTGTAGAGACTTTTATAGCAGTTCTCATTCGTGTTAGGTACAGTAGCAATCTCTTGTAAACTTGTGAACCGGGTGCATCCCAGTTTTGCAATGAGTAGAAGTGCTTAGTTCGTCACTAAAGCAGACGTCAATCATCTTTTTTCGAACGTCAATTGAGCAGGCTTTCATCATGCCCTCCCTCAAAAAATGCGACGGCGTAACGGCGCTTCTCCTTTCATCTACCTTGATCGTATTTCGCCCGTCCGGGAACCGCTATAACCACGGACAGGCTGCTAAATCTGACCACGGCAGGCGGAGTGGTCTAATGGTCGCAGTCACCGGATGCAGACATCCGGTGAAGTCTAGGCGGCAAATATAGCTCTGCAGCTACATTTCTTAAACCCAAAAATGCCTTACAAACAATGAAAGAGCCTCATTAACTATAGAGAAGCAACCATGACCACCAATGTACGTGGCTACGCCGCAAAGTCTGCTACGGACGATCTGGCCCCCTATCGCTTTACCCGTCGCGCACCCCGCGCTGACGATGTCGAGATCGAAATTCTCTACTGTGGCGTCTGTCACTCAGATTTACATACGGCCCGCAATGACTGGGGGGGGACGACCTATCCCGCCGTGCCCGGCCACGAGATTATCGGCCGCGTGGTCGGCGTGGGGGCAGAGGTGACCCGCTTCAAAACTGGTGATCAGGTGGGCGTCGGCTGTATGGTCGATTCTTGCCAGCACTGTGCGCCCTGCGACCAAGGCCTGGAGCAATATTGCGAAGAGTTTCCCACCATGACCTACGACGGTAAAGACCGCCAAGATCAAACCCCTACCTTTGGCGGCTATTCCGAGAAAATTGTCGTGTCAGATAAATTTGTGCTGCAAATTCCTGACGGGCTAGACCCCAAAGGAGCCGCGCCGCTGCTGTGCGCCGGAATTACTACCTGGTCGCCCCTGCACCATTGGCAGGTGGGTGAGGGCAGTCGGGTGGCGGTGGTTGGTCTCGGGGGTTTGGGGCATATGGCGCTGAAGCTGGCGAAGGGAATGGGCGCAGAGGTGACGCTGTTTACCCGTTCCCCCGGCAAGGAGGAGGATGCCCGCCGTCTGGGGGCAGATCACATTGTGATCTCCACCGACGACGCGCAAATGGAGGCCGTGAAAAGCCAGTTTGACCTGATTATCGACACCGTACCTGTCGAACACGATCTCAACTCTTATTTGCCAACGCTGGCACTTGACGGCACGCTGGTATTGGTCGGGCTGCTAGGCAATCTGGTGCCCACAATGAACACTGTGCCACTGATCATGGGGCGTAAATCGGTGGCGGGGTCGCTCATCGGCGGCATTGCTGAAACCCAGGAAATGCTCGATTTTTGTGGGGAACAGGGCATCACTTCGGACGTGGAGGTGATCAATATTCAGGATATCAATGAAGCCTACGGGCGCATGCAGAAAAGCGATGTGAAATATCGCTTTGTGATCGATATGGCTTCGCTGAAGAACTGATCGAAAACCCGAACCCCATCATCTCAACTTCACAAAAGCAAAGCTGTAGGGGCGAATCGCATTTGCCCCTACAGCTTTGCTTGCCTGGGGTATCGTTTCGGCCACCTACGACCACCCATGCATAGTTCACCTGAACTACTAAACTCCAAAACCTTGTTCCACAAGGGCTACGGCTTCCTGGGGACTAAGCTGGCTTAGTCTGAGTGGCCGAAACGATGATTAACGCCCAGCTTTGCAGCCCTGCAACCGGATCTGAATCGCGATCGCAAGGTCTTTGCCCTGGGGCGGTACAGTTATGGTTGCCCAACGGGATTCAGTACCCGTGAAGAAGTTTTATCGAGCGCCCTGATAGCCGCCGTGTGTTCACGAGTCTTGCGAAGTACAGTATCCTGGGACATAGGGTTTTAGGGGAAACGAAGCATGTGTATGCCCCCTTTTTATTTTTTGAGCTTTTGTCTCGTACCTATAGTCATCCATGATCGATCAAGCTGTTGATTTGACCAATTGCGATCGCGAACCGATTCATATTCCAGGGCTAATTCAGCCCCACGGCGCGCTATTGGTGCTGCAAGAGCCGGACTTGACGATCGTTCAGGTCAGCAGCAACACATTTGAGTTAATTGGTCATCCCCCGAAAGACATACTTGGCAAACCGTTGTTAGCCCTGCTCGCTCCCAAGCAGATTGCTACCATCCGGCAGTGCCTAAGCGAAGACTTTGAGCATGTGAATCCGTTGGATATCTCCATCAAACGTGAAGCCAAATTGTTACGGTTTGATGGCATTGTGCATCGCCAGAATGCTCTAATTTTTCTGGAGTTAGAACCCAAACAGAAAAGCCGGAAGGCGGACTTTTTTGAGTTTTACCAGCGGGTTAAGGGCACAATTACTAAGCTTCAAAAGGCTCCCACCTTGCTAGAGATGTCTGAGGCGGTGGTCAAAGAAGTGCGAAAAGTCACCGGGTTTGATCGCGTTATGGTCTACCAGTTTGACGCAGAAGGAGCCGGACGAGTGATCGCAGAAGATCGGGTAGAGTCGCTGACTCCCTATCTGGGCTTACACTACCCTCCGAGTGACATTCCCAAGCAAGCAAAGCAGCTTTATACCCTCAACTGGCTGCGGTTGATTCCTGACTGTACCTATCAGCCGATCGAATTAGTCCCGGCGCACAATCCTGCCGATCATCCATTGGGCGATCGCCCCACAGATCTGAGTTTATCGGTGCTGCGGAGTGTTTCTCCCCTGCACCTGGAATACCTCAGCAACATGGGAGTCGGAGCGTCTATGTCGATTTCTCTGATCCAAGACCAAAAGCTGTGGGGGCTGATTGCCTGTCATCATTCGACCCCTCGCTATGTGCCCTATAGTGTGCGAACGATGTGTGAGTTTGTGGGGCAGGTGATGTCAGTCGAACTAGCAAACAAAGAAAATCATGAAGACTTAGACTACAAAATGACGTTAAAGTCGCTGCAAGGCAAGTTTGTCGAATCGCTGTCTCAGTCAGAGCGCTTTTTAGATGGCTTGATCCAACTAGACTCAAATTTGCTTGATCTGGTCAGCGCATCAGGAGCGGCAATTTGTGCAGCAAACCATATCACTTGCATCGGTCAAACGCCGCCAGAAACCGAACTGCCAGCCCTGCGAGATTGGGTCAAAACTCAGATTCAGCACAACCAGTTTGAGACGCGATCGCTGTCTCAGCTTTACCCAGCCGCAGCATCTTTTAAGGCAGTTGCCAGTGGCGTGCTGGCGTTAGAAATCTCTCAGTTTCATCAAAATTACATTCTCTGGTTTCGCCCTGAGGTGGTTCAAACCGTGAATTGGGGCGGCAACCCCAATAAACCTGTAGAAGTCACAGACGATGGAGAAACGCGGTTGTCGCCGCGCAAATCCTTTGAAAAGTGGCAAGAAACCTTGCAGGGTTGCTCTTTGCCCTGGAAGCCTTGTGAAATTGAAATTGTCACCGAACTGCGCAGCCTGATTGTGGTCGTGATTCTCAAGCAGGCAGACGATTTAGCCAAAATTAACCTAGAGCTAGAGCGCAGCAATAGTGAACTCGATTCGTTTGCCTACATTGCGTCCCATGATCTCAAAGAGCCACTGCGAGGGATTCACAATTACTCCAACTTCTTGATGGAGGATTATGCAGCCTTGTTGGATGCTGATGGCGTTGCCAAACTGAATACCGTCGTGCGGCTAACTCAGCGCATGGAAGATCTGATTAATTCACTGCTGCACTATTCTCGACTCGGACGCGCCGAACTCTCTCGCCAGCCCACCAATCTGGCTGAAGTGGCGCGGCAAGCGATCGACACCTTGAGAATTAGCCAGCCTCAAAGCTCTATAGAGTTTCGGGTGCCTCGCTCCTTGCCGACGATTCACTGCGATCGCACCCAAATTAGCGAGTTATTCACCAACCTGCTTACCAACGCCATCAAGTACAACGACAAATCTGAGAAATGGGTGGAAATCGGCTTCACTGAATCAGCCAGGGTTGAGTTAGACAAGGGCGATTCTGAAGACCCGTTACTCTACAGCTTTTATGTCCGCGATAACGGCATTGGCATTCCGCCGCCGCATTTGGAGCGGGTGTTTCAAATTTTCAAGCGGCTGCATACGCAAGACCAGTACGGCGGCGGAACGGGGGCAGGGCTGACAATTGTGCAAAAGATCGTCGAGCGCCATGGCGGGAAAATTTGGGTGGAATCAACCCTCGGCGAAGGCAGCACGTTTTACTTCACGCTGAAGCAAGAGGGCAATCATGAGTGAATCATCTGTGACCGCGATCGAGCAACCCCCGCTCTTACTCGTGATTGAAGACAGCAATGAAGATTTTGAAGCATTCCAGCGCTATGTTCGTCGATCGCCGTTGACGATCCCGATTTACCGCTGCGTGGATGGCGATGACGCGCTGGCATTTCTGTATCGCACCGATCGCTACGCTGATCCCCAAAGCGCCCCGCGTCCAGGGCTGATTTTGCTCGATCTCAACTTACCCGGAACGGACGGACGAGAAGTATTGCGAAAAATCAAACAAGATGAGACTCTAAAGTTAATTCCGGTCGTTATCTTTACAACTTCCAACAACCCCAAGGATATTGAAGCCTGTTATAGATGGGGTGTTAACAGCTATATTGTCAAGCCGATGGATTTTAATCGATTAAAGCATAGTATTCAAATCTTAATCGACTACTGGTTTGATACTACGGTTCTCCCTACGAGTGTGATAGAGCAGCGCCCATGAACAATCAACCTCGTCGCACCATCTTGATTGTGGAAGATAGCCCAGAAGACCGCGAGATATATCGACGGTATCTGACGCGCGATCGCGACTATGACTACACGATCGTAGAGGCGAGTCTAGGCGAAGAAGGATTGAATCTTTGGCGACAGCACCAGCCCGATGCCGTGTTGCTCGATTATCGACTGCCCGACCTAGACGGGCTAGAGTTTCTTGCTGCCCTGCAACCTCAGGGGTCGCAAACGCCGCTGCCGATCGTGATGGTGACGGGAGTTGGAAACGAGGCGATCGCCGTTCAAGCGATTAAAGCGGGCGCACAAGATTATCTGGTTAAGGGACAAATCACGCCGGAGGGTCTGAAGCTGGCGTTGGATGCGACGATCAAGACGGTGCAACTGCAAACTCAACTGCAACAGCGTATTGATCGAGCGCGCGTCGTCGCCCAGATTGCTCAGAAAGTGTCGCGATCGCTCGACTTAAACGAGATTTTGCACACCACCGTCACAGAAGTGCGGCAATTTCTTCAGACCGATCGCGTGGTTGTGTTCAAGGTAGAGTCTGGGAACAACGGCAGGGTGGTGGCAGAATCTGTGGGCGCAGACTGGCGATCAATTCTGGCAGAGCAGATCTATGATCCCTGTTTTGCCGAGAGCTATGTCGATCTCCAGCGTCAAGGAAGAGTGACCGTCAAAGCCGATATTTATGATGGCAGCATCGATCCGTGCCACGTCCAGCTCTTAGCTGGGCTTCAGGTAAGAGCAAATCTAGTAGTGCCCATTTTGCACGACGATCAGTTTTGGGGTGTGCTGATTGCTCATCACTGCGCGGCCCCTCGTCAGTGGCGATCGTTGGAGATTGGTTTACTTCAGCAGTTGTCCACACAGGTGAGCGTTGCCATCCGGCAGGCAGAGCTTTACCAGCAAGCCCAAGACGAACTCGCGGAGCGCAAACGTACAGAGGAGGTGCTGCGAGGCAGTGAAGAAAGACTGCGGCTGGGGCTACAAGCCGCCCGGATGGGAACCTGGGATTGGGATATCACAGAAAACCGAATTATCTGGTCAGCCAACATGGAAAGCCTGTTTGGGTTGGCTCCTGGAGAATTTGATGGCTCCTATGAGCAGTTTGTGGCGAGGCTGCATCCAGACGATCGCGGTCGCGTTCTAGAAGCGATCGATGCGGCAATGACCCCTGGTGCAAACTACGACATCGAATTTCGGGTGCTTTATCCAGATGGCACCATTCGGTGGGCACTGAGTCAGGGAAAAGTGTTTTACGATGCGATCGGTCAACCGATTCGGATGTTGGGCGTAGATCTAGATATCACGGGTCGCAAGCTGATCGACGAATCTCTGCGTCAGAGCGAAGAGTTTAAGAAGCGCGTTTTAGAAAGCAGCAGTGACTGCATCAAAGTTCTTGACTTGAACGCACAACTCTTATACGTGAATGCTGGTGGCGGGTGTCTGCTTGAGATTGACGATCTGACTCCTCACCTAAATTCAGAGTGGCTCTGTTTCTGGGAAGGTGAACATCGGCAAGCGGCAGAAGCGGCATTCACAGCAGCAAAATCTGGCGAAATCGGCAAATTTCAGGGCTTTTGTGCGACCGTCAACGGCAAACCCAAATGGTGGGATGTAGTGGTCACGCCAATTCGGGATGGTGCAGGACAAGTCGTTCAGGTTTTATCGACTACGCGAGATGTCACAGAGCGCAAACGCACTGAAGAAGAGTTGCGGCAAAAGAATGCCATTTTGGATATGATCAATGAGTCTGCACCGACCCCAATTTTTGTCAAAGATCGGCAAGGACGGATTATTTATGCCAATCCAGCTACCCTTGCCGCCCTGGGCAAAACGGCTGCTGAGGTGATTGGTTTTTACGATAGCGATCTCTCCCTGTCTCCCGAAGATGCTGCGCGGCTGATGGAAAATGACCAGCGGATTATGGCATCTGGGCAAATGGAAGTCGTGGAAGAATCCCCCGATGGCATTCAAACTTTTCTAGGCACCAAAGCGCCTTACCGCAATGAGTCGGGAGAGGTGGTTGGGTTGATTGGGATCTTGAATAATATTACCGATCGCGTTCAACTTGAACGCGATCGCGAACGAATCTTGCAACAGAAACAAGCGGCATTAGCAGAATCGGAACGCGTCAACCGCATCAAAGACGAGTTTCTAGCCGTGCTATCTCACGAGTTGCGATCGCCCCTCAACCCGATCTTAGGCTGGACAAAACTGCTGCAAACGCGCAAACTTGATGAAACCAAAACGGTCGCAGCGTTAGCCATTATTGAGCGCAATGCCAAAGCACAATGTCAATTGATCGATGACCTGCTCGATATGGCTCGCGTGCTGCGCGGCAAACTCACGCTCAATGTGGCACCCGCCAATCTGCTGCGGGCGATTGAGGCGGCAATCGACACGGTGCAACCTGCCGCGATCGCCAAGTCCATTCAAATTAATCCCGTGCTGTTGGATATCGGGCAAGTATCTGGAGATGACGTTCGGCTTCAGCAAATTGTTTGGAACTTGCTAACCAACGCGGTCAAGTTCACGCCCAGCGGCGGACGCATCGACATTCGGCTGGAGCAAATCGACAACCAGGCACAGATCACCATCACAGACACGGGCAAAGGCATCAGTCCAGACTTTCTGCCCCACATCTTTGAGTCGTTCCGCCAAGAAGACGCTTCCATAACTCGCAACCACGGTGGGCTAGGGTTGGGCATGGCGATCGTCTATCAACTGATCCAAGCCCACGGCGGCACTGTCACCGCTGACAGCCCTGGAGAAGGGAAAGGCGCTACTTTTACTATCGGGCTACCCCTGCTCAACGCCAACTCAAGGGAAGACCAATTTAACCCGTTGAAAGAGCAACCCCTGGATCTAACTGGCATCCGAGTGCTGGCAGTTGACGACGAGCCAGACAGCCGCGAACTCTTTTCGATGATGCTGGCTCAGGCTGGAGCGGAAGTGATGTCCGTCGCCTCTGCCGCCGAATTTCTCACCGCTCTGGAGTCATTTCAGCCCGATGTAGTGGTGAGTGATATTGGCATGCCAGAGATCGATGGCTATAC
This sequence comes from Shackletoniella antarctica, assembly GCA_003241845.1. GTDB lineage: Bacteria > Cyanobacteriota > Cyanobacteriia > Phormidesmidales > Phormidesmidaceae > Nodosilinea > Nodosilinea antarctica. The sequence goes on along the minus strand of QBMN01000047.1, from coordinate 16,600 downwards.
GTTGCTTAGACAGATGCGGTCTCTGTCACCAGAGCAGGGAGGCCAGGTTCCGGCGATCGCCCTGACGGCCTACGCTGGCGAAATTGATCGGCAACAAGCGATCGCGGCAGGCTTTCAGAGACACATTGCCAAGCCCATCGAACCCGAGCAATTGGTGGTGGCGATCGTTAGTTTACTGAGCAGGCAAGCGCTATCTTGACTTAATTGTTGTGCGAGAGGGTGGCAATGTCTCTATTCGCCGCAAGGGGCTAATTGAGCAATACCGTTTGGGCGGATCAGAACCCTTTAGCCGCGTCTATCTAAAAGAGACCGGGACAACCTTGGGCTAATACCAAATCCGAATCCCGTCACCCCAATTCCCAAACCGCTAAACCGTAGGGGCGCATCGCACGCGTCCAGTTAAATCGGGGATAAACTACTTCTGAATCACTACAAAAGTAACGGCTCAATTTTTGCCTGGACCTCTTCAACAATACTTTCTGGAACAGACTCAACAAACCGAACGCCACGGGCCTTCCAGTCCAAGCACTTGATTTGATCGGCAAGAATTACCCCTTGAATCTGTAGTTCAGGAGACAAAATAACTTCAAAGGGATAGCCCTTTTGCTGTTTAGTGACAGGCATGAACAGCGCTAGGGAGCTTTTCGCATTGTAACCACGCGGCGACAATACAAAAGCGGGGCGGTGTCTCCGTTGCTCATGACCTTTCGTCGGGTCAAAATCTAGGTAGACAATGTGCCCGCGATCTGGAATATAGCGATTGACGGGAGTTACCAAGCTTCATTCCCCACGGCGGCCCCGCTCTCAACCTCGGAATGCAGGTTCTTTGGTGTGATAGCAAAAATCAACTCTTCTAAGGCATAGCGCCTGCGGGGTCTAGGCTTGATTACCAGATTGCCGTCGACTATCAAAAGCTCGACCTCAGTACCTTCAGCTAGCTGAATCTCTTTGACTATGTGCTGGGGAATCCGCACGGCTAAACTGTTCCCCCACTTGGCAACTGTCGCAACCATAGGTTGAACCTTCTATCTCGGTTACTGGATCACTGCATGCCAATCCCTTGAGAGAAATGTATATACAGAGTATCTACATCGTAGCGACTCGGCAGAACCTTGGCAATGTTTGATAAGTAGCTAGGCGCAATTAAATATAAAACGTTCCAGCGGGTAATTTCCGGCTTTGCTTCGCGCCTCCATGCCCTCAATGACGGTCATCGCTAAGTCGTATTCGTTGTCGAACATTTGACCTGCAATTTCGTGGGCTTTTAACTGCCTCCACTGTGTCTCATAGGGCTTCGCCCCGCCAAAGGCGTACGGATTCATCTCCGAACAGTAGGGCGGTAAAAAGAAGAAGAACAGTCCCTGCTCTTGCCACCGAGGCCACTGTTGCTGCACCAGACGACTCCTATGAAGTGAGCCATTATCCTGCACAATGACGGTGATGCGACCCGTCTGGGCCAAGGTTTGTGAGGCCTTCTGGGCTACCCAATCCATCACCTCAATGTAGCTTTGCCCCTTAAATCCGCCTTGAGAGAGGGCATACTCGAACCCGTCTTTGGGGTGCCACAAGCCTAAAATGCTAATCCGACGACCATAGCGAGTCGGCGCTTGCTCCATTCGCTTCTGCTCTCCAATCGGGCTGTAGCTGACTGGACTCCAGAGGCAGAACCCGGCTTCATCCAAGTATTTAATATCTACCAGACCCTCCTCAGCCGCCAGCATCAGGGTATCTAGGTCTGCCTGCTTGAGGGCTTTCTTGACGGGGTCTTGCTTCCGTTTATGACTGTGTCGTGTCCGTTTCCACCGATATCTTTTTTTTGAGCAATCGCCGTAATCGGTCGCTACTCAAGTCTCCCAGGCGCTCTTGCTTGAGCCTCTGAGCTAATTGAGCACTGTTATAGGTCCGAGGCTCTTGATCCAAGCACTCGGTTAGATACTCGAGATCTGACGGATGCCACTTGGGTTTTGCCCCGCGGCCTGGGGATTCCCACAGTCCACCCAGTCCATAACTCTGCCATCTTCTGAGGGTTGCCCTGACGGTATGTTGATGACACTGAAAAATGTCAGCGATGGCCGGAACGTTTAAGCCTTGGGCATTCAACCGCAGCATGTGCGCTCGGTCACGAGTCCGATGAGGGACTGTCTGGGCTTCCCGCAGTTCGCTTAAGGTGCGGTCTTAGTCCTCGGTTAACATGATGCGTAATGGCGCTGGCATTTAGGGGCACTCGGGCTACCCCAGCATCTTACATTTAATTCCAACTGCCTACTTATTCGCCCCTGCGATCGGGAGCATGTCTTCCTTTTCCAGAGAATATTAAAAGCCCATAAATTGGTCTCAATGGAAGTACGTGTTTTGGGGATTTGATTTTTCTCTCAGAAAGGAAGACATGCTCCCCCTGCGATCTTGCTTGACTGAGGTGCCTTACTGCCTTTGGTCGCGGGCGATTGCCCAATGAGTGGAATCTGTATTGTGGCCAATGAAGGGGGTTAAGGGGGAAAGATTTTAAAGCTGACAACGTACCTCATAGCACGTAGGCTAACGTTGCGCTAGAGGCGATCACGCTCACTTTCATCTTGTTTAGTGGGGTCGCGATCGCCTCGGGGATATCTGTGGATGCTTGCGATTTGGGCGGTTTTGGGCTGAGTCTAGGGGTATAGAATCTACCTCTCTAACTGAGCTGTAATCAGCCCTAGCGGTAGATATCGTCTAGGTCTAAATCTTCTAGACTGTGATCGCATTGCCAATGGAGTCCTTCCCCTCCTGCCTGGTGCATTGACTGGCCAAAACCGAACGGCGATCGCCGAAAAAATGTTTCAAATCTAGTATTTCAAAGGAGCTTAATTATGCAGACCCTAAAACGTATTTTCAACCCTAGCGCCTGGCGAGAGTGGGCAATTGTCTTTCTAGCCGGCTTGGTTGTTTTAACCAGTACGGCCTGTGGCGCTACCCAAGCCGCATTGCCTACCGACAATATCTCTGGCACCGCCAACTCCAGCGCCATTAACCCTAGCAAAAGCGAGGGCATGTATCCCCACAAAGATAATGACATGGATACCCGCGCCGCCGATGCCAAAGCCGATCGCATGATCCGCGAGGCCAATCAGCGAATTCAGCAGGGTAACGATAAATCCGTGGGGGAACGGGCTGAAGAAGCGGGTCAATCCGTCAAGCAGGCGGCAGAAAACATTGGTCAATCGACCCAGCGGGCGGCAGACAACGTCGCTGACAATGCGCGCAGCTTGGTTGATGATGCGGTTGATACCGTTGATCGAGTCACACCCGATCGCGGCTAGTAGATACCTAAAATCAGGCATTTAAAGCCATTGTTGATATAGAACCAAGTTGGTTCTATATCAACAATGATTGAACAACTATAGCAATCCTATTTGGTTTGTGAAATGGAGATCCTTGTTAGATAAGGCTTTTAAGCCCCTTTTTCTTCAGTAATTACGACGGATTGCTATATGGTCAAATTTCTATGATTTGCGAGTTTGCATCGTCAAACAACCCTCTAATTCATACCTTAGTCGTTGGCAGCCTGTGTTACCTGGCACTTAAGGATCAGCAATTAAATAACCTCCCAGCGTCATTCCCACGCAGTTCCTGCCCCCGCGAAGGCGTGGGGCGGGAATCCATCATGGGTCTTCTGCTAACGTCGGTATCTTATTTCAGCGCCAGCCCCTAACTACCTCTAAGTCTTTAAATATCCCTAAGGGTAGAGGGGTCTGTTTTGACCATCTGCCATTCTTAGAATTACTGATTGCGACGCCGTAATCAGGTTCCCCCTATTCGCTACAATCCAGATTTTATAGGAGGTAGTCCTATTACTGCTGAACTTTTGATTACGCCCACACTCCCTAGTCTGGCTATTGGTGATTTACTCCAGGTCGCGGCAAAACTCGCCGATGGCTTTGCGGCCCAGGCGGCGGCAATTGATCGGCCAGGGGCTTTTCCGGTGAATGAGTTTGGGCAGCTGTCCAGGGCTGGGTTTTTGGCTGCTCCGCTGCGTCCGGCCCTGGGGGGCTGCGGCCTCGGCATTGACGCGGCGACTACCCCCACGCTGCTGCGGCTGCTGAAACACATTGGCCGAGGCAATTTGGCGGTCGGGCGGGTCTACGAGGGTCACGTTAACGCCCTCCAGCTGATTCAAACCTTTGGCACGGCGGCGCAGATTGAGCACTACGGGCGAGAGGCCCGCGAGCAACACCAGCTGTTTGGCGTTTGGAATGCCGAAGATGCTGACGGGCTAAAGGTTTTGCCCCTGGGCGAGGGTCTCTATCGGTTAGAGGGGGCGAAAACCTTTTGCTCTGGAGGGGGGTATGTAGAGCGCCCCTTTGTCAACGGCAAGCTGCCAGACGGCACCTGGCAGATGTGCATTGTGCCGATGGATCAGGCGCAGACTGAGTGCGATCGCAGCTGGTGGCAGCCCATGGGCATGCGGGCCACCGCCAGCTACAAAATTGACTTTAGCGGCGTAGAGCTGGGGGCCGAGGCGTTGATTGGCCAGCCGGGCGACTACCTGCGACAGCCCTGGCTGACCGCTGGGGTGGTGCGGTTTGCCGCTGTGCAGCTGGGCGGGGCCGAAGCCCTGCTCGACCTCACCCGACAATACCTGCAAAATGAGCAGCGCACTGAGCACCCCTCCCAGCAGGAGCGACTGGGGCAGATGGCGATCGCGATCGAAACCGGCAACCTCTGGCTGCGCGGGGCGGGAGAACTGCTGGCGGTCTACGACCCGCAGTTTGGCGGAGAGCCGCTGGGCGATCATCCCCACCCGGAGCGGCTGCTGGCCTACGCCAATATGACGCGCACCGCCGTTGAGCAGATCTGCATGGACGTGATGCAGCTGTGCCAGCGGTCGGTGGGTACCCGAGGGCTGCTGCCGCCCCATGCCCTAGAGCGGGTGCTGCGCGATCTGACCCTCTACCTGCGGCAGCCGGTCTACGATGCGGCGATCGCCGGAGTCGGAGCCTATGCCCTGTCGCAGACCACTGCGGCAGATCGCCTATGGCAACTGTAGCTGCGCCGCCCTCTATGACTTCGCTTTCTGTGGCTTCGCCCTTTGCGGCGGCGGCAAATCTGCCGCTGCGATCGCTGGGGAACCTGCCCCTGGCCCCGGTGCTGGTGGTGGCCCCCCACCCCGATGACGAAACCCTGGGCTGCGGGGGAGCCATTGCCCAGCTGCGATCGCTGGGCTACCCGGTGCAGGTGCTGGTGGTCAGCGATGGCACCAAATCTCACCCGCGATCGCAGCTGTACCCCGCCCCTAGGCTGCGCCAGCTGCGCGAGTCCGAGACCCTGGCCGCCCTCGCTCTGCTTAAGGTGGAGGCCGATGGCGTCACCTTTTGGGGCCTGCCCGATGGGGCCGTTCCCGCTGTGGATCCGGCAGATTTATCCGAGGCTTCGGCCTCGGCCCTGGCGGCTCTAGAGCATTGCCGGGCCTACCTGCGCCGGGTACTGCCCCAGACAATTTTTTTGCCCTACCAGTTTGACCCCCACCGCGACCACCGGGCCAGCTGGGGGCTGGTGCGGGCTGCCCTGGGGGCCATGCCCTCGCCACCCCGCCTGATTGAGTACCCGATTTGGGACTGGGATCCCAATCAGCGCCAGCCCCTGGGCGATCGCTACTCCGCCTGGCGGCTTGACATTGCCCCCCAGGTGGCCCTCAAACGCCAGGCGATTGACTGCTACCGTTCCCAAACCACCGATTTAATTCCCGATGACCCCACCGGCTTTCGGCTGTCGCCGGAGCTAGTCGCCAACTTTCTCAACCCCTGGGAAATTTATCTAGAGCAGACTCCATGACCGACTCCGCCATCGACCAATCCCTCGCCGCCGACTTTTTTGACAACCTCTACCAGGCCGACCCCGACCCCTGGGGGTTTGAAACCAGCGCCTACGAAGCCGCCAAGTATGCCGCCACCCTGGCCGCGCTGCCCGCACAGCGCTACAAATCGGCCTTTGAAATTGGCGGCTCCATTGGCGTGCTCACCGAGCGGCTGGCCCACCGCTGCGACCGGCTGCTGTCGGTGGATATTTCGGCGATCGCCCAGGCCCGCGCCCAGCAACGCTGCCAGGGTTTACCCCAGGTGCGCCTGCAGCTGATGAATGTGCCCCAGAAGTATCCCGATGAATACTTTGATTTAGTGCTGGTGTCAGAGGTGGGCTACTACTGGTGTCTGGCCGATCTGCACCAGGCTCAACAGCAGATTTACCAGTCGCTTCAGCCCGGTGGGCAGATGCTGCTGGTGCACTGGCTGCACGATGCCCCCAGCTACCCCCTGCGGGGCGAAGATGTCCACAATGCCTTTGAAGATTTTGCCGAGTCGCGGCTGACGCATTTGGTCAGTGATCGCACCGCCGACTACCGCCTAGACCTCTACGAGCGACCGTAGCTCGCCGCCTGAACGCGACCCCCGCGACCCCCGACTGCGCCACTGGCTCAGGCTAAGACGCAGATCGGCGATCGCTACCTCAATCGGCACCGTCGCCCACTGCTGCTGCCATAGGCCCAGGGTCTGCTGGCACTGCTCCACCCGCTGAAACAGATCGCCCACGGTTAACGACTGCTCAATCGCCCGGTGCAGCTCGGCCCTGGGCACCGCCAGCCGGGCGGCCAACTGGCCTAGGCGGTGGGGTGCCGGGGCCGGCCGGTCGCTGGTTGTCTGTAGCCAGTAGCGACGCAGATGTTGTCGGGCCAGCAGTTTGGCCTCAACTTCAGCCGCCGACTCCACCCAAAACGACTCCTGCCGCTGCCCCAGGGTCTGAAACTGACTGAGGCGATCGGCCAGGCCCAGGGTCGCTCGACCCTGGCGGCGGGCCGAAGTGGTCACCCGCATCAAAGCACTGTGGCGCACCTTAGCACCTGCTTTGACAATGGCTCGGTGAAACGCCACATCTTCAGAGGTGTGTACCAGGGGCATGCCCCCCGCCTGGGCGTACATCTGCTGGGTGACGGCAAAGTTGGCTCCAAAAAACTGGTAGTGCCGGGGAGACCGATCAAAGGGGTCGGGGTCGAGGCAACTTTCGAGCTGCTTAATCAAATAGCGATAGCCCACAAAGCGCAGGTAGGCGGTTTTAGTGGCTTTATCGAGGGCCGCTCGCTCGGCCTGGTCGGTCACGGTGCGCCCGCCTACGGCATCAGCCCCGCAGGCGATCTCGTGGCAAATGGCGGCGATCCAGTGGCGCTCGACCCGGCTGTCGCCATCGGTCGAGGCCATAATGCCCGACGGCCGCCCCAGGCTGAGCAACCGTCGGGAGGCTTCATTCATCAGCATCTGGCGCACTCGGCCAATGTAGGCTTCGCCCTCAGGCAGCGTTTGCTCAATCACATGCAGCTGAAGCTCGGGATGCTGTTGGGCAAAGTGACGGGCGATCGCCGCCGATGAATCGGTGCAATTGTTGGCAAACACAATCACTTCATAGCCGCTAGTATCAACAGCATTGCCCTCAAAATCGATCTGATTTGCCAAGGCCAGCAGGGTCTTTGGCAGGGTTTCAGCTTCGTTGCGAACCGGCACTATTACCGAAATTTGAGTCTGTGGCAGCGGGGGAGTGGCAACCAATACAGGGGTTGGCCGAAGTACATCACAACCCAACTTTGCCGACGAAACATCGGGAATTGCGGCCAAGCAACTACCTTGCATGACAATCCTTTTAAAGAGAAAAATTAAGCCCAATCTAAAAATGGGACAACTACACAGCTATTCCATCGCTAACTATAAATTCCTGAAATTAAAGAAGAATCGATCTTCTGATAGAGCCAGAAAATTCTTCCGATAGATTTCCTCTTTTTCCTTAGTAATGTTTAATACCAAATCCAAATCACATAAGAGTATTCCATCTAAATAAACGTCCCCTTCGAGGTCGCAAACTCGGCCCGTGGGGCCGGTTGCCGTAAAACTCTAAATAAGTATTTAGCTGGAACACTCTAACCCCGATTCCCCAGTTCTCTACTAGGTCATGATCGCGCCGCCCATGAGCTTTTCGTAGCGACGCTGTAGCTCCTTCGCCAGCTTGGGCCAGCGGGCCAGCTCCGGGTCTTCCTTCAGCATGGCTTCCGCCGCCTCGCGGGCCAGCATCAGCACATCTTGGTCTTCGATCAGACTGGCCAGGGCAAAGTCGGGCAGGCCCGACTGGCGGGTGCCCAACACCTCCCCAGGACCGCGAAAGCGCAGATCCATCTCGGCGATAAAGAAGCCATCTTGGGATTGCTCTAGCACCTTGAGCCGCTGAATGGCGTTTTCGCTGCGGCTGGCGCTGAGCAGTAGGCAGAACGATTGAGCGCCTCCGCGCCCTACCCGGCCCCGCAGCTGGTGCAACTGGGAAAGGCCAAAGCGCTCGGCGTGCTCGATCAGCATCACCGAGGCGTTGGGCACGTCTACCCCCACTTCTACCACCGTCGTAGACACCAAAATGTGGCTCTCCTGGTTACGAAAGGCGGTAATCGCGGCATCTTTCTCAGCGGAGGACATGCGCCCGTGGAGCAGGCCGACGGTGAATTCTGGGAAGATAACTTCCGCCAGCCGCTGGTGCTCCTCCACCGCCGATTTCAGATCCAGCTTTTCAGACTCGTCCACCAGCGGCAGCACCACGTAGACCTGGCGGCCCTGGGCGATTTCGCGTTTGATCAGGTCGTAGGCGTGGGGGCGTTCTTTGTTGGTCAGCAGAGTGGTTTGAATGGCCTTGCGCCCCGGCGGCAGCTCGTCGATCTGGCTCACGTCCAGATCGCCATGCATGGTCAGCGTCAGCGTGCGGGGAATCGGGGTGGCGGTGAGGGTGAGCACGTGGGGATTGGCCCCTTTTTGGGTCAGTCTGGCCCGCTGCTGCACGCCGAAGCGGTGCTGCTCGTCGATCACCACCAAACCCAGGTCGCGGAACTGAACGGGGTCTTCGATCAGGGCGTGGGTGCCGACTAGAATGGGCAGCTCGCCGGTGGCCAGTTCGCCCAGCATTTTGCGGCGTTTGGCGGCGCGGGTGGAGCCAGTGAGCAGTTCCACAGGCAGGTGCAGCTGGTTAAACCATTCCACCAGCCTGCGGTAGTGCTGCTCGGCCAGCACCTCGGTGGGGGCCATGATGGCCGCCTGGTAGCCCGACTGAATGGCGGCCAGGGTGGCGACCACGGCCACTACGGTCTTACCGGAGCCGACATCGCCCTGCACCAGACGGTTCATGGGCACGGGCTTTTGCAGATCGGCAAGAATGTCGTTGACCACCCGCTGCTGGGCACCCGTGAGGCTAAAGGGAATGATGGTGTAGAAGCTGTCGATCAGCGCTCCGGTGGGGGCCATGGCGATCGCAGTTTGCTGGGCCTGCTGCTGCTGGCGGCGGCGCAACAGGCCGAGCTGAAGGTAGAGAAATTCGTCAAACACCAGGCGACGGCGGGCCTTGGCCAGGTTTTCTTCGTCGTCGGGAAAGTGGATTTGGGCGATCGCCTCTTCCACCTTGATCAGCCCATACTGCTGCCGCAGATCCACCGGCAGGGGATCTTGCAAGTCTGGGACAGCGGGCAGGGATGCCGCCACCGCCTTCCGCACCAGGTCGGCAGCGACGCCCTCGGTGAGGGAGTACACCGGCACCATGCGGCCAATGGTGAGCGACTCAATGCGATCGCCCAGACTGTCCAGCACCTCCAGGTGCGGGTCTTCTAGCGTCACCCCAAACTTGCCGTCCTTTACCAGGCCCGAGGCGGCGACGACGGCTCCCTGGGGGTACTGGCGCTTTTGCTGCTGCTGCCAGCCGGGGGTGGCGTAGCGGTTGCCGGGGTAAAAGCGGTTGAGCTTGAGAATGCCGCTGCCGTCGGAGAGCTGAAGCTCAAAGATGGTGAGCTTTTTGTTGCGGGGGCTGGTGAAGCAGTTGACCCGCTTGACCGTGCCGACGATGGTGACGGTTTCGCCCGGTTCTAAGTCGCGAATTTTGACCTGCTGGGCGTAGTTGATGTGGTCGCGGGGGTAGTAGTAGAGCACATCCTGCACCGTGAACAGGCCCAGCTTGGCCAGCCGTTCGCTATTTTTTGGCCCAATGCCCTTCAGGTAGGTGACGGGTTGATCTAGCCCAAAGCGAAAGCTGCCCGTCCCTGTTGCCTCTGCCAGTTGGGTGGTCTTGGGCGGCGCTTTGGGTTTGCGGGCTGCCTTAGCAGACAAGGATGTTCCAGAGTCGGCGGAGCCTTCTCGGGTGCGGAGGGCTTTGGTTTCGGCGTGTTTTTCGAGCAGGCGCTGGGTGCCGTGGAGAAAGCGGCGGGTTTCGGCCACCAGGTGCTGGCGCTGGGCAAAGCTGAGATCGATATAGCCCGCATACTTTTGGGCTAGGCCCTGCCACGACTGCTGCTGGTCTGCCGGGAGAATGGCGGGGGGCTGTTGCAGGCTGTCGCGCAGAAACTCACTAAAGCTCTGCTGTTTGCCCACCAGGTTGTTGAAGCCGGTTTCGGCCTCGACCGAGAGCGCCCGCTGGAGCCGCACCCAGTCGGGTAGGGAGGTCTGTGCTTCTGTCATGATTTCCCCGGCACCCTAGCGGGATGAGTTGTCGTGCCAGACAGAGCGCCAGGCTTGCTCAGCTTGGGAGATCGCCAGCTCGCGCTCGGCCCGCTGGTACTGCTTGCCCAGCTTGCGCAGCCGCCCCACAGAGGTGCGCAATTTGCTGCGCCAGAGGGCCGTCTGCACATCGCCAAACTCCAGGTCGCTAAGGCGAAGCTGCACCGCAGCCAGGTGGGTCATGGTGCCCTCTATGGCCTCGTCGTCGTCATCATTATCCATGTCCTGAATGTCCTGAATGTCCTGAATGCCTTGAATGTCCTGAATACCTTGAATGTCCTGAATATCTTGAATTTCATCATCGTCATCCTGCTGGTCGAAGTCTGCGGCCCCATCGCCCGCTATGGCTACCAGCACATTCAAAACATTGGGCGCTGATCGCCCCTTGGGCATGACCCCATTGACATCGGCGGCGGCTTCTACCACTGCGTCGGGCAGGTCAGGGATAACCTGGGCCTTTCTCAGCAGCTGGTTGGCCTTCTTAGACGCCCGCTGCAAGACCTCGCGAATCATCTGCTCCAAGATTAGGTGATGCTTGGCCACCAGGGTGGGGGTGAGGGGGTCGCCGGTAAAGGGGCGATCGCTAAAGGCTTCCTGCACTTCGCTAGAAAGCGCCGCCATAATCACCGACTGCATCAGCTTTTGGGGGTCGAGCGCCAGGGCTGTGTCCTCGGCTGACTCAGATTCTTCAGCCGTTTCTGAGACTGTTTCTGGGGCCGTTTCAGCAGAATCTGCTTGAGCAACGGCGGGGGCGATCGCCTCTGTCTCAGGTAAATTCGCCAGATCAGATAGACCAGGCTCCGGCTCGTCCTCGTCCTCGTTTTCGTCCGCCACCGGGGCCGCGTCAACACGAGCCAGGGCCGCCAAGGCCGCCTCTAGACGGTTTAGAGCGCTGGGGTCAAGGCTCTGATCGGCATCTGACGATAGCTGATCGGGTTCCATCAGCTGCTGAAGCCAGCTCTGGGCCTTGCGCCCCAAATCTTGAATGCCCTGCTGTAGCCGGGTGCGATCGCTCACCGCTAGGGCCAAAAACTCTTCCGGGTAGACCTGGGTGCAGAGGTGGTAGGTGGCCATAATCACCTGCCGCCGCATGGTCTGGCCCAGCACGGTGAGGTAGGTAGCATAAATTTGGCTAAATTCTTCGGCCAGGGTGGCCGTGGCTTCCTCTAGCGCATTGAGATCTTTGCGAATACTTTCGACCGGCCTTACCATGCCTCTCTACCCATTGCCACATCTGATTATAGGGAACTATTAAAAACGGGGGCGCTATAACCGCACCCCCGCCTCTGGTAGCTCTTGAAGGGAGCTAGCTAGCGCAGCAGCCCTGAAACTATGATTGAGACTACTTCTTCAGACCGGCCTGGGCCGCGACTTCGTCGGCGAAGTTGGTCTCTTCTTTCTCGATGCCTTCACCCAGCACAAACCGAGAGAAGCGGCGCACCTGAATGTTTTCGCCCAGCTTCGAGACCACCTGTTTAATCAGCTCTTCCACCGAGATGTTTTGATCTTTGATAAAGGGCTGATCCACCAGAGACAACTCCTTCAGGCGCTTCTGAATGCGGCCTTCGACGATTTTCTCCTGCATGGCGGCGGGCTTGTTGGCGATGTCATCGCGGCCCATTTCAATGGATTTTTCCTTCTTGGCCACCTCAGCGGGAATGTCGCTGACGCGCACAAACTCCACGTTGGGGCAGGCAGCGATCTGCATGGCGATGTTGCGCACCAGAGCTTTAAATTCGTCATGGCGAGCCACAAAGTCGGTTTCGCAGTTGACCTCTACCAGCACGCCCACCCGGCCACCGGTGTGGATATAGCTGTCGACCAGGCCCTCGGCCGCAACCCGACCTTCTTTCTTAGTGGCCGAAGCAATGCCCTTCTGGCGGAGCCACTCAATGGCCTTCTCAATGTTGCCCTCGTTTTCTTTGAGGGCTTTTTTACAGTCCATCATGCCTGCGCCGGTTTTGTCGCGCAGGTCTTTAACAAGCTTTGCAGAAATATCTGCCATGGTGATTTAACGTCCTAACGCGATGTCGTCGAACTCAATACAAACAATCTATCTAAACAGGCAGAGGAGTGCCTTGGTTCAGCTTAAACCCCTGGGGGTACCTTCATAAAGGCCAGTGTAAAGCCAGCTCGGCACCCCTCTCCCTCAGGGCTAAACCCTAGCTGTCGCTGTCGGCGGCGGGGGCGTCGTAGCCAAGCTCGTCATCTTCGGCCCCGTCGTAGTCGTCGTAGTCGTCATCGCCGCTGGCCTGACCGCCGTGGGAGCCTTCGTAGATGGCGTCGGCCAGCTTGCCGAGAATCAGCTTGATGGAGCGAATGGCGTCGTCGTTGCCCGGAATGGGCACGTCAACGACGTCGGGGTCGCAGTTGGTGTCTAGCAGAGAAATAATCGGGATGCCGAGCTTTTGGCACTCAGACACGGCGTTGTATTCTCGCTTGATGTCGACAATAATGGCGACGTCGGGCACCTTGCGCATGGTCTTAATGCCGCCCAGGTACTTTTGCAGCTTCTCTAGCTCGCGGCGCAGCACGGCGGCTTCTTTTTTGGGGCGCAGGTCAATGGCACCCAGCTCTTCCATGCGCTCTAGCTCTTTGAGGCGGTTGGCGCGAGCCTTAATGGTCTCCCAGTTGGTGAGCATGCCGCCCAGCCAGCGCTGGTTGACGTAGTGAGAGCCGCAGCGGGCCGACTCTTGGGCCACAATGCCAGCGGCCTGGCGCTTGGTGCCGATAAACAGAAACTTTTGCCCCTGCTCTGCCGCAGTGCGGACAAATTTGTAGGCTTGTTCCATCAGCTGGGCGGTCTGCACCAGGTCAATGATGTGAACGCCGTTGCGGGAGGTGAAGATGTACTGATCCATCTTGGGATTCCAGCGGCGGGTTTGGTGGCCGAAGTGAACCCCAGACTCTAGTAGCTCAGATAGAGTAATAACGGGCATTTGGTTTTGACTCCTTTCGGGTTAATCCTCCATTCGAACGTGCTCCCCAAAAACAAAATTTAGGGGGAGACCCGAAAATTCGAATGTGCGATTTAATTAGACAACTTTACTAGGGTAGCACAGTGGGAACCTGGTTAGAGCTTTGCTGAAACGTTACCTGCGCTGGGTGATGGTCGCGGCGGCGATCGCATTTCTGGCCCACACCCTGGCAGGGCACTGGGCCGAGGTCACCGCCATCCGCCTGCGGCCTCGGGGAATTTGGCTGCTGCTGCTGGCCATGGTTGTTAGCCTGCTGGCCCACGGCTGGGCGGGCTGGGTGTGGAGCTGGATTTTGCAGGCCCTGCAACAGCCGGTCAGCGGCACCTGGAGCATGCCGGTTTACCTAAAAACTAATCTGCTGAAATACCTGCCGGGCAATGTCTGGCATTTCTATGGGCGGGTGCGCGCCCTGGGCGATCGCGGTGTGGCCAAAGGGCCTGCCATTGTCGGGGTGGTGCTAGAACCACTGCTGATGGCCAATGCGGCCCTGCTGCTGGGGTTAGCTAGCCCCACTCGCTACTGGCCGGGGCAAATTTTGGGGCTGGGTCTGGCGCTGGGCGCAATTCACCCCCGCTGGCTCAACCCGGTGATGAACCGCCTGGGCCAGGCCAAGGCCAAGGCTGATCTAGATGAACCGCTGCCCCAGGCCGCTCTGCACCACTACCCCCTCAAACCACTAGCGGGAGAAATGGGGTTTGTGCTGCTCAAAGGAATCGGGTTTGCCCTGGTGATTAGCGCCGTTAGCCCGCTGCCCGCTAGCCTCTGGCTCTCGGTGGTGAGCCTGTTTAGCCTAGCCTGGCTGGCGGGGCTGGTGATCCCCGGTGCGCCGGGGGGGCTGGGGGTGTTTGAGGCGATCGCCGTCACCCTGCTGCAAGGCACGCTCTCCGCCGGAGTCGTGCTCAGTGCCGTGGCGGTGTACCGCCTGGTGGGCACCCTGGCCGAGGCCCTGGGGGCAGGGCTAGCGGTCTTGGGGCAGCGGATTTTATCAAAGGTGTAACGGCTTGATTTGGGTCTGAATCAACGGGCTGAGGTGCTTCATTGGGGCGCACGGCTGTGCGCCCCTACCCTACATGCGTTAATCGTCGAAGTGCTGGACGATCGCCTCGGCAAACTCCGAGCACTTCAGCGGCGGGTTAACCGGTGGCTCCATCATGCGGGCCAGGTCGTAGGTGACTTCGCGGGAGGCGATCGCCGCCCCGATGCCCTTTTTAATCAAATCCGCCGCCTCTTGCCAGCCCATATATTCCAGCATCATCACGCCGGAGAGAATCACCGAACCGGGGTTGATGCGGTCTAGGCCAGCGTGCTTGGGGGCGGTGCCGTGGGTGGCCTCAAAGATGGCGCAGGTGTCGCCGATGTTGGCCCCTGGCCCCATGCCCAGGCCGCCGACGATCGCCGCCGCCGCATCCGACAAATAGTCGCCATTCAGGTTCATGGTGGCGAGAATCGAGTATTCGTCGGGCCGGGTCTGGATCTGCTGAAAGATGCTGTCGGCGATGCGATCGTTCACCATCACCTTGTCCTTCCACTGGCCGCTGCCGTGGGTCTCCCAGATGGCGGCGAGAATGTCTTCGACCTCGGTGCAGATGGCGGCTTTTCTCTCCGGGGTGAGGGCGTCGTAGCCCGGCTCGATCTGGCGGGCGTTGTCTTCAGTCGTGATATCGGGGTTGGCTTCTTTGTTGCCCAAAATCCAAGACTCGCGCTCGGTGACGCAATCGGCGCGAAACTCACTGGTGGCCAGCTCGTAGCCCCAGTCGCGGAAGGCCCCCTCGGTGTATTTCATAATGTTGCCCTTGTGCACCAGGGTGACCTGCTGCTTGTCTTTGGGCAGGCGCAGGGCGTGCTTCATGGCCCGCCGCACCAGGCGCTGGCTGCCGGTCTTGCTGATCGGCTTGATGCCAATGCCCGCGTCGAGGGGAATCTGTTTTTTGCCGTGCTCGGGCGTGGCGGGGATCAGCTCGGTGTTGAGGTATTTGATCAGCTGGTCGCAGATTGGGTCGCCCTGCTTCCACTCGATGCCCAGGTAGATGTCTTCGGTGTTCTCTCTATAAATAATGACGTCGAGCTTTTCGGGGCTGCGGTGGGGCGAGGGCGTGCCCGCATAGTATTTGCAGGGGCGCACGCAGGTGTAGAGATCGTTGATCTGCCGCAGGGCGACGTTGAGCGAGCGAATGCCGCCGCCTACGGGGGTGGTCAGGGGGCCTTTGATGGCGATGCCGTATTCTTCGATCGCCTTGAGGGTGTCGTCGGGCAGGTATTGGTAGGTGCCGTACTGCTCACAGGCTTCGTCGCCAGCGTAGACCCGAAACCAGACAATTTCGCGCTTGCCGCCGTAGGCCGCTGCCACCGCCGCATCAAAGACTCGCTGGGCGGCGGGCCAGATATCTACCCCCGTTCCATCGCCACGGATGTAGGGAATGATAGGCGTATCTGGCACCACAGGCTCGCCATCTTTGAAGGTGATGCGTTCGCCTACTGCCGGGGGAGTGATCCGTTCGTACATCGCAAATTGCCCGCAAACGACAAAACATCCCATAGTCTAATGCGCTTTCACCCAGTTTTTTGCTCGTTTATAACAACGGTTTAGCTTTGCATCTGCCAAGCCCTGTCTCTACGCCTCGCTCCCCGTTCTGTTTTCCTGTGCCCTTTAACCTAATAGATCTATGAGCACTGTTCTTGTCGTCGACGATGACGCTGTTATGCAACTGGCCCTGACCCGGCGTCTGCAAGACCAGGGCTTTGAGGTGGTAAATGCCGCTTCTGGGGAGGAGGCGCTTGAGCTATTGACCACGACCGCTGCCGATGTGGTGGTCTCTGATGTGATGATGCCGGGCATGAGCGGGTTTGAGTTTTGCCACCAGCTGCGCTCTAAGCCCGAGGGCGAGATGGTGCCGTTTATCTTTCTCTCAAGTTTGGGGGAGGTGACAAACCGGGTGCAGGGCCATCTGATAGGGGGCGATGACTATCTGGTAAAGCCCTTTTCAGTTAATGAACTGATTGCCAAGGTTAGGGGGGCGATCGCGCGATCGCAGCGCCTCCACAGCGCCCTTGAGCGCATGGTTCAACAAACTGCCACCCGCCCCGACCCCCTAC
>QBMN01000046.1 GCA_003241845.1 Shackletoniella antarctica | reverse complement strand
CCACCCCACCCCCCAGGGCAATGGAGGCAATGCCCCCCACCAGAGCTAGGGGCAGGTTGACCATAATCATCACCACCCCTAGCACCGATTTAACCGCAAAATACATCAGCACAGAGATGACGACGATGGCTAGCCCGCCAAACACCAGCAGGTTGCGGCTGGCCCGCTGCTCTGACTCAAACTGCCCGCCGTACTGAATGTAGTACCCGGACGGCAGCGCTACAGAGGTGCTAACGCGATCGCGAATCGCGTCTACCACCGAACCCAAGTCGCGCCCCGCGACGTTGGCCGACACCACAATCAGGCGAGAGACATTTTCGCGGTTGATGGTGTTTGGCCCGGTGCCGTATTCAATGCGGGCCACCTGAGCCAGCGGAATTTTTTGGCCGACGGGGGTATCAATCAAGAGATTGCCGATCGCATCCAAATTATTGCGGGCGTCATCTTTGAGCCAAACCAGCAGGTCAAAGAGCTGCTGCTGCTCTAGCACCTGAGACACCACTCGCCCATTGAGGGCGGTTTCGACCACGCTGGCAATTTGCCCTACGGTGAGGCCGTAGCGGGCCGCCGCCGGCCGATCAAACTGAATTTGCACCTGGCGGATGGGCACCTGGGGCTCTAGTTGGAGGTCTACCAGGCCATCGATATCGCGAATCGCCGTCTCTACGTCGCTGCCGATGGTGCGCAGCTGGTCGAGGTCGGGGCCAAAGATCTTCACGGCGATCGCGCTTCTGACCCCCGAGAGCACCTCATCCATGCGGTGGGTAATAAACCCGCCCACGCTGGGGGCAATGCCGGGAATGCGGGCAAACTCTTCGCGAATGTGTTCGATGGATGCTTCGCGATCGCGCAAACCCTCCTGGCTCAGCTCGATGTCGACGTGGCCCAAATTGACCCCACCGGCATCGGCATCCCCCGGTGCCCGCCCGGCCCGCAGCTGCACCGTGGCAAAGCGGGGATCACCCTTAAGCGCCTCCTGCATGGCTAGCCCTGCTTCGTTAGTAGCCGCCAGGGACGACCCTGGATACAGCAGCATGGCATTGACCAGCGAAGACTCTTGGAACTCTGGCAAAAACACCCGCCCTAGACTAGAAAACACCACCAGTGACGCCACCAGAGACGCCAGGGCAATGGCCAGCACCAGCTTGGCGCGGGCCAGCACAAACCGCAAAGCCGGTTGATACAGCCGCTGAGACGCCCTGGTGACCCAGGTTTCATCGCTGGGCAGCGGGCGGCGGGCCAGCAAGATGGCGCACAGTGCCGGAGAGAGCGTCATCGCCACCAGGGTAGAGGCAAAAATCGACACCAGGTAGGCCACCCCCATGGGGGCAAAAATCCGCCCCTCTACCCCCGTTAGACTGAAAATGGGGGCAAACACCACAGCAATAATCACGGTGGAAAACAGCACGCTGACCCGCACCTCGACCGATGTGTCAAAGACCACCTTAAAGGGGTGCTCAGGGGTGCCCGCCAGCTGGTTTTTGCGCAGCCCGCGATAGGCATTCTCCATATCTACAATCGAGTCATCGACCACCGAGCCGATGGCGACCGCCAACCCGCCCAGGGTCATGACGTTAATGCCCTGGCCAAAGGCGTTGAGAATGATCATGCCCACCAAAATCGAGAGCGGAATGGCGCTCAGCGTAATTACCGCCGTGCGCCAGTTCATCAAAAACAGCAGGAGAATAATCGAGACGATGAGGATGCCGTCTCGCAGCGAACCCAGCACGTTTTCGACCGAGGACTCAATAAAATTTTCTTGGCGAAAGGTTTCGGTGACGACGACATCCTCGGGCAGCGACGCCTTGAGCTCATCCATGGCGGCTTCTACCGCCCGAGTGACGGTGGGGGTGTCGTTGAGGGGCTGCTTGTTGACCACCATCACCACCGCCCGCTGGCCCCCCACGCTGCCGTCGCCCCGCTGTAGGGCAGCGCCAATCTGCACATCAGCGACATCTTGCAGCGTGACTGGGCGGCCCTCTCGGGCGGTCACGACCGATGCTTGCAGTTGCTCAATCGAGTCTAGCCGCCCTACCCCCCGAATAATCAACTCCTGGTCAGGGGTGTTGAGAAATCCGCCTGCGGCATTGACGTTAGCGGCCTCAGTCGCCTCGGCCACCTCTTGCAGCGACACATTAAACGCCACCAGTCGGTCTGGGTCAACCAGCACCTGGTACTGCCGCACGTCGCCGCCGTAAGCAATTACCTGGGAAATGCCCGGCACGGCCAACAGCCGGTTGGTGACATCGCGGTCTACTAACCGTCTGATCTCCATCAGAGGCGTGGTTTCCGCCGTAAAGGCGTACATCAAAATCGTGCCGATGGGCGACGAAATCGGTGAAATCTGGGGAATGCCGACCCCCTCCGGCAGTTTTTCTTGCACCTGCTGAAGCCGCTCAGTGACCAGCTGGCGGGCCTGATAGACATCGGTACCCCACCGGAAGATCACCTTGACAACCGAAATGCTGACCGCCGAGGATGACCGCACGGTTTCTACCCCAGGGGTGCCATTGACGGCGCTCTCGATGGGCAGGGTAATCAGCGCCTCCACCTCTTCGGGGGCCAACCCCGGCGCTTCGGTTTGAATTTCAACCTGGGGCGGCGCAAAATCTGGAAACACGTCCAGAGGCATTTGGGTGAGGTTATAAATGCCTAAAAACGTCACCATGATCGCCCCGATGACCACGAGCCACCGCTGGGCGATCGACCACTTCAAAATGTTATCTAGCATCGCTGTTGTGCAAAATTTGGCAGGGCAGGTGGCTCACCATGGCCGTTGTAGGGTGGGCATTGCCCACCCTACACGTTGTCTAGACATCACCGCAGCTACTTGCGCGAGGGTTCGCCCTCTTCGACCAGGGGAGCAGCCAGGGTTGGCCCAGCGCCATGGCGGGGTTGCCCCAGCGCTGAAGGCAAAACCGCCTCGTCGTTGATTGCTAAGGCATAGGTCGGGCGCTGTCGCCTGGCCCACCAAATACCGGCGGCAAAGGTGGTGATGGCGATCGCCCCACTGCCCAACCCCAGCGCCCACCAGGGAACGCCCGCAGTTGCGACTGCCTCAACGGGGGCTGCGGTTTCCTCTGTTGCCTCAGCGCTGCCGCCCCGCAACGACTGGGCATAGAGCTGGTTGGCCCGCTGGGTAACGACTTCATCGCCCTCAAACAGGCCGCTGAGCACTTCGACTTGATCGCCCGCCGTTCTCCCCAGGGTGACCTCTACTGGTTCAAAGGCGTTGCCATTGCGCACAAACACCAGCGGTTGGCCGTTGGCTTCTACCACCGCCGACTGGGGAATGGCCATCACCGCCTCCGAGGTGCTCTCGGTGAGCACTTCCAGAGCCGCAAACATGCCGGGCTTGAGGGTGCCTTGGGCATTGTCTAGCTCGGCCTGCACGGGCACGACCCGAGTTTCGCCATCGACCACCGCCCCCACCGTCGT
The DNA here is from genome assembly GCA_003241845.1 of Shackletoniella antarctica. Classification (GTDB taxonomy): domain Bacteria; phylum Cyanobacteriota; class Cyanobacteriia; order Phormidesmidales; family Phormidesmidaceae; genus Nodosilinea; species Nodosilinea antarctica. The sequence goes on along the minus strand of QBMN01000046.1, from coordinate 23,768 downwards.
AATTTGTCCATCAAAGATTTGATCGGGCAGACTGGCAACGGTGATCCGCACCCGTTGCCCAGGGGATACCTGGGACAGGTCTTTTTCGTAAATGTTTGCGGTGGCCAATACCGTGCGGTTGTCCACGATCGTCATCAGCACGGCACCCGCATCTTGCGACGATTGCCCCAGGGTGACGTCGCGATCGGCAATGGTGCCCGCAATCGGCGCTTTGATGGTGATGGTGCCATCGGGGTTAGCCGTGGCCCCAAGCTGCTGCAAACGGGTTCGGTACGTTTCTGTGCTGAGCTGAGCACGAGATTGGGCCATGTTCAGGGAGGTCTGCGATCGCGCCACCTCGGTACGGGCATTCAACACCTCTAGCCGACTCTCCGCTTCGGTCAACGATTGCCTGGCGTCTGCCAAACCCGCCTCAGAGGTCAGTAGTTCGCGACGGGCGATCGCCCCCTGCGCCGCTAGTTCTGAGTCGCGATCATACCGCTCTTGGGCCACCCGGACATCCGTTCGGGCCGCTTCGATCGCCCTCAGGGCAATCTGCTGCTGTTGCTCGTAGGTCTGCCGCGCCAGCTGCAAATCGGCCTCGGCCTGCTGTACGTCTCCCTGGCGCTCAGCGGAGTTTTCCAGGGCGGTTACCCGCAATTCGGCTAGCTCGCCACTGGTGATCACCGCTAACGCCTGGCCCGCCGCCACCTGCTGCCCCGGCTCCACCAGCAGTTTGGTCACCGTGCCGCCCACGGGGTTGGTCACCGTTACCTGTCGCCCTGGAGATGATTCAATCTGCCCTGTTGCTTTGACCCCAAAGGCCAACACCTGGCGCTTCACCGACTCTATTGTCAGGCCAATGCGGTCAGCAACCTCTGGGTCAACCTCAATGCCTGCTGGATGCGCCCCGGCACCGCCTCCCTGAAACTCATCCCCGTGGCCAGCATGGGCCAACACCTCACCAGCCGGGGCTAGCAGGAGTATCAGCAAAGCCAGCTGAGGGAGCGATCGCCCCCTGGTCACAACACACAAGCGATCGGTGATAGCTGTCATAGGCGTGCCCTTGAACCACTCAATTACAGTCTGCGGAGATACAGTCGTCGGAGAAAAATGCCATCGGTCTCCCAAACATCCCACAGAAAAATGAAATCAGGATGAAATTTCAACCTTAATCGGGCAATTTTCAGGTTGGACAAGGAACATTTCCCCAGAATGCAAGCTCAATCAACGGAAAAACGCGCTCAAACAAAGACTTCATCAAGCAAAAATAGATTGCTTTAGTCGCCCGAAAAAATGCTGGAAAGAATTAAATTTTGTGGAAATGAAAAATTGTATTCTAACTTTTCTAATAAAACGTTCATTTTTAACTCAGCCAATTATCAGGAAATGGTCTGATAGCCGATCTACAATGAATGATATAAAGTTCGCCAACCAAGCGCGAGCTTTAGCAGTTCTCATGGAAAAGACAAATGAAAAAATACTTTCTTTCCGTCCTAACTATTGCATTAGCTACAGTCGCCTTTGCTCCTGTGGCTAGTGCCTCTGGCCAAACTACCCTTCGTGGCTTGGCTACCGAAAAAGGTATGCCTGTAACTGTCGGCGAACTTGCAAGACACAACCGCGATTACAGAGATTAGTGATCTTTTGATAGGCAATGGCGCTTTAAAGCGCTATTATCCACAAAGATAGCACTCATCTCAATAGACTCTAAAGCCACCATTGCCAAAAGCCTGGTGGCTTTATTTGCGCTACGACAAGTTGTAGGGTGCTGTTAGGCGCAGCCGTAACGCACCATCCCGTAAGGCTCCGATGCTAATACGAATTTGCTCAGCAGCCAGCTGCAAGGCATGATAATCATTGGCAGTATCGAGCAGAAGTTGCGCCCTACGCCGGTTGATGTCTAGTTCAGCGACCCGAGCTTGCTCTTCGGCTATTTGTATTCTGGCCTGTCTACCCCCTGAAAACCCCAAATCATCAAGGGCTTCAAGATCTCCTCTGAGAGTCGTTTTCAACAGAAAATGAGTAGTCTTGACCGATTAAATCAACAAATAAGCTAAGCCAAAGCTAGGGATAAGGAATTTCTGGATCGACCCTTGGCAGCAGCCTTGAGAATGTAGCCAAACCCTCGGATGGTGTGAATCAGCCGTTCTTTTTGACCGTCTTCTATCTTTTTTCGCAGAGAGCAAATGTAAAACTGAAGCACGTTGCTCTCAAGGCCGAGATCGCAGTCATAGCCCCAAACAGCATCAATAATCTGTGATTTTTTAAGCGCTTCCTTAGGATGCTCAAGAAAGTAAGCCAGTAAATCAAATTCCTTGGCTGTCAGGGTTAATTCATGACCACCTCGATATACCGTTCGACTATGGTGACTGAGTGTCATATCAGAAAAGACGAGTATTCTTGATGTATTTTCGCTATCGTTCTTCCTTAAAAAGACTTTCATATACGCCAAAATTAAATCTAGATTTATAGGTGTAGTGACATAGGCATCAGCCCCTGCTTCTAAAGCAGCAGCTTGTTTTTGAGGAGTAGTGTCTTTATCGATATAAAGAATAGGGACTGGATTGCCTGTGGTCCTTAGCCTTCTGCATATGTCAATAGCTGTTAAATCAGAAATGGACGAGCTGATAATTAATGCATCTGGCTCAATTTGGCGAGCGTTGAAAAGGCCGCTGAAGCCATCTTTAAAGACACTGACTAGGTAGCTCTCCTGAATTAGCTCTGACTCGATCAAACGAGAAAAGCTAGATTCATTCTCTATCAAAAGAATATGTTTGGCCATATAAACTCACCTCACTCTCTAAACTGAAAGCACTAGAAAGCAGGGCAAAACAAAACCTGTTCTAAACCCTAGAACATAGGCTCCTTCTTACTTAACGCCCTTGGTATTGGGATTTTCTTTGTCTTTCAGTGTTTGTCGATACAGTATGGCAGACAAAAATGAAATTGACATGAAAACCCTACTTGTTAGAGTATCTTTTTAGACTTCTTGTCTATATGTTAAAATTAAGACAATTGCGGGCAAAGTTTAGTATCAGTAATCAGATTTTAGCTGGTTAACAGGCTACGTAAGCTTCCTGCATCTGACTGAGTTAGTCACTTTGACAGATTTTTGGCAAATTAAGGCTAGAAAATATCCCATAAAAGACAGGCCTCAGTTTTTAGATGAGGCCTGCCGAACTCCATTCGCTGATTAAATTACTGGCTATACCACTCTTGTCGCCACTGTTCCATTTGATCGATTTCTACCTGCTGAGTCGATAGAATATCTTGGGAAAGTTGTTGAACTTCTGGGCGGCTGCTTTTCTCTAGAGCATCTTGGGCCATATCTAGTGCCCCCTCATGGTGCGGAATCATGCCATTGATAAAGCGCAAATCAAACTCATCATCGGCGGTACCCAAGTCACCACTCATCATCATGCCAGCCTGCATGTCAGGCGTCATAGCCATGGAGTGTCCCATGGCTGCGTCATACATGACCGGCTCTTCGCCAGCATCTGGGTACCACGCTTGCCGCCATTGCATCATGCGGTCAATTTCGACCTGCTGAGCGGCAATAATCGCCTCAGAAAGCTGCTTTATTTCATCCCGTTGGGAATTTTGCAGGGCTGATTCAGCCATATCAACCGCACCCTGATGGTGCAAAATCATGCCATCGATAAAGCGCAAATCAAACTCAGCATCGCTAGGGCCAAGATCCATCGTCATCATGGAATGATCGGCCATGGGTTCATCTCCCATGGGCATAGCGGTAGAGTCTGTCTCTTTAGGGGCTGAGGATGATGTGCCGCATGCGCTGACGACTACAGGTAACGACACCAGGCCACCTACCACTATCCAGGAAGCTAATTTTCGTCTTAGGGTCATTGGATGCCGAACCTCTTTTCCATAACAAAGGCGGTTGCTTGTCTTCAACAGCGCACGAAGCACTGACTACGAACAACCATTCTTTTAAGTGTGCCAGCCAAAAATGAAATACCGATGAAATGGCAAGGTACTTGATCGCGATCTCTATCTAGCGACATATGGGGCTGTACCATTTGGGCCTGGCTGCTGAAATCTCAAATCATGAAATGATTATGAAAAGCAATAGATTGGCATGTACGGCGGCGATCGCTCCTTGGTGCAGGCTTTTGGGCGTTGGCACCTAGCTGGGTCAGCAATTTGCTCCAACCGCTTTAGCTCAACATCATGCAGAAAATGGCGGCTTCCAACTATCTCCACTGGCTAGACCGCTAGCCCCAGTGCAGCCTACAGAGATTGACGTATGACTTCACACACCGATTGAGCTTTAGTTATGCAGAGCTATCTTGAGCAGGAGACGCGTAGTTATCGCGCCTCGCCAAATCGCTGCCACTGGGTGGGGGGCGGCATGAGAAATTCGTAGGCTCCGGCGGCCTGCCCTGGGGCAGCGGTGAGCACAATGTCAAACGACAGCGACAGGCGCAGCTCGTCGGTGTGGTTGGGCGTGACCCCGTGGCGCTGTTTGGCCGGAAAGATGATCAGCCGCCCTGCGGTGGGCAGGTAGAGAGCCTGGTCTTGGTTTAAATAATTCCAGGTAGAGATAATGTCGGTGTTCTCGCTGCCTAGGCCGGGGCTGACCTCGTTGGGGCGGGCGTCGTCTAAAAAGGTGAGGCAGCCCGCCGCGTCGGTGCCCGACTCGGGTACGGCGACGTAGTAGACAGCGCTGACGTGGGCGGTGTTGTGGCAGTGGGCACCGACCTCCTGCTGGGGGCGCGACACCACGGGCCAGGCCCGCTGAATGTGGAGATCGACCTGGCTGAGGTCGAGACCGAGTTCTTTTAAGTAGAGCACCACATGGGTTTCGACCTGGCTCACTACCCAGCTAAAGCGGGGGTCGGTGTGGACTTTTTCGACCCCGTGCAGGTCACCCGTCCAGGCCATTTCGGGAAAATTGCGGGGTTCGCTGCCGCTGGCTTCAAGGTTGAGAATGGCCTCGGCTAGGGCTGGGGTGTGCTGGGGGGCATCGGGCAGGTCGGCGTAGTAGACCGCGAGGGGAAACCAGGTATCAAGGGGCATAGGGGGAGGGGTTTGGCGCGGTTAGGGGGAGGTCATACTGTTAAATATTGGTACAGTTTGATTGACCAGCGGGCAAGTTAGCCCAGCTTAGCAGGGTAAAGGATGCCCCCGATGGAGTGGATTACGACTCGACCCATTGCCCACCGGGGCCTACATCAGGATGCGGCAGCACCAGAAAATTCGCTGGCGGCCTTTGAGGCGGCGATCGCCGCCGACCATCCCATCGAGCTAGACGTACAGCTGCTGGCCGACGGCCATCTGGCGGTGTTTCACGATCGCGACCTAAGGCGGCTGACGGGCAAAAAAGCCCGTATCGCCGACCAGACCCTTGCTACCCTCAATCGCTATCGCCTCTGCCATACCGATCAGATCATTCCCTCCCTAGCCGAGGTGCTGGCCTGCGTCGATGGTCGGGTGCCTTTGCTGATTGAAATCAAAAACGAGAAGCGGGTTGGCCCCCCGGAGCAGGCGTTGGTGAAAACTCTGGCAGGCTACCGAGGCGAGTTTGCGGTGCAGTCGTTTAACCCGCGATCGCTCCACTGGTTGAGGCAGTCTGCGCCCCACATCCCTCGGGGGCAGCTGGCCCGGCGGCCTCAAAAATTCTTGCGCAGCAACCTGCTGCTCGCCTGGCTCAGCGCCCCCCACTTTATTGCTTACAACGTGAAGGCGTTGCCTAACCTGCCCACTACCCTGGCCCGCAGCTACTTTGACCTGCCCCTGCTGGCCTGGACGGTGCGCAGCCAGGCCGAGTGCGATCGCGCCGCCCAATATGCCGACAACTATATTTTTGACCCGTTTTAGATTATTTCGGGTCGTTCTCAGCAAAAATTAAGTGATCGCTAATCCGAGGTGCCCGGTGCGTTGGGTAAGTTATAGCAATGGCTGTAGCTAAACCCTCAATAATGTTTTGGTATGCCCCTGTCACCTATGGGTCTATGGGATGTGGAACGAATTCAGGCGCAGGTGAAGCGATCGCTGGGCAGAGTGTCTGATGCGCTGCCTCGGGCCTGGGGTTTGGGTCAGTTTACTCAGGCTGACAGTTGCACTATTAATGATCGCGCAATTGCTGAGCGTGCGATCGTGGCGGCCAGGTGTGAACTGATCCCGCCGCCGCCGCTCATCTCCATTGTGCTCCCCACGCTGAATGAGGCGCAGAATTTGCCCCAGGTGCTGGGCACCATTCCAGCGGGGGTAGACGTGGTGGTGGTAGACGGCGGCAGTGCTGACTGCACCGCTGAGGTCGCAAAAGCCTGGGGGGCCAGGGTAATTTGGTCGTCGCCGGGGCGATCGCACCAGCTCAACTGTGGGGCAGCGGCGGCGACTGGCTCTATTCTGCTGTTTCTTCACGCTGACACTCGACTGCCCGAGGGCTTCGAGCAGGCCATTCGTCAGACGTTGGCGCAGCCGGGGGTAGTTGCCGGGGCCTTTCGCCTCGCTATCAATGGCCCAGATAGAGGGCTGCGCTGGGTGGAGTGGGGGGTAAATCTGCGATCGCGCTTTCTGCAAATGCCCTACGGTGACCAGGGGATTTTTATAAAAGCCGACATTTTTCACCAGCTAGGCGGATTCCCCGACCTGCCGATGATGGAAGACTTTGAGCTGGTGCGGCGGTTGCGCAAGGTGGGGCGGGTGGCGATCGCGCCCGCTGCTGTGGTGACGAGCGATCGGCGCTGGCGCACCCTCGGCATCCTCCGCACCACCCTGGCCAACCAAATCATGATCGCCGGATACTTCCTCGGCATCGATCCCCACAAACTGGCCCGCTGGTACAGAGATCTAGGCAAGCGTTAGGAATAGCCTGTGATGCCAGTCAAGATAACAGTACGGTTCATCATTATGGGTGTTTTTTGTAGCAACGGGAATGCTTTATCTATACCCTTGCGTACGGATGAGACTGACAAATCATGAGCGAAGCCATTTACCTTGAGCACGGCAGACATCTTACTCGGTTAGAGCTAACTGACTATAGTTGCGAAGACAAGTTTCAAGAGATCCTGGCGGATCATCCTGACTTGTTGGCCGGCGATCAAATTGACTCTATATTTCCCCGTCGTTGGTTACTTCTTAAGCGTGAGGCTAGTGTCCCTGCTGAGCAAGGCGGAAATGGCCAGTGGTCTCTAGACCATCTTTTTATCGATCAAGATGCAATCCCGACTCTTATAGAAGTAAAACGTAAGAATAATAGAGAACTTCGGCGACAGGTCGTTGGACAAATGATGGACTATGCAGCTAACGCCGTTGCATACTGGCCAGATAACACCTTGAGGGACTACTTTTACCAAACCGCACTGAGCAGAAGCCAAGCTCCTGAAGCTGTTCTAGCTAATTTCCTAAAAGACAACGATGAGGATCTCAATGATGAGGAAGCCTTTTGGCAGGCCGCTAATGACAATCTGCGCAGTGGAAATGTTCGTCTAATCTTTGTCGCTGACCATATTCCTCCAGAACTCCAGCGAATTGTTGAGTTTATGAATGAGCGAATGAGCCCTACAGAAGTTCTTGCGCTTGAACTACGGCGCTACAGTGGCGGTGAATTCAGCACCCATATTCCCAGAATTATTGGCCAGACCAGAGTAGCTCAAATAGCTAAACAAAGCGGGATCGCACCTAAGCCAAAGAGAGGGAGATGGACTAAAGAATCTTTTTTGGAAGATGCTGGCAAACATTTAGAACCAGCCTATGTAGAAAGCCTGCGACAAATGATCGATCTGTTTCATGCCTCAGACTTTGACAAAATTGAGTGGGGAACTGGCACAACGGAAGGCTCTTGCAGTCCTAAGTATTCATTTATCAGCAATAAGTCACCTATCACAATCTGGTCTGGCGGCCATCTCAGCATTAAACTGGGCTGGCTTTACGGTAGTGATTTAGAAAATGAATTTCGCTTAAAGCTTCAAGGTAAACTTAAAGATGCTGGCATACCTTACGAATGCGCATACAACGAAGTTATTAGAGTCCCTGTCGAGACTTGGAGTCAATGGATGAATCCCCTGCTCATGGCTATACAATCGTCTGCTGATGAAGTGTTACATCCGCAGCAGTTGACGCATGAAGATCACTTATCGTCCAGCTTCCAGCATGTATAGTGCTCATAATTCTGTGCGCGCTACCCCGACAACAAGCCCCCGCTCATGCGTTTCATCACCCGGCTGGCGATATCGGCGTAGCGCACCTCTCCGGCCAAAATTTGGCCCAGTCGCTGGGTGGCTGTGGGTCGCTTAATGCCCACCCGATAGCCGATCCCCGGCACCCGAAAGAATAGCCCGGCAATGCGTTTGGCCCAGGGCATGTCTTCGCCCCAGGTGGCGTGCATGGTGGCGGTGTAGTTGGCCAATGCGTCGGCATCCCCAGCCAGGGCCGCGTGGATGGCCTCGGCGGCCCGCACCCCGCTGACCATGCCGGGGCGAATGCCTTCGGCGCTGAGGGGATCAACGATCGCCCCCGCTTCGCCCACCAGCACCGCCCGGTGACTGTGCAGCGGGTGGTTGCCATCCCACAGCTTCAGCGGGTGGCTGTAGACCTGGCCCGCCCCAGGGCTAACGCCAAAGGACTGGCTATATTTTTCGAGCACCTTGCGGTAGTCTGCCGGGGCCTTGCCCAAGAACGTCGCCACCCCAATGGAGTAGCTCTCGGCCTTGGGAAAGTTCCAGGCGCAGCCCTGCTTAACCAGGCCAAACTCAAAATTGATGGCGCAGTCATCGCCCACCGGGGCGGGCACTTCTAGCACGCTGGCGGTGCGTAGAGCGAGGTCGGGAAAGCCCAGCCACTGGGCCATGGGGCCGGTGGCTCCGTCGGCGGCCACCAGGTAGGCGGCGTCTAGGGTGCCGTCGGTGGTGCTGACCTGCCAGTAGTCGCCTTGGTTCGCGATCGCCGTCACAGCAGTAGCATCCTTCAGCTGTGCCCCCTGGCCCTGGGCCTGCTGCACAAGAAAGTGGTCAAACACCTCCCGCTGCACCATCCAGATCGGGTCGGTGGTGGTGAGTTCGGCCTCAATGGGGTCGCCCAGTTTGTAGGTGTAGCGCACCCGACGCATGGGACGATCTACCACGGGGGCAAAGTCAAAATCAAAGAACTCGGCCACGCTGGGCGACACCGCGCCGCTACAGGGTTTGTAGCGGGGCAAAGACTCTTTCTCTAGGATCAGCACCGAGTGCCCCTGCTTGGCCAGGTGGTAGGCGGTCGAAGCTCCGGCGGGGCCAGCCCCCACCACAATGACGTCGTACATTAGGTTCTCGGCTCGGTAGATGGATGAATATAAAGAAGCGCACAGGTGCCTATTCTGCCGGATTTAGCACCTCGTTTGCCGTCGGCGCAAAGGTCGGAACTGTGGGCGGGCGAGGTGCTGATCAAAGGTCTGGGGAGAGCAATGTTGGTGGTCATCGTTAGTTCTGCCAGCACGCTGAAATTTCTTGCCCTCATCCTACCGTTTTAGCAAATGGGGAATGTTTTGCCCTAGTCCCAGTCCCCCCCCTGGGCATTGCGCGTTTTGGGAAGCTCGGGGTTAAGTAAACAGGTCGGGTTTTGTTGGGCTAAAGCCCAAAACCGCTCGACCTTAATGACGCGACAAAGACGCAACTCTGGCCCCCTGGCGCTAAGCCATCTATTTTCTCATTTACTATGCAACGCAATTCTTTCAAAGCTTTCACGCTGGGCTGCTTGGCCCTAGTGGGGCTGGCGGGCTGCGGTAGCGAAAGCCCCACCGCCACTGCCCCCGAAACAGAACCCACCGAGACCGCCAGCGCCGAGGGCGATCGCGGCACCCTGGTAATTCGCGCCAACGGCGAAGATTTTGTGCGCGAGGGGTTTACCACCAAAGACGGGTGGGAGGTTCAGTTTGACAACGTCTACGTGTCTCTGGCCGACATTACGGCCGCCCAGACCGACCCACCCTTTGACCCTGAGGCGGGCGGCACCCTAGAGGCCAAGGCCGAGGTCAAGGTCGAGGGCACCCAGGTGGTTGACCTGGCCGAGGGCGATGAGAGCGCTGACCCGGTGATGGTGAGCGAGGTTGAGGCTCCGGCGGGGCGCTTCAATGCCCTGGCCTGGCGCATGGTGCCCGCCGAAAGCGGCCCGTCTGAGGGCTACACCGTTTGGATGCAGGGCACGGCCAGCAAAGACGGCGAAACCCTTCCCTTCGCCATCAAGGTGAATGAGGAGCTGGCCTTTACCTGCGGCGACTTTATCGGCGACGAGCGCAAGGGCATTCTGGCCGCTGACGAAGAAGCTGACCTGGAGGCCACCTTCCACTTTGACCACCTGTTTGGCGATGGCGGTGCGCCCCCGGACGACAGCATCAACACTGGGGCGCTGGGGTTTGACCCGCTGGCGGCGCTGGCGACCAATGGCACATTGGATGTCGACAGCGCCGCCCTCCAGGCCGGGCTATCGGAGGAGGACTACACTACTTTTCTGGCCATTTTGCCCAGCCTGGGCCACGTGGGCGAGGGCCACTGTGAAGAGGTGAGGTTGACAGCGCTATGAGACTAAAGCTTGCGTTGGCATTGGCCCTGGGGGCGGTAGGTTGGGCATTGCCGGTGCTGGGCCACGGGGTTGGAATGGAGCATCGTCGGGTCAGCAGCGTTGAGGTGCAGGCCCGGTTTGAGACGGGCGAGCCGATGGCCCAGGCCCAGGTACTGGTTTACGCTCCTGACGACCCCGCTGAGATCTGGCAGCAGGGCACCACCGACGACCAGGGGCGGTTTAGCTTTGTGCCCGATGAGTCTGTGCCGGGCACCTGGGAGGTAGTGGTGCGCCAGGCGGGCCACGGGGCGATCGCCACCATTCCCGTCAGTGATGGGGCTGGGGCCGGGGCCGAAACCAATAATGGTACGGGTGAACCCGCCCCGGCGACGACTGAGCCATCGGCCAGTTCTGTAATCTCTCCAAACACCACCCTATCTCCGGTGCAGCGGAGCATTACCATTGGCTCTGTGATCTGGGGCTTTATTGGCACCGCTCTATTTTTCGCCCGAGGCAAGCGCTAGTGCATATTCCCGACGGAATTTTACCGGCCCAGGTTTGCGCGGCGGGGTACGCCATCACCGGTCTGGCGACCTGGTACTCCCTGCGGCAGATCAACCGCAAACCCGACCCATCGGCAGAGATTCCCAAGGCGTCGCTGCTGACGGCGGCGTTTTTTGTGGCCTCGTCGATCTACATTCCGGTGCCGCCCGCCAGCGTGCATTTGATTTTGAACGGGCTGCTGGGAGTGGTGCTGGGGTATTTTGCCTTTCCGGCGATTTTGATTGGGCTGTTTTTTCAGGCCCTGGTGATTGGCCACGGCGGCATCACCACCCTGGGGGTGAATGCGGCGATGATGGGCATTCCGGCGCTGCTGGCCTACCATGTCTTTCAGCTGCGCAACTCGCTGGGCAAGGTGCTCAAAGAGCCGACTCGCACGGGGGTGTTTGCCTTTTTGGGCGGGGCGATCGGGCTGGGGGTGGCGGCCCTAATTTTTCTGGCGCTGATTATTTTTAACATTCCGGCGGAGCTAGATGCCGGAGCCGAGCGAACGGCGGTGCTGGCGCTGTCGGTGAGCCACGTGCCCCTGGCGATCGTTGAGGGTATTTTTACCGCCATGCTGGTGCTGTTTTTGCGCCGGGTGAAGCCCGAGCTGCTGGAGGGTTAGACGCTGTGGGAGCCACCAGTCTCGATACCTATGTCCATCGCGAGTCGGTGATCCACCGCTGGTCGCCTCGGCTGAAGCTGGTCAGCCTGGGGGTGCTGATGTTTGCCTTCGCCACGGTGCATGACCTCGCTCTGGTGCCCTGGATGCTGGGGCTGGCGGCGGCGCTCTATCTGCTCTCGGGGCTGCCCTTGGCGTTTTTGCGCCAGCGGCTGAGCTATCCGGGGTTGTTTATTTTGGCGCTGGTGGTGGTGCTGCCGCTGACCGTGGGCGATACGGTGCTGGCCCAGTGGGGCTGGCTCACCCTGCGCCAGGAGGGGCTGATGGCTACGCTGCTGATTGTGGGACGGTTTTTGTCGATTTTGACCCTGGGGTTTATTTTGCTGGGCACGACGCCCTTTTTAACCCTGCTGCACGCCATGAGATCGCTCGGGCTGCCCACCATTTTGGCCGATATGACGCTGCTGTCGTACCGCTACCTGTTTGAGATCGCCGCCATGCTGGCCACCATGCAGCAGGCCATGCGGCTGCGGGGCTTTGGCCAAAAGCGCCAGCGCTGGCTGCGGATCAATCGCCAGACCATGGAGCAGCTGGCGATGCTGGCGGGCAATCTGCTGATTCGCAGCTATGAGCAGTCTGACCGGGTCTACCGAGCCATGCGGCTGCGGGGCTACGGCTATGGCACAAAGTCAGCCGTGGGGCAGAGTGCTGCGGCCCAGCCCTGCGCCCTAAGCTGGGGGCTGACGGGGGTAGTGCTGGCCGCTGCGATCGCATTCGTAATAGCAGAACTGGGATGGTTGCGATGATGGATATGGTATCGACCGAGTTTGATCCGGTGGCCCAGGCCAACGGGGAGCGACCGATCGCGATCGCCGCCCAGGCTCTCTCCTTTGGCTACCCCGACCAGCCCGATGTGCTCTGCCAGATCTCGCTGACGGTGCAGGCGGGCGATCGCGTCGGCATCATCGGCCACAACGGCTGCGGCAAGACCACCCTGTTCATGCTGCTGTGCGGTGTGCTCACCCCCGCCGCCGGAGACATTGACCTGTTTGGCGCCCCCCTGAAGCCGGGCCAGTTTCGCCCCGAAGTTGGTCTGCTGTTCCAAGACCCCGACGACCAGCTGTTCTCCGCCTCGGTGCGCGACGACATCGCCTTTGGCCCCCAAAACATGGGCTTTGACCCCGCTGAAGTCGCCGCCCGCGTTGCCCAGGCTGCCGATATGGCGGGCATTACCCACCTGCTCGATCGCCTGCCCCACCACCTCTCCGGCGGCGAAAAACAAATGGTGGCGATCGCCGGGCTGCTGGCCATGACTCCCCAGATTATTCTCTACGACGAACCCACCGCCAGCCTCGACCTGCGCACCCGCCGCCGCCTAATCCGCTTTTTGCAAAACTCCACCGAAACCGTGCTGATCTCCTCCCACGATCTAGAGTTTGTGCTGGAGGTATGCGATCGCGTCATTTTGATCGACGAAGGCCACATCATCGCCGACGGCTGCCCAAAGGCGATTATGGGCGACCAAGCTCTAATGGAAAAACACGGTCTGGAGAAACCCCATTCGCTGATACCCCATAGGGAGCAGCATCATGGGTAAGGAGTGGGGAGTGGGTGGGTAGGTGATATCAAATCCGAATTACATAACCCCGATTCCCAAAAGGCCAGCCGTAGGGGCGCAAAGCTTGCGCCCAAACCTTCCTCTGGGCGCAAAGCCTGCGCCCCTACGGATCAGGGAATTTTTTGGCTACAGGGCGTTGGCTGTATAGGGTTCAAACTCGTTGCAACTGCCTTTTTTCACCGCAATCACCGTCTTCACCCCGCCGCGCCGCGTGTAGTCGCCAATCACCCGCAGCCCGCGCGGCTGAAGCTCCTCCCACAGGCGATCGGCGATCGCATTGGCCACTGCCTCATGGCTCACCCGCTGATCGCGAAAGCTATTTATATAGAGCTTAAACGCCTTCAGCTCCACCACCCACGGCCCTGGGCAATAGTCCACCACAATGGTGCCAAAATCTGGATACCCCGATCGCGGGCACAGCGCCGTAAACTCCGGATGCTCCAGGTGAATGGTATAGACATTCTCCGACGGGTTGGGCCACTTCTCCAGCGGTTCTATCGCCGCCTGATGGATGGCGCGATCGCCGTACTGAGAGGTGGGAGCTGGTGCGATGGTCATGGGCGGCAATTTAAAGAGTGAGCAATTAAAAGCAGAGAGAGTATTTACGGAGCTACATAGCCTTTGGCCTGTCTGATCCCATTGGGTAATGTAGCGTTTTTCCAGATTCCTTAACCAAAGGCCGCGCGGCAAATCACGTCTAGATGCCAAGACTGCGTAGAAAGTTCCCGGCCAGGGCCTTAACCAAAGTTATTCCTATCGCTTAATCAAAACTTCATATCTTCTTTCTGAACACCGCTGGTCTCGCCCCAGACCCCGTGCTAGTCTCACCAAACGCTGAAGGTAGTTTTTGTAGCACATCTGTAGCACTACCCTCAGCCCCATCTAAAGACGCTTTTTTTGAGGAAGAAAATTATGTCCCTTTACCGCAAGCTTGCCCTCGCTGCCGGTAGCCTAACCCTGGCTGGTATCGCCCTGGGTGCCCCCGTCCAAGCTGAAGACCCTAAGGCTGAAGCTGTCTCTGTAACCGAAGCTGCTGAAACCGAAGCCGCCGCCCCTGTCGTTGACGTAGACACCCTCGAAGCCGAGCTTGAGGCAGAAATCGAAGCCGCCCTTGAAGAAGCTACCCCTGGGGTAACAGTCGAAGCGATCACCGAAGCTGAGACCGCTGAGGCAGTCGATGCTCCCGCCGCCGAAATCTCTGACGAAGTGGAATTCCCTGAAGCCGCAGATCTGGAAGATGTCGCCGCCCCCGAAGCCGTAGCTCCTGAGGAATCGGAGATCCCTGAGGCCGTAGCCCCCGAAGAAACCGAAATCCCTGAGGTTGCCACCCCCGAAGAAATCGAAGTCCCTGAGGCCGTAGCTCCTGAGGAAATCGAAGTCCCTGAAGCCGCTGCCCCTGAAGACGCAGCCGCTCCCGAAGCCGCCGCTCCCGAAGCAGTAGAAGAAGCTCTGGTAGAACCTGCCGCCGAGACCCCCGGCAGCTAGAACAGCTCCCAAAGCACAACTGCCGAGGCGGCTAGAGCTGCTGCTTGACCCACACCAGGGCCTCTTCGCGGCTGCTCACCAGCCCCTCGGCCTGGGCCAAATGAACCGCTTCTAGCAGTTCGCCGATTTGGGGGCCTGGTCTTAGCGCCAGGCCCTGCACTAGATCTTTACCTGTGATCAGGGCCTGGGGGTGGGCCACCGGGTCATTGGGGGTTAGGTGCCGCTCAACCAGCGGCAAAATCAACGCCTCGGGCAGGCCGTGGGCCAGGCCCAGCAGAGCGACGCCGCCCAAGGCAGCCCCCGCAACTTTAAACAACTGATACTGCTCACCGAGGGGCAGCAGGGCAACGCCCTGGCGCTGGTGCAGATACTGCCAGCCCTTGAGCATGCTCAGCACCGCCTGCTGCTCGGCGCGGCTGTATTTAAGCCGCACCAGGGTGGCCTCTGCCGCCCCCAGATCGGTGGGCAACAGCTGGCTGAGCTTAGTCGCCTTCAGCCAGCTGCGGTGCAGGCCGGGGGTGGTCTGCTCCTTGACCCAGCTGTGCAGCAGCTGCGAGTAGGCGGGCCAGCGCTCGTGGTACTGGGCGGCCAGCTGATCGAGCGAAGCCAGGCGCTCTAGTTGAGCACCGTCAATATCGGGTAGCCAGGTTTGCAGCAGACCATCTTGCCAGGCGAGGGCCAGCAGGGCTGACCCCTCGGGCAGGCTGAGCAGGCAGTCTAGCTCGCCCCGCACCCGCTCAGCGGCCATGCGCCCCAGGGCCGGGGCCAGGCGACGAATGATTTGCTGGGTGGCGGGGTCGAGGCTAAAGCCCAGCTGGGCCGACTGGCGGTAGGCCCGCAGCAGCCGCAGGGGGTCGTCTTCGAGGTTTTCGGCGGCCACCATGCAGAGAGTTTTGCGGGCCAGGTCAGCGCAGCCATTGAGGGGGTCGAGCAGGGTCTCGCGGTGGGGGTTGTAGGCGATCGCATTGATCGTAAAGTCGCGCCGATGCAGGTCTGAGTAGATGGTTGGCCCCACCTGCTGGGCAAAGTCAACGGTGGCGTTGGGGAAGACCACACGGGCGATCTGGTGGTCGGCGTCGAGCACCACGAAGCCCGCGCCGTACTGTTTGGCGATCGATTGGGCGGTGGCGATCGCCCGTTCTGGCAGCACAAAGTCGAGGTCTAAATAGTCGGCCTGACGACGCAGCAGTGCGTCTCTGACACTTCCCCCCACCAGGTAGGCTTGCTGCGGCAGTAGCGACACGCTAAAGGGCCAGGTTTTGGGCGAAAGCGCCGATTGTTCAGTAGCCACTGCCAGGGAAATCGGTGATAGCGTTGGATTCAATCAACCCTCATTTACTTCATTACAACAGGGTTTTCTAGTCTTGACACCCTGCCACCGCTGCGCGCAACCCAAAAACCCTCGCGGTTTTCATTTTGCAACATCTAAGCTGGGCTGCCCGAGACATTCAAAAAACTTGAGCTAGACTACCAGAAAACGCATCCCCTTTACTGCCCTAGCCCTGCCCCGCTCAAGCATGACGGCCAAAGAATGACGGCCATTGGGCCGGGAGCTGGCTAGACTGGAGATGTGGGCTTGGGCCTAAAGTGTTCCCGTCGAGAGCGTGTTATGTGCATTTGTGTAAACTGCCACTACGTTGATCGCTGCACCACCTACCACGCGGTGGAAGAACTGCATGAGCAGCCTCATCTGACCGATTCCCCCAGCTTTGAGGCGGTGAATCCGACGGTCAACGTCAATCTCCGCACCGTCGGTGACGTGACCGAGAAAGAGTTTGACGTCGTCGGCTGCGACAGCTTTGCCGCAGAACAGGGCAAGTGGGCCAAGCTGCGCCCCGGCGAGCTGGTGCCGACCTAGGGAGTGAGTGGGTGAGTGGGTGAGTGGGTGAGTAGGTGGGTAGCGTGGGTCTCATCAGCAGTCCAACATCGCTGAACAAGAGGTGATCGGTGTGACCCACGGGACAGTGGATAACTGTAGGGTGCATTCGCGAAGCAATGCACCAATAGGAAAGATGGCATTGGTACTTTATTTTCTTGCGTGTCCCTAAGCTCGCTCAGCCAGAGGTGATCGGTGTGGCCGGGCTTTAATGTTGGATTTATACCTGTATTCAGAAATCCCGATTTAGAAATCCCTTTGGCTACTCTGTGCGTTAACCCGGCCTGCCCTCGGCCTGAGAATTTGGACGATGCGGTGGTTTGTGCTGCCTGTGGGCAATCGCTGCTAGTGGGCGATTCCGCAACGGAGTGCTGCGCGAAACGCTATCGCTGCCAGCGCCATCTGGGCCAAGGGGGCTTTGGCCGCACCTATCTGGCGGTGGAAGAGGGCAGCAGTCCTCCTGTAGTTTGTGTCGTCAAGCAGATGATGCCTGGGGGCGATCACCCCGCCGCCGCCAAGCTAGATCGCTTTCACCGCGAGGCCGACCGCCTGGCCACCCTAGGCCAGCACCCCCAAATTCCCGCGCTGCTGGGTGTGGTTGACAGCGCCCAGGGCCAGTTCTTAGTGCAGGGCTACATTCCCGGCCCCAGCCTCGATCAGCTCATGCAGCTATCTCCTGACCTGGGCGGCGAGGCGCTGGTGCAGCGGGTGCTCTACGAGCTGCTGCCGGTGCTGGCCTACATTCACGACCAGGGCGTGATTCACCGCGACATCAAGCCCGCCAATATCATTGCGCCCCCGGCCCCGCAGCCGCTGGTGTTAGTAGATTTTGGGGCGGCGAAGGCCGTTGCCGACCCCGCCCAGCTAAAGCAAACCGCCACCGTCATCGGCAGCGCTGGGTATGCCGCCCCCGAGCAAGCTCTGGGCAAGGCGGTGTTTGCCAGCGACATTTTTAGCCTGGGGGTAACCTGCCTGCACCTGCTCACGGGGCTGCATCCCTTCGACCTCTATTCGGTCGGCGACGATGCCTGGGTGTGGCGACCCTTTGTCACCGCGCCCGTGAGCCAGGCCCTGGGGCGGGTGCTCGATCGCATGGTCAATCGCCGCCTGCCAGAACGCTACGGCACCGCTCAAGCGGTGCTGGCCGACCTGCGCTGGAGCGGCCTGGCGGTAGAGGGCGGTGCCAAGCGATCGCCCCAGTCATCGGTACGATCCTCAGGTTCTCCACGGCCCACCTGGGAGCAGCGGTTTGCGCTGAGCCTGCCGGGGTTTGTGGCCAACGGGCTGGCGGTCAGCCCCCAGGGTCGGGCGATCGCTACCGCCTGCTCCGACGGCTCGGTGCGCCTGTGGGACTGCACCAACGGCGAGCAAATCCACAGCTTTAGCCGGTCTTTGGGGATGTTTGGCCTGGGTCATCGTGGCCCTGCCAACGCCGTGGCGTTTACAGCCCAGGGCGATACTATCGTCAGCGGCGGCGACGACAGCCAGCTGATCCGGTGGAATTTAGCCGACTACAGCGGGCAGACACTGCCGGTATCGGGCTGGCAAATTTCTGCCCTGGCGATCGCCCCCGACGACACCCTGGCGGTGGGCAGCGGCGATGGGCGCATTTACCTGGGGCCACTGGGCCAGGGAGAAACACCGAAAATCCTGGTGCACCACCAAGACCAGGTGACGGCCCTAGCGGTGGATGCCGGGGGGAATCTGCTGGTGAGCGGGGGGCGCGATCGCACAATTCGCCTTTGGTCGCTCCCGTCAGGGCGGCTCACCCGCACCCTCACCGCCCCCAAAGCCCCAATCACCGCGATCGCCTGCCACCCCGATGGCCGCATCCTCAGCGGCGACCAAGCCGGCCACGGGCAGGTGTGGAGCGCAGACAGCCCTGACGACGGGCTAATAATTCACAAATCGCCTAGCCCGGTGACCGCCCTGGCGATCAGCCCCAGTGGAGACTGGCTGGCGATCGGGGCCGATGATGGCCAGCTCACCCTGATCAACCTCCAGGGGCTAAACCAAACCACCCGGCTGCGCCACGCCTGGGCCATACGCGCTCTGGCCTTTACCCCCGACAGCCGCATGGTGGTCAGCACCAGCGCCGACGAAACCATCCGCTTTTGGTGTTTAGACCCTGTTGGTGTTTAGACCAGGGGGCGATCGCCTAAATCAAGATCTAATTCACGGCCATTTCGGGTGCCGCCGCCTGCCGTTGCCCCTCAGAGCTGCCCAGCTGAATCAGCTCTACCTTATAGCCGTCGGGGTCTTGCACAAAGGCGATCACCGTCGAGCCGTGCTGCATGGGGCCGGGTTCGCGCACCACCTGGCCGCCCTGGGCTTTGATGCGATCGCAGGTGCTGTAGATGTCGTCAACGCCTAGGGCAATGTGGCCGTAGGCATTGCCCAGGTCATACGACTCTGTGCCCCAGTTGTAGGTCAGCTCTAAGACAGTGTGGTCAGCCTCGTCGCCGTAGCCCACAAAGGCCAGGGTAAACTCGCCACCGGGGTAGTCTTTTTTGCGCAGCAGCTGCATGCCCAGCAGCTCGCAGTAAAACGTGAGAGAACGATCCAGGTCGCCGACCCGCAGCATGGTGTGTAGTAGTCGCATGGTGAGTTCACTTTCGTTAATTGACCTTTACCATTATGACGACGACGCCCCTGGGCGTGGCCTCTATTCTAGATTGCAGCGCCCGTGCCCAAGCAGGCGGTACAGTCCAGCTCTCCGGTACAGACCGGCTCCGGGAACGAGAAATGCGCCAGCACCTGGGGATGAATTTCGCCAAATTCTCCTACAGCCTGGCCGTCAACTAGCACCGTGGCGGCTCGCCCAGGGATGTAGTAAGGGGCATCGCAGACCGCTAGCTCGTAGCTCAGGCCCAGGGCCTTGAGCATGGTCTGCATGTAGGCTTTGGCGGTGGTAAACGAGGCCCGAGCGTCGAGGCTGGCAAAACCCCAGCCCTGGCTTTCGCGAATGTCGCCCGCCGGGGTGAATCGCAGCACTTCGCCGGTTTCGTAGAGGTTGATCGGCTTGGGGGCGCTGATATTGCGGGCCAAAATATCTAGCAGCCCCGCCTGGAGCGTGGTGCGAGTGGCGCTGTAGGTGCGGCTTTTGGCGTTGCCGGTTTGCAGGTAGGGGGCGGCGAACCGGTCGAGAATGTCGGGGTCGGTGAGCACAAAACTCTTCACCTCCATTAGCTCCATGCGCTGGGCCAGATCGCTCACCCGAAACATCGCCTGACGCAGCGGGTCAGCGGCCCCCAGGTGAAATTTAACCGACAGCGGCTCGGCCTGCAGGCTGTCGATGCCCAGGGCCACCAGCAGGTCGCCCGCCAGATCCACCTGGCTAAAGATGTCGGTGCGGTAGGTGGGCACATGCACCACGTCGGTACCGCTGACGTCTAGATCCATCCGGGCCAGCACCTGGCCCAGCCCCGTTTTGGGAATGGCGGTGCCCATAATCTCGTTTAGGTACTTGGCCGAGAACTGCACCGGGCGGCGGTTTAGGCTAGGGGTGGCGGTGGTTCCTGCGGCGGTGACAATTTCCACGGTCTGCACCTCGGCCCCAGTATCGAGAAAGTTGTGGGCCAAAATGTTGGCGGTCTCGCTCACCGTCTGGGCCAAAATGCCGGTGACATCGATCAACAGGTTGCGGGTGTTAGCGGTGACGTTACCCACGCCTGAGGCATTGATAATCGGGGGCATGGAGAGGATGGTGCGGCTGCGATCGCGCAGCACCGGAGCCAAATCTCCCCCCAGCAGTGCTGCACCGTAGGTTCTCCCCGCCGGGTGCTGTTGCAAAATCTGCCGGGCGGTCATCGCTTGCTCACCGTGCAGCGGCACAAACCTCAGCTCGTCTAGCGGCTCTGCGCCATAGGTGAGATCTCCGTCAATTTGGTCGAGGTCGTAGCAGCCGATCGCAATTTTTTTGCGCTGGCGACCAAAGGTTTGGGTGACTTTTTCTTGAAACTGCACCAGCACCTCTAGGCCACCCCCTTGCAGGTCGGCCCCCCGCACCACCAGCGCCGCAATATGGGGCCGCAGGGGCAGCACCTCAGGCAGCACCGTCACCTGGCGACCCGAGGGTGCCAGCTGATCGGGCACCGTTCGCGCCAGCCCGTTGTAGATGTTGATGGCGCGGGTAAACCCCTCCGCCGCCAGCAGGTCGGGGCGCTCGGCGGTGACCTCAACCTCCAGAGTTTGGTCTTTTAGGGTGGCGTCGAGGCCGTAGTCAAAGGCCTGCTGGGCCAGCCGCTGGGGGTCGGTGGTGGTGAGCCGCTGCAAATAGGCCAAAGGAAAGGTGACGGTGGGCATGGGGCAACGGGTGGATGAGGGTAGCTAGAGCCGATTCTCCCACAGGTCGAGGGTAGAGAGGTGCCGCTGGCGTCTGGGGCCATTGCCGTTCCCCGGCTACGCCGCTATGGTGCTAGCAGTTCTAGAAAAACAGACTTTCCCGTTGCTAGACCAGTAGGCCCATGCCCCAAACTCCCCTCAGAAGATGGCTGATTGGCGAGATCAGCTGGCGCAGGCTGGCTCGGTCAGTCGTCTTTATCTATGCTGTGTTTGCGCTGCTGGTGTTCTTTCGAGCCGACAGCATGATCTTTCTACCCCCGCCTGCCAGCTACAGCGACACCGAAGCTATTCTCAAAGTCCCCGTCACCGCCGATCAAGATATTTCGGCCATATACCTGGCCAATGCCGAGGCTGACTACGTCTTGCTCTACATCCACGGCAATGCTGAAGATTTGGGGGATATTCGCCCGGTGCTGGAGCGACTGTATGCCTGGGGTTTTGGCGTTTTTGCCTACGACTACCGGGGCTATGGCACCAGCGACGGCAGCCCCAGCGAAGCCAACGCCTATGAGGAAGTCATTGCCGCCTACACCTACCTGATCGAGCAGCTTGGCATTCCCCCAGAGCGCATCATCGTCTATGGTCGCTCGGTGGGCGGTGGCCCGGCGACGGCACTGGCGGCAAACTATGCCGTCGCCGGGCTGATCTTAGAAAGCAGCTTCACCTCTGCCTTTCGGGTGATCGCGCCGTTTCCGGTGCTGCCCTTTGATAAATTCCCCAATTTGGACAACCTGCGAGAGGTGCAGGCCCCGGTGCTGGTGCTGCACGGTGAAGCCGATGCCACGATTCCTATCGATCATGGGCGCGCCCTGTACGAGGCGGCCCCAGACCCTAAACTATCGCTCTGGGTGTCCGAGGCTGAGCACAATGATTTCACCTGGGTGGCGGGCGATCGCCATCGAGAGGCGCTGCTAGAGTTGCAGCAGCTGATCGAAGCCCATCAATAGTCAGCGGCGTCATTACTCCACCGTTCAGGGGAACTGCCGCTCAACTAGCTAACCCACGGCAAAGTCGGTGAACTGGCGCTTGAAGGGAGCATGAAACCCCAGCACAATGTCGTGCTTGGGTACGCCGTGATCAACCAGGTCGTTGGCGATGCCACCCTCGGTGCCGTCGTGCTGAATCCAGATTTTGCCGTCTTTGATGTCGAGGTGCAGCACGCAGCCGTAGACCCGTCGCTTGTTTGACCAGCCCACATGGACAACCTGATATCTGTCTCGCTGAAGGTCGAAAATCGCCTCAGCTTCCACAGTTTCATGGTTGGCTACGATATTGCTGTATTCCTGTAACAGCTCATGAACGAGCTGGCGGTAGTGGTTTACGTCTGCCATTGGGTAATCACCTCCTCTAGTTTATTTTGACCGCTTACCTAACTCGTCGCCCGTCGCAAAAAAGGGAGGTTTTATGGACACGCTAAAGATTTTGCAAGCCTCTGATCAGGCCAATTGGGACTACGACGATGAGGCCGATGTCTTGTACCTGTCGGTTGGGGAGCCTCGCCCGGCGGTGGGGGTCGATATTGGCGACGGCGTGGTGCTGCGCTACGACGAAACCACCCAGGAAGTGGTGGGGCTAACGGTGATTGGGCTGAGGGCAAAACTGGCCAAGGCGGCCTAGAGCAGTAGGCAGCAATCTCTGGGGTTGCTGGCCGTTGTTATGATGAACTTACCCACGCTCCTGGCTTGCCGTGTCTATCACCCTTGACCTGCCACCCCACATTGAAGCCCTTCTCCATCAACGCGCCGTCGCCACTGGGCAAGATCTTCAACACACGGCCCTGGCGGTGCTGACGCTGGGGCTGAGCCTCAAAGATGATGACTTTTTCGCCGCACTAGACGGCATTCAGCAGGGCCTCAAAGACTTTGAACAGGGCAATTTCTCTAGTCTTGAAGACTTTGTTGTAGAACAAAATCAGCAACATGGCCTTGCCCTAGAACCATGACCTACCGGGTCAAGCAAAAACCTCGTAGGGCATTGCCCTGCCCTACTTACTAGGTCAAGCACTTGCAAATGGGCAATGCTACAGCTTTCTGGGGGCTTGCGAATACTATGGGGTAACGCAACGTGACTTTTCTCCCATGGCTGCCTCGCCGCCCGACTACACGCCCACTACCATTGAGACCGTCTTTGAGCTGCTGGACAAAAAACTGGTTTCCCTGGGGGTGCCGGGGGGCTTGAGCTTTGTAGGCATTGCCAACGTGCGCTCTGGCCAGTGGAACGAGGCCGCCTGGTGCTTTGCGGGGGCGGCGGCGGTGTGGATGGCCATCAAGGTTGGCAAAAAGCTGGCTCCCGAAATCGACCAGGGACTCGATCACGGCATTGCGGCGGCAAAACAATTGCCCCAAACGCTACGCACCGACTTTACCAGCCTCTACCTGCGGCGACAGGCCCGCCATTGCGAAGAGTCCACCATCGAAGGCTTCAACCCAGAGCACACCGCCATTCCGCTGCTGGAAAAGGTGTTTGTGCCCCTAGACCTAAGTGGGGCCATGGGTGCCCTAGCCCCCACCCACGATCGCCGCCAAGATCCCAGCCTGTGGTCTGAAAACCTAGATATTTGGAAGCTGCTGGCCCGATCTCGCCAAGATCGCCAGTTTCGGCAGATGTGCATTTTGGCCAAGGGCGGCATGGGCAAAACCACCCTGCTGCGCCACATCACCCTAATCTACGGCCAGGGCAAACATCGCCGCCACCGTGCCCCCAAACTGGTGCCCGTGCTGCTGCGTCTGCGTGAATGGGTAGATGAACTCACCCAACCCCAGCCCCCCGGTCTTGCTCAACTGATCACCGAGCACTAC
>QBMN01000045.1:29387-38219 GCA_003241845.1 Shackletoniella antarctica | reverse complement strand
TGTCTCGGTTGCGCGGTGATGGGCAAATTCCTCCGTTGCCGGATGTGATTAGAGCCATGACATCAAGTCTGCGACCGATAGACAGCCTTACCTAAAGCCCAAGCTATAGCTCGTGGGCTACCAGCACTTTTTGAGAAGTTGCAGTTTTCTAGTCAATTTACTAGCACTGGACTGCTACTGCACACCTCGACTGAGAGAAGTCTTGGAACTCATAGGCTTGGGTAGCTGACTTGCACTTAATCCGAGTGAGAACCGCTATAGAAGTATAGCTACTTAAGAATAAGTAGGTGAACCTAAATAATCAACATGACGATCACGGCACAGCAAGGCTTTCAGCGATTCAGGGCTATGTTTAATTAGGCTTCCCTACTTAGTAGATCGCGAGAAGTTAAAAATTTCCTGTCAAGCAACAAATATGGCGATCTGACGTGATTGCTGAAGAGAAAAAGGTCTGAAAACCTTATTCATCAACGAGATCCATTTCACGAATCAAATAGGATTGCTATATCAGTTTCTTTATCCTATCCGTTTGTAAATTATGAAGCTTTTTGCGGGTATAGGCAATGCTACTTCTCAACTTTCTTTGCCCCCTACAATACTTGTGCTTTTTTCAATTGCGTCTATGCAAGTAGGAGCAGCATTTGCTAAATCTCTCTTCCCAGAGGTGGGGCCAGCAGGAATGGTATTGATGCGAGTTGGGTTTGCTGCAATCACTCTGTTTTTTCTATGTAGACCCGCTTGGAGATTTCATACACGGCATGAAATAATCAATCTATTAAGCTTTGGTGTCGTATTATCTCTTATGAATCTTTCGTTCTACGCAGCAATCGAACGTATTCCAGTAGGCATTGCAGCGACGCTAGAATTTATTGGCCCACTGGGGCTGGCGACATTAAAGTCAAGGAAAAAGCTAGATGCTCTGTGGATTGTTTTGGCTTTTGCAGGTATTCTTCTGTTGGCTCCAATTCGAGGCGACGGCTTAGATATCATTGGAGTTTTCTTTGCCCTATTAGCAGCTATTTTTTGGGCATTATATATTTTGTTGTCTGCTGAAAGCGGCCGGGCTTTTCCCGGAGTTGATGGGTTGTGCTGGGCTATGATTATAGCGGCATTTATACTGTCTCCAATAGGAATATATTCGGCAGGAAGTACGCTTCTCAATCCTAAAGTGCTTATGTTAGGATTCGCTGTAGCTATGTTGTCGTCCATGATCCCTTATACACTAGAGCTTATTGCGCTTAAATCATTACCTGTTCATGTATTTGGTATTCTTAAAAGTCTTGAGCCAATGGCTGGCGCAGTTGCCGGTTTACTGATATTAGGAGAGACATTGACAGTTCAGGCTGTCTTGGCAATCATACTTGTCTCTTTAGCTGCCGCTGGGGCATCGCGGTTTCGAGAAGAATAGCTGGCGTAGCTCATCGCTCTTACAAGCCCCTCATGAAATACCCTGCTCAACCTACCCTGTCTCATTTAAGACTCTTTACACAGCAAATCTTTCGAGACTTTTCTGCACCACTAATCCCCCTACCTTCTCACCCCAGCCCCACCGCCGACTCTGCCAAAACCCGTTCCACAAAGTAGCGGGTGAACTGCACCCCGTTGCGATCAACGATTTCGGTGTCGTACTGGTGAAAGCCAAATTTTGTGAATAGCCCCAGGCTAAATTCACTGGCCTCGGCGTAGAGGCGCTGGATTTGCTTCTCCTGGGCGTGGGTTAGCACCGCCTGCATTAGCAGCGACCCAATGCCTTGGTGTAAGCAGTCGTGGCGCACGTAGGTGGAGGCCACATAGCCGTTATCGCCAATGCCTGCGAAGCCGAGGATGCCGGTGTCAGCCTCAGCCACGTAAGTGGTCACTCCCAAAATCAACTGGTGAAAGCGAAGGCTACTGGCATCAACAGCGGCCCAGGCTTCAGTTTGGGCTGGGGTGTAGTGCTGAGGCCCGTTGGCCAGCACCGTTTCTTGTAACAACGCTGCCAGGGCTGACAAATCCGTTGCCGTAGCCGTACGAATGTTCATGGCTAAGCGGTTCTCAACGCCACAATGGGGTCGAGTTTGGCCGCCTGCCGCGCCGGAAACACCCCAAAGAACAGGCCAATGCCGCCAGAAATGGTCACGGTGATAAGAATTGCCCCGCCAGAAAGGCCCGCTTCAAAGGGGGTCAGCACCCCAATCAGCAGAATGCCGCTCACCCCCACCGCAGTGCCAATTACCCCTCCGGCGATCGACAGAATGATGGCCTCGATCAAAAACTGGCCCAAAATATCGCCCTGGGACGCGCCGATCGCCTTTCGTAACCCGATCTCCTGGGTGCGCTCTCGCACCGACACCAGCATGATATTCATAATGCCGATGCCGCCGACAAACAGGGAGATCCCGGCGATCGCCGCCAGCATCAGCGTCAGCGCCCCGGTGATGGTGTTGGCGATGGTGAGCAGCGAATCTTGACTGCTGATGTAAAAGTCGTCTTCGTCGCGAATGTTGTGGCGCAGGCGCAGCAGGTTGGTGATCTGAAACTCGGCGGTGGACATACTGTCGCGATCGCGGGCCGACACCGTGATAAACGACACCTCAACCCCGTAGGGCGATCGCTCGGCCCCGGCCAGGCGGCTGTCTTTGGTGGTCAAGGGCACCATCACCGCATCGTCGTAGTCGAGGCCCAGGTTAGAGCCCTTGCTTTCCAGCACCCCCACCACGTCAAAGGTGACGCCGCCCACGCGAATCTGCTGCCCCAGGGCAGGCTGATTGTCGAATAACCGCTCTTTCAGGGTGCCGCCGATCACCGCCACCTGGGCGCTGCGGGTCAGATCTAAATCGCTGACGAAGCGACCGCTGGCCACCTCAAAGCTGCGCACGGTCAAAAACGCTGGGGTAATGCCCACCACGTTGACGTTGGCGTTGCGGTTGCGAAAGGTGACTAGCTGCCGACCGCTCGACTCGGCGGCTACGGCGCTCACCGAGGGCACCTGGGCGGCGATCGCCTCGGCATCGGCCAGCACCAGGGTGCGGGGCACCTCTAGGGAACCAAGCTGGCGAGTCTCGCGGCTGCCCGGCACCACAAACAGCACGTTTGGCCCCAGGGTTTCAAGCTGGGCGGTGACAAACCGCTGCGCCCCTTCCCCCAGGCCCACCATGGTAATCACCGAGGCGTTGCCAATGATGATGCCCAGCATGGTCAGAGCACTGCGCAGACGGTTAGCCGCCAGGGTTTTGGTCGCCATCGACAGGCTTTCTTGCAGATTCATAAGAGACTTCTTTTCTAGGGATTCGATCTCAGGGCAGAGAGAAATTGAGTTCGAGCTTCAATGGCTTCTCCTAGCTGCATGCAGTGCAGATTCTTGAAGTGGCTCCAGGTATAGCGCCCTGGTAAGGTAGGGCTTGCTCCCAAGGGGATGACGGCGGCAAAGAGATTTGAGTCGTCATCGCCTTATCCCTCCTCCGATTCTAGAGAGCTAGACAGGGGTAGCCAATCTTTTTCTAGGGCCTGACTTAAGCTAAAAATGGGCTCTTTAGAAATGAGATTTGGAGCGATGCCGCTAGCGATTAAGACATTGTCTCGGGCGTCCTGATATTCAGACTGAAAATTTTCTAGCAGGTAAGGTCTCAGGCTAGGGCTATCCTTCAAAAGCCGATGGATTTCCCTGCGAAAGTTATTTACCTCTATGCTCCAGCCTCGCAAGCACTGCTGACGCTCTGCATCCCAATACTTAATCTTGAGAAGATGTTCGCAGAGGCAGGCCAGATAGCTTAAAGTGGCTCGTCTATCGCTCTTGCCCAAACCTTCAATCTCCTCAATTAGATTGTCTAGATCAAGACTGTCAAACTGGCGATTCTTTAGCAGGGCGACGGTGGTCTCTGTCCACAGTACAAAGTCTGCGTCGTATAGGGATGAGCTATCTACCTGGGGTTTGGGATCACTGGTCTTAAGCGTCATGGTGAAGCCAGGGTATTGGGCAGGTATAACGATTTTAGCGATCTTGCCGCACGGTGATGTTTTCAAGAGATTTGCCGGGGGGGAGGTCGGTAAAGACGCGATCGCCCGCTTCAATGCCGTTCACAATTTGAATTTGGTTGCCCACCTGCGGCCCCAGGGTAACGGGCTGAAACACAATGTCGCGGTTGTCGCCAGGCACCAGCACGCCGCTTTGCCCCGCCTGGGTGACCACCGCCACGCTGGGCACCACCAGGGCATTGGCCAGCTGATCGCCAATGAAGGCGACGTTGACATTCATGTTGGAGCGCAGAATATCTTTGCCGTCGAGCAGCTCGATCCGCACCTGAAACAGGGTGACGTTTTGGCGATCAATCGCCTCGGGGGCCACCAGCTTGACCCGGCCCATAAAGGTCTGGTCTGGGAAGGCATCGGCCACCACTTCCACTGCCTGGCCCGCCGCCAGCAGGGCGATGTCGGCCTCGGGCACCTCGGCCAGTATTTCTAGATCTTCGGCCAGGGCCACAATGGCGGTGGAGGTGGCCGAAGACAGTTCAGAGGCGGAGGTGGTGGGGGTGACAAAGGCCCCCTCGGTGGCAAATTTTTGGGTGACAATGCCGCCAAAGGGGGCACGAATCAGGCTTTCATCCTGACGGATCTGAGCGCCATCGAGCTGGGCGCGGGCCTGGGCCAGACGGGCCTCAGACTGAGCGATCGCCTCTTGGCGTGGCCCGCTGCGCAGGTCGTCTACCCGCCGCCGCGACTCGGTGACGCGGGCCTGGGCCTGCTCTAGGGCGGCCTGGGCGCTGCGCTGCTCGCGGGCGGCGGTGTCGAGGTCGGTGGCCGCCACGGCCCCCCGGTCAAACAGCTGCTGGCGGCGAGCCAGGTCGCTGGTGGCCAGCTCCAGCCGGGCCTGGGCATCGCGCACCTGGGCGCGGTTGGCCTCGACGGTCGCCTCAGCCTGGGAGATTTCGTCAACGCGGCTGCCCCGGCGCAGGTCGGCCAGGGCGGCTGCGGCCTCAGCTACGGCGGCCTGGTTTTGGGTTACCTGGGCGGCGGTGTCGCGGCTGTTCATGCGGGCAATCAGCTGGCCGGCCTCGACGCGATCGCCCTGCTCGACAAACACCTCTTCCAAAATTCCGGCATTCTCGGGGCTGAGGTTGACCGTTTGCACGGGCCGCACGGTGCCACTGGCCGTCACCCGCACCGTCAGCGGCTCAGTCGTCGCCAGGGTAGTAAACGACTCGACATCGTAGGCCCCCTGGCGGCTGCGCCACACCCCTACCCCCGCCACCGCCGCTACCACCGCAGCGGCGGCCAGACCGGCCAACAGCCAAACCCAAGGACGACGCACCTTACCAATCAGAGGAACCCGCATAGAGCCAACGTTTTGAAGTTTACGGTTGAATTTTGAGCTGAACTAAACCAATTAGTTTAATTGTAGCGATCGCAGCCCGCCCCTTACTCTGAGATAGGGCAACGGCAGTGACAACGGCAGAGAGGAAGCGCCATGGCAGAAACTCCCATCCAAGTGGCAGTGGTCGGTACCGGCTTTGGGCAAAAAGTCCATATTCCTGGTCTTCAGGCCCACCACCGCACCGAGGTGGTGGCGGTATACCACCGCGATTTGGCTCAGGCAAAGGCGATCGCCGCCGAGCACGGCATCCCTCAGGCCTGCGACAGCGTCGAGGCGATCGTCGCCCTGCCTGAGGTGCAGGCCGTCACCGTCGCCACGCCGCCCTTTTTGCACCACGCCCAGGCCAAGACGGTGCTGGCAGCGGGCAAGCACCTGCTGCTGGAGAAGCCCACGGCGCTGTCGGGGGCCGAAGCTGAGGAAATTGCGAAGCTGGCGCAACACAACGGCCTGATCGCCACTATGGACTTTGAGTTTCGCTTTGTGCCCGCCTGGCAGCGTCTGGCCGAGCTGCTGGCCGAGGGCTACCTGGGCAACCTGCGCTTCGTCAACATCACCTGGACGGTGCCGGGTCGCGCCGACCCCAGCCGCGCCTGGAACTGGTACTCGCGCCGCGACCAGGGGGGCGGTGCCCTGGGGGCCTTTGCCTCCCACAGCTTTGACTACATTAGCTGGCTGTTTGGCCCGATCACGGGCCTCAGCGCTCGGCTCAGCACCGCCATTCCCCACCGCCCTGATGCCGCAGGCGTTCTCCAGCCCGTGGATGCCGACGACACCTGTAGCCTCATGCTCGATCTGGCCAACGGTGCCCCCTGCCAGGTGGCGATCAGCTCCGTCACCTACGCCGGGCGGGGCCACTGGGTCGAGGTCTACGGCGACGCTGGCACCCTGGTGCTGGGCAGTGACAATCTCAAAGACTACGTTCACGGATTTAGGCTCTGGGGCTGCCAGGGGGGCGCAGCGCTCGAAGAACTGGCGATTCCCGATCGCCTCCAGTTCCCCACCACCTATGGCGATGGGCGCATTGCCCCCTTTGTGCGGGTGGTCAACCACTGGGTCAGCGACATTGATCGGGGGCAGGCCACGGTACCGTCAATCGTAGAGGGGGTGCGATCGCAGCACCTGATGGATTTAGCCCATCAGTCCCACCGACAAAATGCCTGGGTAGAGGTGCCCAAAACCCTGTTTGAAGGGTAGGAATGTTGCCATTGAGACGCTTGGAATTGCTTAGGGTGAAGCTCAGCCTGTCCCTAAGGGCACTCTTAAAGTAGGGTGAAGTCGAAGCCACATAACCATCGTCAGAACCGTTAGGACATAACCTTACCCCTGTTAAGGTGAACATTTGTTCTCCTTTTGCTTGAGGAGCCGAGCGGTAGCAACATGGGGATGCTTCGGATCAAACGGCTCCTTTTTAGCGAGTTTTTTCGGGCCTCTGGGAGAGGACGAAAAGCGTTTGAGGTCGACCTGAGCCGCCCAAGTTTTCAGGGACTCGGCAAAGGCTGCGACCGGCATCTGAGCAAAGGGGAGCCAAATCGGGGGCGGCAGGGCAATCATCATGCCCCGGAAGGTGCCTTGGACTTCCTCAACGATGTAGAAGTCAGATAAGCCCGACTCAATTTTGCCCACCCCATGGACGGCCTTCAGCGCGGCTTTGAGCGTCGACAAGATATTAAAGGCTACCACCGCGATGCAGAAGACAAATAAGGCCGCTTTGGGATAGCCCAGGGTATTGAGTTCGCAGGAGAAGACATCGGTAATCACTTGAAACATCTCTTCAACGGTCCACCGAGAGCGGTACAACTCAGCGACAGTGGGGGCATCGGCTACCTCTACCGGTAAGTTGGTGAAGAGGGTCACCTCGAGATCGCCGTGACGGGTCGGTTGCTTGAGGCGCACCACGATGCGACGCATCGGCAGGGCATGCCCCTGCTGAGTGTCCAGACGCACCGGGTGTTCACAGACGCGGCCCGTCGCGGAGCTTCCGACCTCCTGGAGGGGGTCTAGTTCCTGCCAGGGCAAGTTCTGGTGGGCACGAATGACAAAATACCCCTGGCGTTGAGCAATCCCTGAGAGAAAGTCAGCGGTACAAAAATTGCGGTCTGCAATCCACACCTGGTTTGCCTGTACCGTCGCCAAGACCTGGGGCAAGAGTGAGCGTTCTTGCGCATGGGCATCTTCACAGGGAAAGATATCGCTGACCAACTGATGCTGGGGATCTAACACGGCAATGGATTTCCCCGGTAAGGCCCCAGAGCGCGTTGGTCGCAAGACCGTGATGCGATGCTCCGTGGCCCCTAACAGATTGCCATCGGCAATTCGGATTGCATAGCCCGGCAAGGGAGCAGGGGCCGAGGTTCCTAAGGCGGCTACCAACGGTCTCAATTCAGCGTCGCTGTAGCGCACTAAGGCCTGACTGATCGCCGGTTCTAGGCCATTGAGTTTGCCATAGAGAGCGGGTCTAGAGACCCCGATGAGCTTCTCTAGAGCTTTATAGGCTGCACTCACCGAGGGATGTATGCCACTGACCACCAGGCTCATCAACCCCACGACGCTGGAAAATAACAGCTCTCGGGTATACTGGCGCTCTGCGGTTTGCTCAAATAACGTATCTAACTTGTCGGGAGCAAAGATTCGTTCCATCAGCGCTCGCATCATGACGCTCGGTGCACTGGCTTCGACAAATTGCTCGAATAGCGCGTTTATCATGGGACATTAACTCATCGACTCCAAGAGGTCAGGGGTAACGTCTTTAGCTTATTCAATCGACCCCGATAGTACGAATGCTCACCTTAACAGGGGTAGACATAACCTATATTCCTGGAGCGATGGCCATACGTCATTGCGCTGCTCCAGTTTCTGCCCGTGACAGGTGGCTGGTGTCCTAAGAGCAATGGCCATCTCTACATATCAAGTCCAGCTCTGGATCTGTAGTTTTCCCACAGGCAGAACCCTACCGCTGAGCTTGGACGAGGTTTAACCCATAAAAATTCCTGTAGTTTCGTCTCCAGATCCAATCCATCGCCTATTCTCTAGCTAATCGCCGCCCGGTAATCCATGTCGTTTCAAAGATATCCGCTATCTACAGTTCAAAAGGTTAGCCAGTTTATTCGCGAAACTCTGGTGCTGCCTTCCCACGAACAGCCGTCGGGCAGTAGCGGCATGGAGGAAGATAACGAAGACTCCATACCCGATTCCCTCAACGCCCTGGGTGACCTATTTCGGGTGGGCGATCTGCCCGAAGACAACATTCCGGCCCCCAACGCCGAGGGGCGCTGGTTTGTCAGCACTATCGACCCCGCCGAGGCCCTGGTCAAACTGCCCGGCCTGTGGATGCGCCCCGGCCTTCGCCTAGTCACCCATCTGCGCCAAGATACCAACGGCGGTATGGGGTCTACGGTGGCGCTGCCGGGGCTGCTGAGCACCACAGAATACCTAGACGAAGCCATCAGCAACGTTTCTGCCCCCGACCAGCCCCCCGCCCCCAC
>QBMN01000045.1:0-29377 GCA_003241845.1 Shackletoniella antarctica | reverse complement strand
GGCCAACCTCATGGGCAGCATTGAGGGAGATGGCTCCCTAGCCTCGTTTCTCGCCGCCTCAATTTTTACCCGCGAGGTGCGCGAGTTTGGTCGCTTTGGTCGCTACGCTCGCTGGACCCACCACCGCTTTGTCAACGCCCCGCCCCAGCAAATTCCCTGGCAGTGGCGCACCAAAGTACCCGAAGATTTTTCGCCTAAAGTGGTGCTGCGCCAAGATGCCGAGGTGATCGTAGAGTTTTACTCCTGCCGGGTGCAAAAGCCCGTTGCCCTGTTTCGCCACCTTGATCGCTACCCGCCCAACAGTTACACCGCCAACAACCAAGACCAGGTAGTGGCGGTCGCCGGGAGTGGGGGCAAGTGAGTGAGTGGGTGAGCTAAACGAAAATCTTCTGTTAGATAGGGCGTTGGGGGGTGGGTTTGTGCTCCAATAACAGCGAGTCCACCATCACAGCGACGTTGCCCTATGGAGTTCAACCATCTAACTTTTTACGTGGATGCGGTGGCCCCCTGGCGCGACTGGTTTGTCAATGCCTGGGGGGGTGTTTGGGATGGTCTAGGGTCTGCCGACGGTCAGACTGACGATCAGGCACTGGTGTATGTGGGGCAGGTGCCGCTGCTGATTGTATCTACTCCCCAGGTAGTCAGGCCCTATCTACAACAGCATCCATCCGGCATTGGCGATGTGGCGCTGCGAGTGAGCGATCTCGATCAAACCCTAGATCAGGTCACTGCCGCCGGGGGTACTGTGGTGCAGCCCACCCAGACTGACCCCTGGGGGCGGGGGCGATGGGCGCAAATTCAGGGCTGGGGGTCGCTGCGCCATACCCTAGTCGAGTCTTGGCAGCCGGTTGTCTGGGTGCCGGAAATCGCCTCTAGGGGCGGGGCGTTGACCACTGCCCCTAGGGTCATGTCTTTGAAGCCGCCCGCTGCCTCCCCATCCCTGGCCATTGACGCCATTGACGCCATTGACCACGCCGTTATGAATGTGCTGGAGGGAGAACTGCCCCAGGCAGTGGCCTGGTACCAGCGTCAGCTCGGATTTCAGCCCCAGCAGCAGTTCACCATCGATACTCCTCGCTCGGGTCTGCGCAGCCAGGTGATGGCCCACCCCCACGGCAGCGCCAAACTACCCATCAATGAATCGGCCACCCCCAACTCCCAGGTGCAAGAATTTCTCCACTACAACCGGGGTGGCGGCATTCAGCATGTAGCCCTGCACACCCAGGATATTGTCAGCACGGTAGCGGGGCTGCGCCAGGGAGGGGTCAATTTTCTGTCGGTGCCCCCCAGCTACTATGAGGCGCTACGGCAGCGCCCCGGCTACCAGCCCGACGGCGACCGCGACCCAGCCATTGCCCAACTGCAAATTTTGGTCGACTGGGAGCTGCACCTGCCCCAGGCCAGGCTGCTGCAAACCTTTACCCAGCCGTTTTTGAGCATTCCCACCGTGTTCTTTGAAATCATTCAGCGGCAGGTAGTGCAGACCCAGGGCGCTACTGCCCAGGCCGAGGGGTTTGGGGCGCGCAATTTTCAGGCGCTGTTTGAGGCTATTGAGCACGAACAGATCAAGCGAGAAAAACTGACCTAGGGGGGAGTGGTCAGTAGGCGGATCGGTGAGTGAGTGGCGAAAATAACGCTAGCGGAGGAAGCTGCTCACGGTCCACAGTGCTAGGCAGGTGACCGCCGATGCGATCGCATCGGGGCTGGCCCAGGCAAACTGCGCTCCCTGGGGAATGAGCAGCTGGCCCAAGGTGAGGCCCAGGGCGAGGCCAGCGGCCAGCCCCCCGATGGTGAGCAGTACCGAGCGCCAAAACTTATTTTCTTTGCGGTTGAGAAAGTAAATGGCCGCCGCAATGGCCACCGCCAGCGCTAGGGAAGGGGCCGCAAAACCCAGCAGCCCCAGCCCCCCATAGGTGACGGCGGGCCAGATGATGTCGTCGCGGCTGGGGGTATCGACCAGGCCGCTGAGCCAGTCGGGGCGCGGCAGAGAAGGGGCCGACTTGGTGGGCGCTGAGGACGCGGGCACGTTTTCGGCAAAGCGGATGCGATCGGGCACTTTGATTTTGCCCTCCTGGCGCAGCCGCAGCCGCTCCATCAAAATGGCGTCGTAGGCGGCTTCGACGGCGGCTTGCTGCTTGGGTTCTTCGGCATACTGAGCGACCATGCGATCGCGGGCCGCCTGAATCTCTTCAAAGGTGGAGCCTTCAGTTAACCCCAGTAGTTCGTACATGTTTTGGTTGCTCATCTGCAAAACTCTCCAGCCCCCAGACGACTTGACAATAGCAGCCAGCCTAAATCAATCATCACCCTGCGCCAGATGCCCCCTAGGCTAGATGCACCTCATGCCAGATGCTCTCTACGTTAAATGGCTACGGCCTAAACCCAGTGTAACCAGCCACCCCGCAAATAGGGAATACCCATCTTACGGCCTAGACAGAACTGCCGGAGCCTAGCGCAATTTTTGTTTGCGTCGTCCGGGGCTTAGTTCACCCCCTAGGATGGGGAATAGTTTTGGCATGTGACTGGCCCCATGGGTATAACTCCGACACCGGTGTGGTGGCTGGCCCAGCTGCCTGCGGGGGTAGACCCCGCCGCCGCTCTAGCAAATCCAGACAACAACGTCACGGGCCTAGTCAACACATTAATCGTGCTGCTGATGGTGGCTACGGTGGTGGCCCTGATTACCCGGCGGCTGCGCATACCCTACGTGGTGGGGCTGGTGCTGGCGGGGCTAAGCATTACTAAAGCTTTGCTGCCCCAGGCGGTGGGGCTCAACCCCGAGGTGATTCTCAACCTGTTTTTGCCAATTTTGATTTTTGAGGCGGCGATCAATACCGATATCAGCCGCCTGCGGGGAACGATCAAGCCCATTGCTCTGCTGGCGGGGCCGGGGGTGGTGCTGGCGGCAGCCATTACCGCCACACTGCTGCATCTGGGCCTGGGCATGGCCACCATTACCGCCGCCGCCATCGGGGTGATTTTGACCATTACCGATACGGTATCGGTGATTGCCGCCTTTAGAAGCGTGCCCATTCCCCCTCGGCTGGCCACCATCGTGGAGGGCGAAAGCCTGTTTAACGACGGCATTGCCCTGGTGCTACTGGGCATCATCACCGCCATTCATTTCCAGGGGTCGCTGACGGCCTGGGAAGGGCTACAGCAGGTGGTGATTGCCTTTGTGGGCGGGGGGGTGCTGGGGCTGGGGCTGGGCTACCTGTGCGTCGGTCTGTTTCAGCAGCTCGACGACGCCCTGAGCAATATTTTGCTGACGGTGGCGGTGTCGTTGGGCACCTTTCAGATTGGCCAGGGGCTGGGGGTGTCGAGTGCGATCGCTGTGGTTATCGCCGGGCTGGTAATTGGCGAACTGGGCTTTCGCCACACCTCGGCCTCGGCCAAGGTCACCCTGCTCAACTTTTGGGAATACGCCGGTTTTGGGGTCAACACCTTTATCTTTTTGCTGGTAGGCCTAGAGGTCGACCCTGGGGTGCTCAGGCAGACCATCCCCGCCGCCCTGTTTGCCATTGTGGCCTACCAAATTGGCCGCATATTCGCCATTTACCCGCTGCTGTTTTTGCTGCGCTTCTTTGACCGCCCCCTACCCCTGCGCTGGCAGCACGTGCTGATATTGGGCAACATCAAGGGCTCGCTCTCGATGGCGCTGGCCCTGAGTTTGCCCCCCGACCTGCCGGGGCGGCAGCAGGTGGTGGCCCTAGTGTTTAGCACCGTGCTGGTGTCGCTGGTGGGCCAGGGGCTGAGCCTGCCGGTGCTGGTCAAGCGGCTGCGGCTCACCGCCCCGTCGCCCACCAAGCAGCGCATGGAAACCCTCCAGCTCAACGTGATTGCCGCCAAGGCCGCCCAGCAAGAGCTGGCCAGCCTGCTGGCGTCGGGCAGCCTGCCCAAAAACCTCTACGAAGAGCTGTTTGCCGCCTATCAGGCCCAGATCGCCACCGCCGATCGCCACCTGCGCGACCTCTACAACCGCCGCAACCTGAGCGACCTCAGCCGCCTTGAAGACCAAAACAGCCTCGATGGCCTGCGCCGCCGCCTCTACCTGGCCGAAAAAGGTGCCGTCAATGATGCCCTGCGCAAGGGGCTGCTGTCGGAAGAGGTCAGCCAGAACTATGTCAAATCCCTCGATGAAAAGCTGCTGTCGCTGACGGATGATTGATGGGCTGGCATAGCCTAGGCGCAGAGGCCCATAAAATCTAGCATTTGCCGCACCAGGCCGGGCTTGGTCACCGCCAGAATGGTGGAGCCACTCTCTAGCACCGTGCTGCCGTTGGGGATGGTCAAGTCTTCGTGGGGGTGGGCCTGGTAGCCGATGATCAGCGTGCCCGCCGGAAACCTAGGGTCTTGGGCAATCTCCGCCAGGGTGCGGCCTACAATCGTGCACTGCTGAGGAATGGGCAGCTTGATCACCTCCACCTGGCCCTGCTCGAAGTGCATCATTGCCTCTACCTGAGGGTACTCAATGGCGCTCACCATGCGGTTGATGGTGAGTTCGGTGGTGCTGATGGTGTGGGTGGCCCCGGCTAGCTGGTAGGGCTCGGCAAAGTCGCGATCGCTCATGCGCACCACCGTCTGGGGCACCCCGTAGTGCTTCGAGAGCGTGACTAGAGCCAGGTTGAGGGCATCCTCCCGCAGGGCGGCGATCACCGCATCGGCCTTGCGAATGCCTGCCTCTAGCAGGGTGGTGGTGTTGACGGCACTGCCCTCAAAGGCCATCACCCCAATTTTTTCGCGGGCAAACTGGCAGGCCAGGGCGTCAGTATCGACCACCGCCACGGTGTGCCCTTCGTCGAGCAGAGTTTTTGCCAGATCTAGGCCCAGCATGCCGGCTCCACCGATCAGAACGTACATCTCTTAAAGACTCCTTAATCGACACTGGTCAAGATATGGAGAGAAATAAAACCCTAAGGGGGATACGCCAACGTCTGTAGTTTTAGTATGGTGGCTGAAATTCTGGAATGAGTGACTATATCCAAGTCCAGCTTGGGATCTGTAAGTTTTCCCACGGGCAGAATTCTACTCCCTACCCTCTACCCTTACCTCCTCACCATGAAAGGACTCACCGGCAAAACCGTACTGATTACGGGTGCCTCCTCGGGCATTGGCCAGGCGATCGCCATTCGCCTGGCCGAAGAGGGCTGCAACATCGTGATTAACTATCGCAGCGACGGCGATGGTGCCGCCGACACCCGCCGCCAGGCGATGGAAAAAGCCTGTAAAGACATCGAGGTCTGCGGCGTCAAGGCGCTGCTGTTACAGGGAGATATCTCCAAAGAGGAGGACGCGGTTTCTTTAGTGCAGCAGAGCATTGAGCACTTCGGCCACCTCGATATTCTGGTCAACAATGCGGGGGTGCAGACCGACAGCCCCTCCGAGGCGATCGACGTCGACAGCTTTGACTGGGTGCTGGGGGTCAACCTGCGGGGGGCTTACCTGTGCGCCCGCGAAACCATCAAACACCTGCTGGCCCACAACCGGCCCGGCAGCATCATCAATATCTCCAGCGTCCACGAAATTATTCCCCGGCCCCAGTACCTGAGCTACTCCATCAGCAAGGGCGGCATGGGCAACATGACCAAAACCCTGGCCCTGGAATACGCCGCCCAGGGCATTCGAGTCAACGGCATTGGCCCTGGGGCCACCGTCACCCCGATCAATGAAGAATGGACCGAAGACCCCGAGAAACAAGCCGAAGTCGAAAGCCACATTCCCATGGGCCGAGCGGGCACCAGTGAAGAGATGGCCGCCGCCGTGGCCTTTCTCGCCTCCGATGAGGCCGCTTACATCACCGGGCAAACCCTCTACATCGACGGTGGGCTGACGCTATATGCCGACTTCCAAAATCCCTGGTCGGCGTAGGGAACGAAGAGCGGGTATCAGGTAAACGGTTTGCGGTATACGGCCTCACCGGGCGCCGCATACCGTCTGCCCTCCAAACCCGAAATTTTGAGCGCTGGACAGAACCGTTTTTTCATCAAGACTTCCAGCCCTTACCTGAAGAACTGTTACACTTCCTCAACAATCGGTATTACCCCCCACTCTCGCGATGATACGATGCCCATCAAACGCCCATTTAAGTGGTTGAGAGATAGGACTTCATGACTGAAACGCTGACAGGTCAAACACCTATTTTTGGAGGCAGCACCGGCGGCCTCCTCACCAAAGCCCAGGTCGAAGAAAAATACGCCATCACCTGGACTAGCTCTAAGAAGCAGATTTTTGAAATGCCTACGGGCGGGGTGGCCTTTATGAACGAAGGCGAAAACCTGCTGTATCTGGCCCGCAAAGAGCAGTGCCTGGCCCTGGGTAGACAGCTGCGCAATAAATTTAAGCCCAAGATCGAAGACTACAAGATCTACCGCGTTTACCCCAGCGGTGAGACCCAGTATCTGCACCCCGCCGACGGCGTCTTCCCCGAGAAGGTGAACGAAGGTCGTGGGATTGTGGGCAGCGTAGCCCGCAACATTGGGGCCAACCCCGACCCCGCTACTATCAAATTTAGCGGTAAGGCTACCTACGAAGTGTAGGCTGGGGCAATCTGCCACGTTTTGACTGTGGCTGTTGTGAGGGGCGTAGTTTCGGCTATGCCCCTTTTGCTGCGTGCAATAAGGGACGTGCGCCTAAATAAAGTGCCGAGAGCATTGATCACTGTAGGGTGCATTCGCGCAGCAATGCACCAATAGGCAAGATGGCAGTTGGTACCTTATTTTCTTGCCAATCCCTAAGTAGGTGGGAGCGATTAAATAGAAGATGCTGGTGGGGGTGGAGGGGGTTACCCCCCCCTGCCTGGGGGCGCAGCCCCCAAACTCCTTTCTTACAGTTAATTAGACTCGGCTACTTAGAGACAGCCAGCGATGGGTGAAAAGATTGTTTGGATGATCGCGTTTTCTGCGGCCCAGTTATAGAATAATGGCCATGATTTTCCCCGACTTTGAGCAATTTAAGACCTCCGCCGCCCAGGGCAACTTTGTGCCGGTCTACCAAGAGTGGCTGGCCGATGTAGACACCCCCGTATCGGCTTGGTACAAGGTGTGTGCGGGCCAGCCCTACAGCTTCTTGCTGGAGTCGGTTGAGGGGGGCGAAAGCCTGGGCCGCTATAGTTTTTTGGGCTGCGACCCGCTGTGGGTGCTAGAAAACCGGGGCGATCGCTCTACCCAGACCCACCGCGACGGCACCGTCATTGAGCACCAGGGCAACCCCTTCGATACCCTGACCCACTGCCTGGCCCCCTACCACCCGGTCAAGCTGCCGGCCCTGCCCCCCGACATT
Organism: Shackletoniella antarctica; assembly: GCA_003241845.1. Taxonomy (GTDB): domain Bacteria; phylum Cyanobacteriota; class Cyanobacteriia; order Phormidesmidales; family Phormidesmidaceae; genus Nodosilinea; species Nodosilinea antarctica. The sequence continues at coordinate 22,099 of QBMN01000045.1, read as the reverse complement.
GGCGGGCTATTTGGCTTTTGGGGCTACGAGCTGATCCGCTGGATTGAGCCGACGGTGCCGATCTACCCGCCCGGCCCCGACGACCTGCCCGACGGGCTGTGGATGCAGGTGGATAGCCTGCTGATTTTTGACCAGGTGCAGCGCAAAATCTGGGCCGTCGCCTACGCTGACCTGCGCGATCCAGCGACAGATCTACAGGGGGCGTATCAGGGGGCGTGCGATCGCGTCCACCAGCTGCTCCACAAGCTGACTTTACCCCTGACCGCCGAGCAGGCCAACCTGCCCTGGCACCCGCGCAGCCAGGCAGCCCCGGTAGCCTACCGCAGCAATCGCACCCCCGCAGAGTTTTGTGCTGGCGTCGAGCGGGCCAAGGGCCACATTCAATCCGGAGACATCTTTCAGGTGGTGATCTCCCAGCGGCTCGACACCACCTACGCGGGCGACCCCTTTGACCTGTACCGCTCCCTGCGGCAGATCAACCCCTCCCCCTATATGGCCTACTTCAATTTCCACGACTGGCAACTGATTGGCTCTAGCCCCGAGGTCATGGTCAAGGCCACCCTAGCCGACGATCCCAGCCAGCCCCAGGTGGCCACGGTGCGCCCCATCGCTGGCACTCGCCCGCGCGGTCAAACCGCCGCCGAAGACAACGCCTACGCACAAGACCTACTAGCTGACCCCAAGGAGCGGGCCGAGCACGTCATGCTGGTGGATCTGGGCCGCAATGACCTGGGTCGGGTCTGCCTCAGCGGCACTGTGCAGGTCGATGAGCTGATGGTGATCGAGCGCTACTCCCACGTCATGCACATCGTCAGTAACGTGGTGGGCCGCCTCAGCCCCAGCAAAACCGCCTGGGATTTGCTTAAGGCCTGCTTCCCGGCGGGCACCGTCAGCGGCGCACCCAAGATCCGCGCCATGCAGATCATCCACGAGCTAGAACCCTGCCGCCGTGGCCCCTACTCTGGGGTCTACGGCCACTACGACTTTGAGGGACAGCTCAATACGGCGATTACCATTCGCACCATGGTGGTGCGATCGCGGCCTGAGGGGGGGCACACCGTCAGCGTGCAGGCCGGGGCTGGGCTAGTAGCCGACTCAGTGCCTGAGACAGAGTACCAAGAGACCCTCAATAAAGCCCGAGGCATGCTAGAAGCCATCCGGTGCCTGAGCTAGTGGAAGGCGGCCAACACCGCCTACCCGCAACCCTCAGCCCAGGTCGCCGCCGGAAACTGCCCCGAGCGAAACTGAGTGACCCGCCCCTGGTCGTCGGTTTCAAACACCAGACGAAACACGTCTTCACCCGGATCTTTGGGGGTAAATACTACGGTCTTGCCCAACGTGACTGGGTTAGCCGTCGCCTCCAGCTGCTGGCCATAGACCCGCACCAAATCCCGCTCGGTGGAGCCGATTCTGATACCGCTGCGGGTGGTGGTAAAGCTGCCTGGCCACACATCAACGCGCAGCACTTTGTCGTTGATGACCATCACGCCAATGGGTTCACTGTGGTCTTGGATGCGGTAATACCGGCATTCGCCGCTGCTGGCTTCATCGATCATCACGGGGGTTAGCCCCTTGGCCCGGAGTTTACCTAGCGTCATGCCCACGCGAATGGGGCCTAACCCGGTGGTTTTAAGAGGTTCTGCCAGTAGTGCCAGGGTGGGCACGGTGTCGATATCGACACCAGGGGCCAGGGCAATGGCCCGCTTCATTACCCGCAGAGAGCTGATGGGCGCTAGCACGCCGTTGAGCAAGGTATCGGCCTTAGGAGCATAGTAGGCCGATTGGTTTGGGGCCGTTGATGCCGCCGCGGCCTGACCGTGGGTGGCCTGGGCCACGCCCCTAGGCTGCTGGCCATAGCCCAGAGCGACTAAACCCATCAGGGTAGTCGTGGTTGCGATCGCAGCCATGGCCGCTCGACGTTGTAGTCTCCCCTTCACCATTACTCTCAAACCAGTGTGTGACAAATGAATGTTGACGTAACCGATGCTGATCGCAACCAGCCGCTGCGGTGCTTTCTGTGGGCTCTGCCAGACTTGCTCCGGCTCAAACCCCAAGCAAGAATTATCATAGTGGGCAAGCTCAGTCAATATTTTGGCTGAGTTCCTGTCCCAGTGTAGCAGCAGCCTATCCTGCCCCAATGCCCCCGTTGTTTCGCCCCCGTCGATCTATATTTCAGATCAAGGCATTGCTTAGCCGTCGATGGCACCAGCTGATGCTCACCTGTCTGCTGGCGATGGCAACCGGTATCGCCCTAGCCTCCTGGACAGGCAAACGCCCCGCCGAGGACGGAGTCTTTCTCACCCCAGTGCTCTCTCAGCCCCAGGGCAACAGCCTACAGGCTCGGCTTAGCCGTCGCCGCAGCCAGCCCCTGACGGTGCCGCCCCTGGCACTGCCTCAGCCCCTACCGCCTCAGCAGGCTTGGCCCGACCTCCCGGTGGTGCAGGCTCAGCCAAACTTCATTGATTTAGACAGTGGCCACTGGGCCTGGCCCCTGCTGGCAGATCTGGCCCAGCGAGATCTAGTCGTGGGATTCCCCGACAGCAGCTTTCGCCCCGCCGACTCCATGACTCGGGCAGAGTTTGCCGCCCAGGTGGCGCGGTTGGTTGACTTTCCCCAAGATCGCTCCCAAGCGCCGGAAAAAAATCTCTATGGCGATCTACCCTCAACCCACTGGGCCTACGGCAGCGTGCAAAAATCAGTGCAGATGGGCTTTCTTAGCGGCTACGCCGACGGCGTATTTTTGCCCGATCAGACCGTTAGCCGCATTCAAGTAATTGCGGCTCTCGCCAACGGGCTAATGCTGAAATCGAGCAGTGGCGCTGCTGCCGCGCTGGCCCCCTACAGCGATCGCGCCCAGGTGCCGCCCTGGGCCACCCGTCAGCTAGTTGCCGCCACGGAGGCGGGCTTAGTAGTTAACTATCCTAACCTAGAGACCCTGGCCCCCAACCAGCCCGCCAGTCGGGCCGAGGTGGCCGCCATGCTGCACCGGGCGCTGGTGTATACCGGCAGTCTGCAAGATGTGCCGTTTGCCTACGTGGTGGGGCAGACGAAAGAGTGAGCGGCTTGCCTAGAAGGAGGGCAGAGAAATGCCGTCTAAGCCATCCTGCTCTAGGGCTGGCAGCTCGAGACGGTGACTGCGGCGGGTGCGCATTGCCAACCGATAGCTCACGCTCTGTAGCTCTGCCTGGAGCTGACGGTTTTCGCGCTGAATTTCGGCCACCCGCTGCTTGACAGCGGCCATGCGATCGGCAAACTTCTGGCGGTAGACCGTAGGCAGCTCCTGCACCACCTGTTCGAGCATGCGGGTGCGATCGGTGAGTTCCTGCACCGTTTGCCGCAGCTGTAGAACCTCGCTATCGCGCTCTTCGAGCTGGCCCTGGTAAAAATCAATTTGCTTCTCAACCCCTCGCAGCTGGTCGCGCAGGGCGGTCATTTCGGCCTGGTGCTGCTCAGACACCTCTGGGCTGGGCACAAACCCGGCGTTGCCCTTGACTAGGCGAAACAGCTCTTGAGATAGCTGCTGCACGAGCTGGTCACGAATAGCTAGCTCAGACTCAAGCCGGGCAATTTCCGCCTGCTGCTCGTTCACGTCTGTATATGAAGACTGCGTCACAAGACTACTCCCACACCAACAATTAATCGATTACCTCGATGCCCCAAAGACTAAACCATCCTATTTCAGCGATGACTTGCATCACACATCCGACCAGAAACGGTCTGAACTAACAGCCAGGGCCACTCTCACAAAGCTCAGGCCCGTCAGGATGAGCTGCTGCTAATTTATAGCACCTGTGGGAAAAGTTGGCACACCCGATTTAGGCAGGTGCCCCAACGTGAAATGCCGCTGCTCAGTCTTGCCCTGGGACAGATTGAGCAGCGGCAATCAGAGATCTCGCCAGGAAGATCTCTACCAGGGGCGTTTAGCCTTCCTCGGTAGCGGTAGCGGTAGCGGTAGCGGTGGCGGTATCGGTGGCGGTATCGGTGGCGGTGGCGGTGGCGGCAACCGCTTCAGCGGGTTCTTCAACCTCCTCGGGCAGAGGTTCGTCAGACTCTTGCTTGACGGTCAAGAAACGAATCACCTCTTCGCTGAGGCGCATGGCTCGCTCTAGGGGGGCGATCGCTCCCCCAGGCCCGGTGTAGTTCATCTGAATATAGATGCCCTCACGGTGGCGGTCAATCTCGTAGGCCAGGCGGCGCTTACCCCGGTGCTGGGTCTCCAGAATAGAGGCACCCTGGTCTTTTAGCATGGTCTGATATTTGCCAATGGTGGCATCAATGGCCTCGTCATTGAGATCGGGCCGCAGGATGTACATGGTTTCGTACATGTAAGCTGTCATGAAAACTCCTTGTGGACAGAATGGCCTTTAGTAGCCAAAAATGAGCATAAATAAACGCTGTTGGCGAATCATCACCGCCTGCTTACCCATGCCCAGGTATTGGCGTAAAGACAAGGATCTATAATCATACCAAGAAATTGGCAGGCCAAGAGTTAGAAAATTATGGCGCAACGCTACGTTAGGGTTCAATCTCAAACCGGACAGCTGCACTACGGGCTGCTGCGCGCTGATCGTAGCGTGCAGGTGCTAGATGCGCCGCCGTGGCTTCAGGGGCAGCCCACCGCTATGGAGCTATCCCCAGAGAGCTATGGGCTGTTGGCCCCCTGCGCCCCGTCTAAGGTGGTAGCCGTGGGCAAAAACTACCCTGACCACGCCGCCGAAATGGGCACCACCACTCCCCCCGAGCCGCTGCTGTTTATCAAACCCTCCACGACAGTCATAGCCTCTGGGGCACCGATCTACTACCCAGCCCAGTCTACCCAGGTCGACTACGAAGGCGAACTGGCGGTGGTAATTGGCGATCGCTGCACCCACGTACCTAAAGAAGCCGCTCGAGCCAAAATTTGGGGCTACACCATCGCCAACGACATTACCGCCCGCGATCTGCAAAATCATGACAGCCAGTGGACCCGAGCCAAAGGGTTCGACACCTTTTGCCCCCTCGGCCCGTGGATCGTGCGAGAAATTAGCCCCGACGCGCGGCTTCAGACCTTTATCAACAACCAGACCATCCCCGTGCAGTCGGCCTCCATCGAAACCATGACCTATGGCCCCGACTACCTGGTAGCCTACATTAGCGCCATCATGACCCTGCTGCCCGGCGACATAATTTTAACCGGCACCCCAGCCGGAGTTGGCCCGCTGAGCGTAGGCGACCAGGTCAGGGTCGAAATTGAGGGCATTGGTGGCCTCACCAATTCGGTAGCCCTGCGGCCCCAGAGCGAAAGCTAGGGCCAAACCCTATCGGGCCAAGACCGGGGCCAAAATTTATCCTGCCAGAACTAGCGCACCTGCATGTGAACCGCTTCAGAAATAGTAGGAATTTCGGCATAGAGGCCCCGAAAGGTTTGCACCAAAGAAAAGCCCACCGCAATCAGCATGCCCAAGAACAGCACGTTAGAGAGGGTGCTAAACAGCAGCGCCCCAAACACGCTGGGGTCAAGCAGGCTAAGAATGAGGCCGAAAACCGCCAGAATAATGCTGAGCAGAATCGCCTGCATGGTGTTGAAACGAATAAAGCGGCTGATATTCTCGTTGCGCACTACCAGCAAGATCAAGGCAAAGAACACGATTAGCCCAAAGAAAGGAATCGTGCTCTCTAGGGTGCCATAAAGCTTAATCAGCGGCGATAGGGGCAGCAGTAAAAACCCGAACACCGGAAATTGGTTAATGAGCTGAATACCGTAGGGCAGACCCGCAGTAATCGGTAAAATGTAGGGCAGGGCCGCAAAAATACGATCCAGAATGGTGGGGTTAGGGGAACTGCTCCAGGTCATGGGGTCTCTCCAGACAATAGGCTAAGGGTTAACAGGCTATAGCCCTACCATATCGTAAATCTCTGGCTGCCGAGATCGCCCTAGATAGTCCAAACAAGACTAGCCCAACACAATCCAAGTTCAGAATTGGAGTGGTGCCTGGGCAAATTACAGATTCCGATCTGGACTTGGTACAGTCCTGGGGCCTGCTCAAAGCTCTATTCGATATCGGCAACCCGAAAGCCCATCTGGCACTCAAACTGAATCGACTTAACCTGATCTAGGCTAGCTACTTGGCGGCCACAGCGCAGCACTCCCTGATGCCAGCGGGGCTGACCGTGGCGGTCAGCCATCAGGCAGCTGCTGCACACCGCCTGGGGCGAGATGAGTTGGTTGTCGGTCATTATCACCAACATAGCGGTTACCTCCCGTGGGCCAGGGTTAACCTGATCTTCTCCTAATCTTAGGATGCCCTAGCAGAGCTGCTGTGTGCTGGCATACGCAATCAAACGCAACTGGAGGTATAGAAACGTTAGCTAACGTCCACCGTAGCTCAGACTCTTCTACCGAGCCTTTACTCTTTGGCTTTAGGACAATTTTGGCAACGAAAATACCCAAGGATTTTGCCGCCTCCTAAGGACGCAGGCTCTGCGCCCCTACCTGGTGGTATCTTCTTTTCTGGAGATCTCCTTACTCTTTTTTGGCTTTACTCACCTGGCGTGGTTCAGTCGAGCCTTTGCGCTGCTTGGGCATGGGGCTACTGCTCTCCTCAGGCTCGCTGCTGTGGTGCTCCCGCTGCCAGGCAGGCACGGTCTTGTCGTAGGCCATTTGCAGGGCGGCAGCGGCCACGGTGCGCAGGTCATACTCTTCGCTGAGCTGAGACACAATCGGCAAAAACGACGCCAGCCGCTCGCTGGTGATGGCTTCGCGCACCTGGCTGCGCAGACGCTCTAGATTACGCGCCGCGATCTCAGCCCGGGTGGGAATTTTGACTAGGGTCATGGGCTGCTTGGTGTGGCGCTCAATTTGCCGCAGCTTATACTTCTCTAGGAGCGTAACCAGGGAAATAGCCACACCTTTTTTGCCCGCTCGCCCGGTGCGGCCAATGCGGTGCACGTAGCTCTCCATGGCGTCGGGCATGTCGAAGTTGATCACGTGGGTGAGGTCATCGACGTGCAGACCGCGAGCGGCGATATCGGTGGCCACCACCAGCTTCACCTGCTGCTGACGAAAGCGCAGCATCAGCCGCTCGCGCTGGGACTGGCTGAGGTCGCCGTGGTACTCATCGACGCTATAGCCCGACGCCTGGAGTTGGCGGGTGAGATCGCCCGCCGTGCGGCGAGTGCGCACAAAGATAATCGCGGTTTCAGGGTCTTCTAGCTCGAGAATGGGCTGAAGTGCGCGTACCTTGCTCCACCCCCGGGGCACGATGTAGCTCACCTGCTGAATCTGCTGGGGCGACGCCTTGGGCGACTGCACCGTCACCGTGACCGGAGACTGGAGAAACTTGGTGGCTAGCTCGCGAATGGCGGGAGCCATGGTGGCGGAGAAAAAGGCCGTTTGGCGGTTGCTGGGGGCCTTGCTGAGAATCTTCTCGACGTCTTGGATGAAACCCATGTTGAGCATTTCGTCGGCTTCGTCGAGCACCAGCCAGCCCAGGCTTTGCAGCGACAGGCTGCCCCGATTGAGCATGTCGAGCACGCGCCCAGGGGTGCCTACCACAATCTGGGTGCCGCGACGCAGCTGCTCTTGCTGGCGATCAATCGACTGGCCACCGTAGATGGCCAATACTTTGGGGCGACCGTCAATTCGAAAACCGCGCATGGCCTGGCACACCTGCATGGCCAGTTCGCGGGTGGGCGTGAGCACCAACACCTGCACAGCGGGGTTGCTGGCATCGAGCTGCTCCATTAGTGGCAGAGCAAAGGCGGCGGTTTTGCCGGTGCCGGTCTGGGCTTGGCCAATTAGGTCGCGTCCCGAGAGCAGGTGGGGAATGGCCTCGGCCTGAATGGCTGTGGGTTCTGCGTAGCCCATGTTTTCTAGGTGCTTGACGCGGGCTTCAGACAATCCCAGGCTGGTAAACGATAAGGTCATGATGGTTCCTCGGAACGGTAAACAAAAGGGTCGGTCGAATTAGTCGAATTAGTCGAGAATTAATGGGAGAGGCTCAGCGCCGGCTCAGCCGAGGGTACCGTGGCCACTTCACCAAACAGGTCGTAGGTGTCGGCGGCGGTAATGGTGACGGGCACAATTTGATTGAGCGGGGCGGTGCCAGTGACGTAGACCAGGCCATCCACCTCGGGGGCAAAGCGGGCTGATCGCCCGATCGCCATGCCTTGGGAGGGGTTTTCCTGCTCAATCAGCACATCGACTGTGCGACCAATGTGGGCGCGGTTGTGCGCCCAGGCAATGGGCTGCTGGGCCAGCATCAGGCTTTCGCGGCGGCGATCGCGCTCCGCCATCGGCACCTGGTGCGGCAGGCTGTAGGCGGGGGTGCCCTCCTCGGCAGAGAAGCTAAACACCCCAACGTGGTCAAACCGGTGGCGATCCCCAAATGCCAGCAGGTGCTCAAAGTGGGCCTCGGTTTCGCCGGGGAAACCCACAATAAAAGTAGTGCGCAGCACTGCCTCGGGCAGCGATTCTTTGATGCGGTAGATCACGTCGTCGTTGACCTGCCCCTGCCAGGGGCGATTCATGGCCCGCAGCACCTCAGGGTGGGAGTGCTGGAGGGGTAAATCTAGGTAGGGCAGCACGTTGGGGGTTTCGCGGATGGCGGCGATCACCGCTGGGGTGAGGCCGGTGGGGTAGGCGTAGTGCATGCGCACCCAGGGCACATCGACCTCGCCCAAAGCCCGCAGCAGCTCGGCCAGGCGGGGCTTGCCGTAGAGATCCATGCCGTAGTTGGTGGTGATCTGGGAGATCAGCACCAGCTCTTGCACGCCTTCGGCGGCGAGCTGGTGAGCCTCGGCCACGATCGACTCAATGGTGCGCGATCGCTGATTGCCCCGCAGGTGCGGAATGATGCAGAAGGCACAGCGGTAGTCGCAGCCCTCCGCCACCCGCAGGTAGGCCACGCTGGAGGCCGTGGTGCGGTAGCGGGGCACGGTTTCATCGGCGATGTAGGTGGGTTCGGGAGAGACAATCTTTACCCGTTCGCCAGCCTCGGCCCGCTCGATCACTTCGACGATCCGGTTGTAGTCGCCGGTGCCCACCAGGGCCACAGCCTCAGGAATTTCTTCGAGCAGCTCGTTTTGAAAATGCTGGGCTAGACAGCCAGTAATCACCACCTTCTTTTTGGCGGCGGCCAGCTCAACTAGAGTGCGCACCGACTCTTCCCGCGCCTCTTCAATGAAGCTACAGGTGTTGACCACCACATAGTCGGCCAGTTCTTCGTTGGTGTCGACCTGGTAGCCCGCCTGCACCAGCAGACCGAGCATGTGCTCGGTATCGACTCGGTTTTTCTCGCAGCCCAAATGATTGAACGCGACCGTTGGCTTTAGCCCCATGGTGTTTTTATCTCTCAGCGCTTAGGCATCCATCAATCCTGTGTTGACGAATTGCCCAGCAAATCTTTTGGCCAATGGCACCAGGGGGCAATACAAATTAACACTCATAAATAATACAACACAAAAGCAGGGGTGTCTCAAATGGCGTCCCAGGGATTGATATGCTGATAGGGTTAGGTTGGGCCTGGGTTCGCTGCGGCAGACTGGGTCAATCTATAGTTCTGTACGTTAGGCGAGTCCAGGCAAAATCACGTGGACTTAATTGAAGTCTTTAACACCCGCAACCCGGTCATTGGGGTACTGCACCTGCTGCCCTTGCCCACGTCTCACCGCTGGCAGGGCAACCTCCAGGCCGTGATTGACCGCGCCGAGCAAGAGGCTACGGCCCTGGCCTCGGGCGGTGTAAACGGCATTATTGTAGAGAATTTTTTTGACGCACCCTTCACCAAAGGGCAGGTAGACCCGGCGGTGGTCAGCGCCATGGGTCTGGTGGTGCAGCGCCTGCAAACCCTAATTACGGTGCCCATCGGTCTCAACGTGCTGCGCAACGATGCCCGCAGCGCCCTGGCGATCGCCACCTGCACCGGGGCCGCATTCATTCGAGTCAACGTACTGACCGGGGTGATGGCCACCGACCAGGGCCTGATCGAGGGCTGTGCCTACGACCTGCTGCGCTACCGCAAAGAGCTGGGCAGCTCTGTGAAAATTTTGGCCGACGTGCTGGTCAAGCACGCCCGCCCCCTGGGGTCGCCCAACCTCACCACCGCCGTCCAGGAGACGATTCACCGGGGCATGGCCGACGGCATTATTCTCTCGGGCTGGGCCACTGGTAGCCCCCCCAGCCTAGAAGATCTGGAGTTGGCCAAGGCGGCGGCGGGCGATCGCCCCGTGTTCATCGGCAGCGGGGCCGACTGGGAGAACATTGGCACCCTGATGAAAGCCGCCGACGGCGTGATTGTGGCTAGCTCGCTCAAGCGCCATGGCGACATTAATCAACCCATTGACCCGATTCGCGTAGGGCAGTTTGTAGAGGCGATGCAGGAAGGTTTGCAGGCCCTAGAGGGCACTCTAACCATGCCGACCATGGTTGCCCCCTAGCGGGTTGCGGCCTACCCCGAGGTCGAGGCACTAATATAGACACTGAACCGATGGGGATACTTCACCGTCGTAAGCTGTAGCAGAGTTTAGGTCAATCGCTTAGGTCAACCACTGTGGAAGAGAGACGCATCATGAGACGTCGTCGTCAAGAGAGCCGCTGGATTCATCGCTGGTCGCGCTGGCTGGTGGCGGGCATTGCCCTAATCGGTGCCCTGGGCACTGGCTACCTGACCCTTGGCAAGCTGTTGGGAGATGGCACCTGCCCCACAGAGGGCTGCGATCGCGTGCTCTCTAGCCCCTGGGGCACGGTATTTGGCCTACCCCTGACGCTGTTTGGCTTTTTGGCCTACGGCACCATGCTGGTGATGGCGATCGCCCCCCTGCTGGTCAACGCCGACCAAAACAAGCCCCTGCGCCAAAAACTCGAAGCCTGGACCTGGCCGCTGATGTTTTTGCTGGCCACCACCATGCTGGTGTTTAGCGGCTACCTGATGACGGTGCTGGCCTTTGAGCTACAGGCCGTCTGCCCCTACTGCATCGGCTCGGCGCTGTTTGCCCTGTCCATGTTTGTGATCATTTTGCTGGGCAACAGCTGGGATGACCTGGGCAAGCTGGCCTTTATGGGCTTTATTGTCGGCGTGCTGACCATCACCGCCACCCTAGCGGTCTACGCCCCCATCGATGCCGGAGGTAGCCCTGGCGGAGATGTGGCGGGGCAGGTGGGGCCACCGATTACCACGGCCTCTGGCCCCGCCGAAGTCGCCCTCGCCAACCACCTCAACGAGATTGGCGCGGTCATGTATGCCGCCTGGTGGTGCCCCCACTGCCACGACCAAAAGCAGCTATTTGGGGCCGAAGCTACCGCCGCACTCAATGCTGTGGAGTGCGCGGAGGACGGGCAAAACTCTCAGACAGAGCTGTGTCGCGCTAAGCCGCAGATTACGGGCTTCCCAAGCTGGGAGATCGACGGCGAGTTTTACGCGGGCACCCAGAGTTTGGCCCGCTTAGCCGAGCTATCGAACTATGCGGGGCCGACCGACTTTCGCCGCTAGAGTTGATATGAATTAGAGATGAAAGCCCTAGCCCCAGGATTCCGTACCCTGGGGCTAGGGTTTTTAGCGTTCAGGCTTGGAACTAAGCACCATGGGCGCTACAGGTCTTGCAACTGCGATCGCCCAGCGGAGCAGCCTGGTGGCTAACCTGGGCATGGTGCAGTCCTGGGGCAATCGTCAGCGTCGTATCGAACGATACAAACTTGTCATAACAAGTTGGCTTTACTAAGACCATTCCCGCCGCGCTACAAGCCGCGCTGCAAAACGTCGCGCGGCAAGCCGAGCTACACAACTAGGAGGTCTCACGGTGACTGGAGTGCTTACACGGGTTGACACCTCAACGGATCTAGAGCGCTACGTCGTCGCCGAGGGGCGCGATGAGCTGGTCAAGCAGGTGCGGGCCAAAATTGACGAACTGGGCATTCAGTACATCTATTACCAATTTGTCTCTGTCACCGGGCGCGTTGTCGGCAAAGGCATCCCCGCCGACTATTGGGAAACCACCGCCGAAAATGGCTTTCAGCTGGTCTACGGGGCCACCGTTAACCTGGCGATGAACCGCCACAGCCAGTATGTGGGCTACGGCCCCGAAGCGGCAGAATTGGTCGCCATCCCCGACCCCGAAACCTTTTGCCAACTGCCGTGGGATAAGCGGGTGGCGCGGGTCTACTGCGTCTGCTTCCGCAATCGCGAAGAAGAGGTCGATGCGGCGGCCTTTCTCACGGGCGACTGTCGCGGCAACCTGAAGCGCATTCACGCCGAGTTTCAAGCAAAGCACGGGCTACAGCTGCGCCACGGCTGCGAGCCAGAGATGATGTGGCTGAAAAAAGGCCCCGACGGCAAGCCCGACGGCGGTGTGACTAAGCCCAACTGCTACCACATCGACCAGTTTGAAGAACTGCGCCCGGTATTCTTGCGCGTCATTGAGTATGGGCGGGCCATGGGTCTAGACATGATCCAGGGCGACCATGAGGATGCGCCGGGGCAGCTGGAACTCAACTTTATGTTTGATGATGCGGCTAGGACCTGCGATCGCCTCACCACCTACCGCCAAATCTGCGCCCAGGTAGCCCGCGAGTTTAACCTGATTGCCTGCTTTATGTCGAAGCCGTTTATGGGGGTCTCGGCCTCGGGCTGCCACCACAACCTATCGCTGTGGCGGGGCGGCGATACGGCGATTAAACGGTTTGGCTTTGAGAGCCTGCCGGGGCTAGAGGGCAACTTTACCTATCACCAGGGCGGCGAGAACACGTTTATGCCCGAAGAGGGCGTGTCGCGCCGAATTCCGGGTCAGGTGGGGCTGCACTGCATTGGCGGCGTGATCGAGCACTTGCCCGCGCTGACGGCGATCGGCTGCTCGACGGTCAACTCCTACCGCCGCCTGTGGGATGCGGGTTTTTGGGCACCGGTTTACTCTGACTGGGGCTACCAAAATCGTACCTGTGGCCTGCGGGTGTCGGCCCCCGGTCGCTTTGAGTATCGCGCCGTTGACTCGATGGTGAACCCGTATTTGATGGCCGCCGCCATTCTCAAAGCCTTTGACGACGGCCTCAGCCGCCAGCTCGACCCCGGCGAGCCGGAACAGCGCAACATCTACGAGGCGATGGAAAGCGGCAAAAAGGTGAAAAAACTGCCTATGTCTCTCGGTGAAGCGCTAGATGCTCTGGCCAGTGACGAGGTGATTCAGTCGGCGCTGTCGGGGGAGATGTATCGCCTCTTCGACGAGTATAAGCGCGACGAGTGGATTCGCTTTTTGGCCACCACCAGCAACTGGGACATGGAGAACTACATGGACTGTCTGCCCTAGGGATTTTAGGAAACCGGGTTTCTGAGGCCACACACAGTCTCGCTGGGCAGCACAAAAGAAACTGGGTTTCTGGCTGCTCAGGGTTTCCTGGCGGGGCAGAGCGGTTCGACAAAACTGCCCTTTGTTCCGATTGGAAAAAATTAGGTTTCTCAGTATACAGAAGCCAGTCACCTGATGCAGAACTATGAGTGAGGTTTATGGTCACTAATCCTCTAAGGAGACTTAAAATGTCTGAAAATCGTAGAAAACGGTGGTCAAAAATCTGGCCATCGTTGTTCATCACTACGGTCGTGCTCTGTTTTGGGGCCAGCTTACTACCCACGGGCATGGGCCAGGCCAGTGCGGCGGTGCCACCCCTCGAAAGCACCGTGCCCACTAGCTGCGGTGCCAGTACCGCCAGCCCCCGCCACTACCAGGTGGCCGCCAGCCCCGAAACCATCCACTGGGGCTTCTACAGCAAGAATCTGGCCCCGATTATTTCGGTCAATTCCCAAGATTACGTCACCCTTGAAACCATCACCCACCACGCAGGGGATGACTACGATCGCATGATTGCGGGCGACCCGGCGATCGAGGCGATCTATAACTGGACGGCGGAAGAAAAGACGGTGAGCGATCGCGGCCCCGGCGTCCACATTCTCACTGGCCCGGTCTATGTGTGCGGTGCCGAGCCTGGCGACCTGCTGGAGGTGCGCATGGTCGATCTCAAGCTGCGGCCCAGCGGCACCGACCCCAGCAAAACCTACGGCTCTAACGCCGCCGCCTGGTGGGGCTTTCAGTACGACAATCACAAAGAAGACCCCAAACCGCGCGAAGTGATCACCCTCTACGAGATGGATGCCACGGGTGAGCTAGACTACGCCACCGCCGTCTATCGCTATAAATGGACGCCCCAGACCACCCCCGACGGCACCGTCCACGAAACTATCGACTACCCCGGCATCATCGTTGACCACGACACCGTGGACGAAATTGGCGAAACCCTGGAGGGCGTGAAGGTTCCTCTACGGCTGCACCTGGGTTCCATGGGCGTTGCCCCCAGCGAGGCCGAGGTGGTTGACTCCATTCCGCCCAGCTACTTTGGCGGCAACATTGACAACCGCAACATCGCCATCGGCACCGCCATGTACTACCCCATAGCGGTACCCGGTGCCCTATTCTCTGGCGGCGATGCCCACGCCTCCCAAGGCGATTCAGAATTAGATGGCACCGCGATTGAAACCTCGATCACGGGGGTGTTTCAGTTTGTGCTGCACAAGCAGGCCAATCTGGCGGGCACCATTCTCGAAGGGGTCAACTACCCGCTGCTTGAAACCCCCGACTCGTGGATTGTCCACGGCTTTACCTACCCCAATTATCTCGAAGCCCTAGGGGAAGACGCCCAGAGCGAAATCTACACCCTGTCTTCCCTCGACCCGGCGCTGAAAGATAGCTCAGCCAAACTGCGCGACTTCTTGATGAACGGCATGAATCTGAGTGAAGACGAAGCGTTTTCGCTGATTACCGTCGGAGCCGACTTTGCTATTACCCAGGTGGTAGACGGCAACTGGGGCGTCCACGGCATCATTCCTAAGGGTATTTTTGACCCGGCGAATGTGAAGCCAAAGCCTGGGTTGAGCTGACGTTACCTGTAAATGCTCAACGACAGCAGCCCCATCGGCCCACCCGACGATGGACTAATGGGGCTGCCAGTCAGACTAAACCAAGTCCACGTTGAGAAGCGTAGTTCTGCCCCCCAGCCCCTCTCCCAGAGGACGTTCGCGAAGCGTCTCCAAAGGAGACGGGAAGCCATAAGAAACCTTCAAAGTCCATCTCCTCAGGGAGAGGGATTTAGGGTGAGGGGAACTCCAGGTTTCAAGCTAGACGAGATTTACCAGACCCCAACAGGTGCTGAATTGGGCTAAATCTTCGAGCCAAATTCTAAGATCTAGCGGGAGAAGCAAAGGCTTTAGAACCTTCAGTAGAGCCACCAATAGATTTCCAGGCGGGTAGCCCACCTTTAACCAGGGCAACGTTGATGTAGCCAGCCTGGCGGAGTTGACTGGCGGCTTCGGCAGCGGCTTCGTTGCTATCGCCGTAGAGGTAAATGTCGCGCGCATACTCTAAAGACGATTCAACGCCTTGGAGAATTTGGTCGGCGGGAATCGGTACAGCGCCAGTGATCCGCTCTTCATTAAAGGCTGCGCGGCTGCGCACATCGATAATGGTCAGCGCTGGTTCGCCCCAGTTCAACCGCTTGAGCAATTCTTCCGGCGGTGCCTGAAGCTTTGACATCTCGGGAGGAGTTGGCAGCGGCTGGGTAATTTTAGATTTGACCGACTCAATTTGCTCAGCAACTTGAGCGGAGGCATTTTCCGCCTGCTGAGGCAGCCTCTCCACCTGATTCTTGGCTTGGTTAGCCATCTCTTCGGCCTTTTCGGGCAGATTTTCAATTGGCTTGGGTAGGTCGGTCATACAAGTACCTGGGTAACTGCGGTTAGCTTTACCTTAACGATTCGGTCACCCAGGTTCATCCCTCAGGGGGCATAACCAAAATCTACGGCGTTATCCCCCCAACGAGTCTTCCGATGCATAAACCTGGTCCAAGTCCAGGGGTAGAGTCCTGCTATCGACCTTCACCCTCTAGGAAACGGCCACGCTGGAGGGAATGGCGGATTGTCTCTCTATCATGTTGCAGATACATGTTGCAGGTAGCCGAGGGAAGAATAGCCGGTGCCAACGTCGTCGATGCTGAGGCGAATGCCGCGATCGCCTGATTGCCGACAAGCAGGCCCAAAAAACCAGCCTCGAACTCGACACCCTCGACGAAGCCACTATTCATCTGCGCGAAGAGATTTCTGAGCAAATCAAAGCCCTGCAAGAGCTAAAGGAGCTAGGCACCACCTACGGCCTCGACCTAGCCCGCCCCGCCGCCACCGCTAAAGAAGCGGTGCAGTGGCTCTACATGGGCTACCTGGCTGCGGTCAAAGAGCAAAATGGCGCGGCCATGTCCCTGGGGCGGGTTTCCACTTTTCTCGACATCTACTTTGAGCGCGATCTCCAGGCCGGACGGCTGAGCGAAGTCGCTGCCCAGGAGCTGATCGACCACTTTGTGATGAAGCTGCGGATGGTTCGGTTTCTGCGCACCCCTGACTACAGCGATCTGTTCAGCGGCGACCCCACCTGGGTGACCGAGTGTATCGGCGGCATGGGTCTCGACGGGCGACCCCTGGTGACCAAAACCAGCTTCCGCCTGCTGCACACCCTGGTCAATCTCGGCCCTGCCCCTGAACCCAACCTGACGGTGCTCTGGTCTGAGCAGCTGCCCGATGCCTTCAAACGCTACTGCGCCGAGGTCTCCATTCAAACCAGCTCCATTCAGTACGAAAACGACGACCTGATGCGGCCCTACTGGGGCGACGACTATGGCATCGCCTGCTGCGTTTCGGCCATGCGCATTGGCAAACAGATGCAGTTTTTTGGGGCGCGGGTGAACATGGCCAAGTGCCTGCTCTACGCCATCAACGGCGGTAAAGACGAGCACTCCGGCGACCAAATAGCCCCGGCCTACGCGCCCATTACCGGCGACGTGCTCGACTACGCCGAGGTGTGGCCCCGCCAGCAGCAGATGATGGCCTGGCTGGCGAAGACCTACGCCAACACCATGAACGTCATCCACTACATGCATGACAAGTACTGCTACGAGCGGCTAGAGATGGCCCTGCACGATCGCGACGTGCTGCGCACCATGGCCTACGGCATGGCGGGCCTGTCGGTGGTGGCCGACAGGCTCTCGGCCATCAAGCCCGCCCGAGTGCGGGTGCTGCGCGACGATCGCGGCTTAGCCGTAGACTACGTCATCGACGGCGACTTTCCTAAGTACGGCAACAATGACGACCGGGTAGATGCGATCGCCGTCGAACTCGTCCAGACCTTCATGGCCGAGCTGCGCAAACACAAAACCTACCGCAACGCCGTGCCCACCCGGTCGATCCTCACCATCACTTCCAACGTGGTCTACGGCAAAAAGACGGGCAATACACCCGACGGTCGCCGCGACGGCCAGCCCTTTGCCCCTGGGGCTAACCCCATGCACGGGCGCGATCGCCATGGTGCCGTTGCCTCCTTGGCCTCGGTGGCCAAGCTGCCCTACGGCGATGCTCAAGATGGCATCTCGAATACGTTTTCGATTGTGCCGGGGGCGCTAGGAAGAACGGAGGGCGATCGCATCAGCAACCTCGCCGGACTGCCCGAGGCCGAGTTTGCCCTGCTGGTGGCCGACTCTTACCAGGGCCAGGGCTTTGGCACCGAGCTGCTGAGCCGCCTGATCGAGGTAGCCCGCGCCGAAGGGCTGAAGCACCTGACGGGGGAAATTTTGGCGGAGAACAATGGCATGCAGCACCTGTGCAAGCGGGCCGGGTTTCTGCTCAAACCCACGGCAGAACCCGGCATTTTATTCGCCAGTTTAGATTTGACCCTCTAATCTACCCCTGTCAAGGTGGCTGTCGAATACAGCAAAATCTCCAGAACGGTGATGATTTGCCGGTCTTCGGCTNCCACCAGGGAGTGAACTCCCTGGCTGATCGCTCAAGTCTGCTAAAGCAGACTGGGGGAGTCGGCCCCCAATCCTCTTCAGAGGAATGTCACTGAATTAAGGCTGGTGGGCAGTGCCCACCCTACGGCAGATCAAGGCTTCTGGCGATCTGCAAGGGTTAATTTTAGCTTATGTCAGTGCCATTCCTCTTCAGAGGATTTCTGCTTGGAGCCTGGGACTTTCAGTCCTAGGCTCAGCGGCTAATCTGGCGATCCCAACCTGCGGTCTGGGCCACCTTAACAGCGATCGCCTAAGCCCTACGGGCAGAGATTTTTCTGCCGTGCAGTACTAGGTGGGGCGGCGACATTGAGCTGGGTGTGGGGATGATCGCCCCTGCAATGCAAGTCAATGGCGCTGTTGTAAAACCAATAGCCACAGTCTTGGGTTTTGGCCTGGTACAGGGCGATATCGGCGTAGCGCACCAGGGTCTCGGGGTCGTCGCTGTCTTGGGGAAACAGGGCAATGCCAAAGCTGAGGCTAACCTGCAGGTGGTGGCCGTTGATCACCATGGGCGGCGCGAGGCTGGCGAGAATGCGATCGCAGGTCTGCGCCACCGCCGCCGCCGACTCCACCGGGTGCAAAATCAAGGTGAACTCATCACCGCCCCAGCGGGCTAGGGTATCTTGCGATCGCAGGCAGCTTTGCAGCCGTTCTCCCACCACGCGCAGCACCACATCGCCTACGCCGTGGCCCAGGCTATCATTGATCAGCTTAAACCGGTCGAGGTCTAAAAACACTACCGCTAGCTGGTCTTGGTGGCGGTGAGCGCGGTCTAGAGCCTGGGGCAGGCGATCGTCAAACAGCGCTCGGTTGGGCAGCCCGGTGAGGGCATCGTAAAACGCCTGGCGGTGAATCAGCGCCTCGGTCTGCTTTTGCTGGGTAATATCGCGCAGCAGCCACAGCCAGCTGACCTCAGTGTCATCACGGCCCTGCATGGCCGCCAGGGTAATCGCCACAATCAGCGGCGGGCCGTGGCGAGGGCACAACTCCACCTGCCAGTCTGGGGGCACCGGCTCTGCCTCAGCGACCAGATCGCCCAGCTGCTGGAGCTTTTGATAAAACTTCGGCCGATCGCTCGGGGCCACAAAAGGGGCCAGGGGTTTGTGGGGCAGCGTGGCCTGGGGCACGTTGAGCAACTCAGCCACGGCCCGGTTGGCCGACTGAATCAGCCCCTGGCGATCGAGCACCAGATAGCCATCGGGGGCCAGGTTAAACAAATCTTGGTAGCGCTGCCGCTCCTGTTGCAGCGTCTGCTGCATGTCTAGCAGCGCTTGATTTTGGTGCTGTCGCTCTTCCTGGGCGGTGCCCAGCTCTTCTAGCACGCCGTACAGCTCGCCAAAGGCCTCGTCAACGATCTCAGGGGGCTGCAACCATGCCTCTGTAGCCCTCTGGCGCAGGCGAGTCACCCGTTGGTATACCGCTTCAATTTGCGGAAACAAATCCATGATGCACTCGATTCTGTGAAAGGGTTTTGGGTGTCGTATTCATCCATGCTATGACTTTAATCAAACGATGTTGCGGTAAGGAGGTCTTCAGGAAAGAAGATCCCCCCAGGTAGGGGCGCAGAGCCTGCCTCCCTAGGAGGCTCATGCCTTACCTGAGCGGCCGATGACGGGGTCTGCCGTGGCCGGGGCTGCGATCGCCGGCAAAAACACCTCAAACTGAGTGCCCACCCCCACCTGGCTCTCTACCCGCATAAAGCCACCGTGGTTTTGCACAATCCGAAAGGCAGTGGCCAGACCCAAGCCGGTGCCCATTCCCGCTGCTTTAGTGGTGAAAAAGGGGTCAAAAATGCGCTCCATGATGTCGGGGGCCATGCCGCAGCCGGTGTCGGCCACGGTAGCCACGCCGTAGCGCCCGGGCGGGTCAGCGGCAGGCAGATGAGGGTCGCCCTGGTCAAGCTGGCGAGTCTCAGCCGCCACCGACAGAGTGCCGCCTGCGGTCATGGCATTGCAGGCATTGAGGCAGAGATTCATCAGCACCTGGTGTACCGGCGTCGGCTCGGCCTCAACCCAGGCCAGGTCGTTATCATTTAGCCTCGACTGCACAGAAATTGTCTGGGGCACTGTGCTTCGAATAATAGTCACCACCTCCCCCAGGGCGTGACCTAGGGCCAAGGGAACACGCGTGCCCTCCGTACCCCTGACAAACATCAGCAGTTGATCAATTAGATCAGTGCTGCGCCGGGCGCTAGATTTCATCATCTGTACCAAGGGGTAGGCCGACTCAGCCAGGTCATACTTGGGCAGCATCAACAAGTCGGTAGCGGTGACCAGCGGGCCAATGGCATTTCTCAGATCGTGGGCTAGCTCACTGGCTAGGGTGCCCAGGCTGTCTAGCCGCTGGCTGCGCTCTAGGTGGGCCTGGGCTTCGCTCAGATCGGCGGTGCGGGCTTCAATCTGGTGTTCTAGATCGGTTTGGGCGGTGTTTAGGGCTTGCACCATTTGTTTGTGCCGGCCAATGTCGCGCAGCGACCACAAAATAGCTGTCTTTTGGCCCCGAGTGCCCTTAATCGTGGCGGTGGCAATGGCGACGGCCCTAGAAGATGCCTGCCGTTGGGTAATCATCATTTCCCAGTCGGGCAGGCCTTCGGGGTTGGCCAGCCGGGCTTGAAACTGGGGGCGGTCGGCCGGTTCGACAAACACGATCAGTGGTTTATTGACCAGATTGACCTGGGGCACCGCAAACAGAGCCGCCGCCGCTAGGTTGGCCTTATGAATTTTGCCCTGGCAGTCGGTGACTAGGTAACCGTCGGGGGCCAGCTCAAACAACGTGCGATAGCGCTGGCGCTCACTATCTAGCTGCTGCTGGGTGTCGAGCAAGCGCTGGTTTTGCGTTTGCAGGTCTGAGTCGGTCGCCTGCAGCTCTTCTAAGACAAAATATAGCTCTCGCAGGGCCTCGTCGAGCAGGGCTGGCTCTACGGGCGAGGTGGTGGCCCGCTGACGCAGCAGCAGGGCGCGTTGATAAACAGCTTCGATTTGTTGAGAGATGCCCATATAGATTAAACCTCCTGAGCAAGACTGGCCGTCGCCGGAAAAATTAGTCGAGATTGATCATGGGCCACCTCAAATCACAGGTCTACTTCGATCATGACCGTGATTTAGGGAATAGCTCAGACCCAGGGCAAAAGTTATTGAGCCACAGCCCGATTCATGAGTCAACAGTAGCTAATTTACCAACTAGACACTAGCCCAGCTCAGGGGGGGGAATCCCTTGATCAAACTGTTCATTTAGGATGGTGACAACATCATTTATCGCTTTGGCCTAGGCTCTCGCCGGGGCGATCGCTCACATCCAAAATGGTCAGCAAAATCAGCGGGCTGCCCGTGGCGGTAGAGATCTGGCGAGCGTTGAGGCGCATGGTTTTGGGGCCAATCTGGTCAAAGGTGTGCTCAACTCGAAAGTTTTCGACCTGGGTGTTGCGGGGCAGCAGGTCTTGCAAGAGCGATCGCAGCTCAGCGATATCCCACTGGCCGTTGCCCAGATCAAAAATCAGGCAGCCCTCGGTGTCTTGGGGCAACACCTTAAAGGCGTCATAAAACTGGCCGTTGGCACTCACCACCCGCAGATCGGCGTCGAGCACCAGCAGCGAGTCTGACACCATTTCGACAATCGCCTCGGCGTAGTCGCGGGCCTGGCGCAGCTGCTCGGTGCTGCGCTTGAGCACATCGACATCGACCAGCACCAGCACCGCCCCATCGATGCGGTCATCGAGGGTGCGGTAGGGGCGAATGCGCAGATCGTACCAGCGGCCATCTTGGTCTTGCACCTCTTGGCTGTGCTGGTTGAGGGTGCTGATCACCGCTACGATCTGCGACTCTAGGTCGCTCATGATCAGCCGGTGGTTAATGTCGCTGAGGGGGCGGCCAATGTCGGTGGAGATCAGGTTAAACAACGCCGCCGCCGTCGGGGTAAAGCGGCGAATGCTGAGATCGCCCTGCAGCATGAGAATGGGAATGTTAATGCTGCCCAGCAGGTTTTGAAAGTCGTTGCTGATGCGGGTGGTGTCGGCATTGCGGCTATATAGCTCGTCGTTGATGGTGCTGAGCTCTTCGTTGGTGGCCTGAATTTCTTCCTTGGCGGTTTGCAGCTCTTCGTTGGTGCTTTGTAGCTCCTCATTGCTAGAGAGAATTTCTTCGTTGGCGGCCCGCAGGTCTTGGTTGGTGGCCTCCTGCTCTTCAATGATCGATTGCAGGTGCGACTTGGTAGTTTCTAGCTCTTGCTGTAGGCGGAGCACATCTTGGTGATCGG
>QBMN01000044.1 GCA_003241845.1 Shackletoniella antarctica | reverse complement strand
CCCCCCGAGCCGCCTGCTGCCCCAGAACCGCCACCCCCTGCTCTTTACGCCGACTTTCCCCACCTGGAGGGCCAGGCCGCCTGCGAAGGAGTAGCTGACTGCTGGCGCAGCCCCGTGAGCAGCAGCTGGCGCAGCGCCGCAGGCGATCTGCAAGCCCGCCTAGAGTCCCAGGGCTACACCGTGAGCAACGTCACGGGTGAAGTTCTATCGATTGACTCAGGGGTGCGGGTATATGCCGTCAGCAAGCCCGGCGAAGCCAACTACTACCTAAATCTGGTCTCCGTGGGCGAGGGCTTGCTCTACACCATGACCGCCAAACCCATGACCGCCGACCAGGTTGTGGCTCTACAACGCTCTTAGCTAGATTGATCAAAAGATTGATTGGAACAGCAAATACGCCAGTGATTCCTTCATTTGGTGGCCAGACAGCACGGGAACTGGGCGATCGCCCCCGCACCACCCTCTCCACTCACTTGTCAATAACTGAGGTATCTTAGGCGAGGAAACCCTAGCCCCAGGGGCTGGATTAGATCTGATGCATTTAATGCGTTGAGGACTGGCTGTGCACCCTGTGATTTCGTCTTTGGCAGCAATGCCCCTAGGGGTGCTCTCGGTGATCTTTGGCACTGGCGAGCTGCGCCCCCTGCAACCCTCTGGGCTGAACGCCGCCGCCCTGCAAATTGAGTGGCAGTCGCCGTGGGTTGCCGGGCTGAGCCGCGACCCGGTGGTGGAGGCGATCGTGGCCGACTATGTGGCAGGGCTACAGCGGCAGGGCTGGTCGGTGCCCGACCAGGGCGTTTGGATACAGGTAGGCCAGAGCGTGATCACCGAGCACCGGGGCGATGTGCCAATGCCCGCCGCGTCGCTGACCAAGCTGGCGACCACCCTGGCCGCCCTTGACACCTGGCCCCTTGACCACCGCTTTGAAACGCTAGTGGGCCTCAACGGCACCGTGCAAAATGGCGTGCTTGACGGCGACCTGGTAATTCAGGGTAGCGGTGACCCGCTGTTTGTGTGGGAGGAGGGCATTGTGCTGGCCAATCGACTGCAAGAGCTGGGCATTCAGCGGGTGACTGGGGACGTGCTGGTGAGCGGCTCTTTTACCATGAACTTTGAGGAAAACTTAAACGACTCGCTGACCGCCCTGAAACAGGTGATGTCGGCCAGCAGCTGGACTCGGGAAACCCGCCAGGCCTACGCCACCCTACCCCCCGGCACCCCCCAGCCCAGCCTGCAAATCGACGGCGGTGCCCGCTGGGTGCCCGCCGCTGAGCTAGAGAATGTAGCGGTGAACTGGGTAATTCGGCACCAGTCGCTGCCGCTGGTGGCCATTCTCAAGGCCATGAATATTTACAGCAACAACGTCATGGCTGAAATGGTGGCCCAGCTAGTCGGCGGGCCGGGGCAGGTGATGGCCAAGGCCACCGCCGCCGCCGATCTGCCCATCGGGGAGATCAGCCTGGTGAATGGGTCGGGGCTGGGCACCGACAACCAAATGTCGGCGCGGGCGGTAGTGGCCATGACGGTAGCGATTCAGCGGGTTTTAAGCACCCAGTCCTACTCTGTGGCCGACGTGCTGCCGGTGGCCGGAGAAGACATCGGCACGCTGATTGATCGCCGCCTTCCGGCGACGGCGGCGGTAAAGACCGGCACCCTGGCGGAGGTCAGCGCCCTAGCGGGGATGCTGCCCACCGCCGAGCGGGGGCCGGTGTGGTTTGCGATCATCAACAAGGGCTGGGCACTGCCCGATCTGCGATCGCAGCAAGACCAGCTCTTGCAGGCAATTCAGGCCCACTGGGGGGTGGCCGACGCCCCCGCCGACCTGAGGCCAAAGGTGGTGATGCAGACGGGAGCGTTTCGCTACGGCGACCCCAGCCGCAATCAGGTGGCCCAGGAGGTCACGTCGGAGTAGGGCGGCTCGGCGTATTGCTGGTGCAGGGCTTTGGCGATCGCCCCCGCGGCCCCCGGCGGCCCCATGCGGCGGCGGCCATTCTCGGCAATGCGCTGGAGCCGGGGGCCATCGGCCAGACAGTCTCGCAGCGCCCCCCCCGCCTCGCCGGGCTGACTGAGCAACATCACCGATGGCCCCAGCAGCCGCGACTGCGCCTCGGCAAAGGCATAGGTAAACTGGGGGCCAGGGCCGGGGAAGGTGACTATGGGTTTTCCCAACCCCGCCGCTTGTTCTGTCGCGGTACCAGCCGTAGCCAGGGCGGCATCGGCCAGGTGCAGGCACTCGGCAAAGGCGTTGGTGGTGAGCACGAGTACCCCATTGTTGCCCTGACTGCCCTGGCGCTGAAAGGTGGGGTAATCGCCCGCGACGGGCTGCCAGCCCGCGTCGAGCAAGACATCTTTAAACGCGGCTAGGTTGAGGGCGGGGGCCAGGGCGGCCAGCAGGCGGATCTGGCGATCGCCAAAGGTCTCCATTACCGAGGCGATCGCACTCACCATGCGCTGCCAGTTGTCAAAGGCCTCGGGGGCGCGGGAGCCGGGCAGCAGGGCTAGGGTGAGCAGCGCTGGGGCCGGGGCAAAGGTGGCGGTGAGTCGAGCCAGCTTGTCGGCACTGGTCTCCAGGTCATCCATCATCGGGTTGCCGGGGTAGAGGGCGGGCACCCCTTTCTTTTGCAAAAAGTCGGCGGTGAGCTGGTCGCGGGCAAAGACTCCCCGGCAGCGGGGGTGGGCCATTAGCCACCGTTCCCAGGGCACATAAACCGAGCCTGACCAGCCGTCGGTGGGCGGGCGACCGGGCAGCCGACCCCGCTCATCGCGCAGAGAATATTCTGACTTGGCCGTGCCCACGAAGCTGTACTCGGCCCCGCTCTGCCAGGCGATCGCCAACGGCACCACATCGCCCACCGCCAAAATTTTGCCGCCGCTCTTGGCCCACTGGCGGGCGGTGCTGAGCTGGGCCAGGGTCAGCCCCACCAGGCCCCCCTGCAAGTCGCGCCACAGCTGATAGCGATCCATATAGATAAAGCCGCCGGAGGGCATCGCCTGGGTCGGCCCATGGATGGCAATGCCCGCTTTCTCAAAGGCCCGACCCTCGCCAACAATGGGCAGGGCGGCGAGGCTGGGCGCACCGGGCAGCTGGCGCAGCTGTTTGAGAATGCGAACCGCGATGCCGTCTTCGCCGTGGCCGTTGCTAATGCAGAGTAGCTTCATCTGGGGGGAACTCATTACCACCCCCAACCCTAACAGAATGGGTAAGGGGATAGGTTAGGAGCTGTAAAAGAATAAGCTCATGGAACTCATGATTCTGTTTCCCGCTGGTGAATAATGTAGTTCCACTGGGGACAGATTTTGCGATGAGTAGGATTGAACTCAGCCATCTGCGCATTTGAGACTTTGCCTTGGGTGTGGTAATGACCGTTGAGCAAGGCGGCTTTCACGGTCAGCCCCGTTTGCGTGGTCATTGACCGACTCGGCCTGCTGGCACTAGGTCGCTCCCGCATGCTTAAAATTGCCAATCAGTTCCTTCTTCTTGGTATCCACGCTGAGTCTAAGCGGCTCATCAGCACGTTGAGTTGATGATGATACCGACTAACCTCTCCCTCTTCAGTTTGGCAGTCTTCACACTCACACGGATGAATCAAACGGATAGGCATGGATGCTCCCCTCTTTCCTTGGATAGGCACCTCTTTGCCTATCCTAAAACCATGAAGCTATTTCTTTACAGGTTCTTAGGTATAAACCCGAGGCTTACGAGCCCCTACCGTAGAACCAATCAGAGCAGCGACTAGGCCCAGCAGTGACCCTAGTAGGAAAGACCAACCAGCCTTAGCCGCGTTAGCCGCATACTGCTGGGCTTCTTGTGCGTTCACGTCAGGGACAATTGCACCTGGGTCGGGGAGAGAAACACCGTCCGGCGCTTGAATTTGATCAACCACCGCACCTGCGCTGGACGCGATTACACCAAACGTTCCAGAGACGCCGCTGGCCAGCAGCCAGGCGCTCACGGCCAGGGTTGTTGCCCACAGGATGGTGCCGTTGAGCATCGCGGTCTTTTTATTCATAGGACCACAGGCACTAGCCATAACCCAGCTTCCCAAAAAGAGTGAAATTAGCAGGCTAACAATAGCCCAGATGCCAACGCCTAGCCCCACTGTTCCGGCAGCTGCCCCACTCGCGCCTGCCGACAAACCAATGGCCGCACCCAGGGCACTCAAGACGAGCTGACCCGCTATGGCAACGACAATGCCGGCAAAAATCGGTCCCCAACGAACCAGGTCATGGTATTCAGTGATAGGGGTTGTTGTGACCGCTGGGGCAACGTTTGAATAGGGGTCATTAGACCTTTCTGAATATGTCATCGCAACTTCCTTCGTGGTTAAAAAATATAGGCTGACGATCAGAGGAGGACTGCATCGGCCAAGCCTGCCCTGAACACAGTCATTAATCTATGAGTTTTACCGGGAATATAAATCTATCTTTTGAAGGAAGCTACCTACCTGCTTAAGAAAAATTTACTAGATCTGATAAGAACCTAGATCTGACAAGGACTAATGCATCAGCTTTTGGCTTTTCCCAAACGTCCTTCCTGAATCGATATCATCTTTATCTCTCCACTGAGGGAAGAAAGCAGGCCCAAAATCTCTCCACTGAGGGAAGAAAGCAGGCCCAAAATCATTCAGTGTAAAAGAGAACAATTTGCCAAGCTAGGTTTATCTTTACTCGCAGCTTCAAGAAATTTAGTCATAGAGGGTTTGAATCATGACATTAGAACAAGACTGGTCTTTACCGCAGGTTGTGGCCCTTATTGGCAGCGTTGGCGCGATCGCCCTCATTCCGGGTGCTGCTTTAGTCGCTGTCGAAGCCCAAACCACAACGTATCCAGACGTTACTCCCGACTACTGGGCGCAGCCTTTTATCCAGCGGCTCAGCGAAGCCAACATCCTAACGGGCTATCCCGATGGCACATTTAGACCGGAACAGGCGATGGATCGCGACGAGTATGCCGCCGTCATTCGTCAGGCGTTTGAGGCTGAGCGGGTGCGATCAATTCCCCAGGCCAGCGTCTTTGATGACGTCCCCGAGAACTACTGGGCCAATGATGCGATTAGTGAAGCCTATGAGACAGGCTTTATGGGGACACCCGACCCGAACGAATTTGAACCTAAAACTGAAATTAGCCGGGCCGATGCAATTGTGGCTTTGGTAGAGGGATTGGGTATTGAAGCATCCGCTACCCCAGTAGCAGCCGTGCCCGCCGCTGCCGAAACTGTGCAACCCGTTCAGGCTCGCCAGCAGCAGCGCAAAGCGCCCAATCAGATAGCATTCCCGCTCGCTTCAACCGCAATCATGCAGTTGTTTGCCCCCCCGGCCCAGGCGGCAGGTACAGATGCTGCTCCGGTCGCTGCTCAAGCCAATGGCACCAATCCTGACGCTGGCGCGACTGCCGCGATTGATCTGAGCGAGTATTACACCGATGCTGAGCAAATTCCAGAATACGCCCGGGATGAAATTGCGGCAGCCACACAGACTGGCCTAATTGTAAATTACCCTGACCCCAACGTTTTGAACCCCAATCAGCCCATTAGTCGAGGTGGTGTTGCGGCGCTGGTTTACCAGGCTCTGGTCTATCAGCAAGAGTCCGAACCTCTATCCAGCACCTCTGGAGCCTACGAGTATATCGCTAACCCATAGCCTCAGAGAGTTGACGGGCCGCGAATCAGCGCCGTCATCCTCGCTAACGACCGCAGGGGTTTGCCCGCCCAGTTGCTGGAAATCAGGCTGAATAAGCGATGTTCAATGGTTCTTCGTAAAGCACTTATTCAGGGGCGAGGTCATGGCACAGCTGGCTCATGCGGTCATGCAGTGTCAATGTGGCTCGGTGAGAGGCTCGTCGGTAGCTCCGCTGGGCCTCTTGGTCGCGCCCCAGCTGCTGTAGCGCGACCCCACGAAACAGCCACGCTTGCACGTGGTTGGGTTCTAGCCATAGGGCGCAGTTGCAGTGGGTCAGCGCGGCTTGGGGATGGTGCAGTGCGATCAAGATCATGGCTTTCTGTACCCAGAGGCGGGGTTCGGCAAAATCGGCCAGGGCCTGGGCCTGCTCTAGGCTGTGAATGGCGGCTTCATAGCGGTTGAGAGCAGCTCGGGCCTCTGCCCGACTGTACCAACTCTCCACGTCATGGGGCTGCCATGCCAAAGCCTGTTCAAACTGGTCGAGGGCTGCTTCAAAGCGCCCGGCGTTGAGCAAAATTTTGCCGATCTCACAGAGCCGAATGGCCTCGGTCTGGGGGTCGAAACTCGGCCTAGCCACCCTGGCTTGGGGTCTGGGCCTAGCGCGATCGCCGACGGGTGTAATCGGTCTATCTCGGAGGATAGTTTCCATGGGTATTCACCGGTAAGACATCCATCAGTTTGGCCCTATTGCCGCAGATTCCCCAGGACGCCTCAGCCGCCGTCATTCTAGGGCCAGCAGAGACCAAACTGATTTGAAAGCAAAGCTTAATCAGGGATTGTGCCAGCGCTGTGTCATTAGCATTACAGCTGTGTTGCACTGGAAGCCTTTGCCCCGTCATCTGCTCTTGCCACACCCCCTCGTCACACCCTCTTGCCACACCCTCTCGTCACAACTTTGTCATCGCAATGACATGGCTCAAACCTAACCTTGATCAGATCTAATACCAAGTCCAGCTCAGGCTCTGTAGTTTTTCCCCAGGCAGAACTCCACTGCTGGACTTAGATCAGTCTTATCAGCCCAGCTAAGCCCAGCAGTGGAACTTTGTCTGGGTAAAGACGACTGATCACCAGCTAGGGCCTTGTTCCCCAGCTGGGCTTTGTATAGAAGTCGTTGTTAGGAGTGAACCAATGCCTTTAGAAATATCCTACAGGCGGTATCAGCTGGATATTCCCCACGGGATTTGGCCAGATTTTTTTGCCCAATTTACCGAAGACAACCGGGGACGATCAATGGCGCTGAAACAGCTGGACAGTCAGCGGGGAGAGCTGGCACTGCTGCGCTACACACCCCTTGATGCCATCGTCTATGATCGTCTTAACCACCGCAGCGACCTGGTCGTTACGGTCAGTGATCCCCAGGGCATGGGCGAAGCCGCCTACGGCCACCGCATTATCGATGCCCAATCCGTGAGCATTATTACCGATGAAGATGGCCTAATTCAGGCTTGCACGGTGATCGATGACAGCCGCACTCAGACTATCATTAGCTTCCAGCCATCGAATATCCTCGGCCACTCCCCCATCCCCTACCCTGCCACCCATGACCGATTCCAACAGTCATCCCTCTACTCCCCAAACCCCCGCTCCCAAAATTAAAGGGGTTTTACGCGAAATGGCTGAAACCGTCGGCCTCAGCCTGGTGCTGGCCTTTGGCATTCGCACCTTTGTGGCTGAGGCCCGCTACATTCCCTCGGGGTCGATGCTGCCCACCCTCGAAATTAACGATCGCCTGATCATTGACAAGCTCAGCTACGACTTTGGCGATCCCCAGCGGGGCGACATTGTGGTGTTTCAGCCGCCGGAGTCGCTGGAGCAAGACGGGGCCTTTATCAAACGGCTGATGGGGCTACCCGGAGATGTGATCGAAGTTAAAAACGGCCAGCTCTACGTTAACGGTGAGCCGCAGCTAGAACCCTACATTGCCGCCAAACCTGACTACCAGTACGGGCCAGTGACCGTACCCGCCGATGCTTACCTGGTTTTCGGCGACAACCGCAACAAAAGCTTCGACTCACACTACTGGGGCTTTTTGCCTGCCGATCATTTGATTGGGCGGGCAGTATTTCGGTTTTGGCCTGTGGATCGCGTCGGCTTGCTGAACTAAATTCTGTCTGGCTTACCCCCGATTCTCCTGGGCGAATAATATAAAGCCTACGGCTGGGCTGCGCCAACGCTCCTACAACCCCTGCAATTTCGCCTCTGTGGCTTGAGGGTGTGGCATCGAGGTTGTGCGGTTCTGATTTGGTATGGCCGCTGAACTGGGATGCAGTTTGAACCAGGCTAGACCTTGCTCAATGCCTGGTCGCTGGCGGGCGCGATCGCCGCCGGTGCCCGACCAATGCCCGGCAGCAGGTTTTCTACTAGGGCATGACTTTCTTCGAGCAGGTAGTTTAAAAATGCCTGGGAGACTACCGAGAGCTGCTTACCCGCCAAGTGGGCCACATACCAGTGGCGATTAATGGGGAACTGATCGACATCTAAAATGGCAAACTCGCCTGTGGTGCCCTCGGAGATGATGGTGTGGAGAGACAGCACCGAGATGCCGAGGCCGCCGGCGATCGCCTGTTTGATCGCCTCATTGCTGCCCAACTCTAGGCGGACTTTGACCTCCACATCGTTTTCACCCAGGAGCTTTTGCACGGCCTGGCGGGTGCCCGACCCCGGCTCTCGCATAATAAACTGCTCGCCATTAAGGGCTTGAATGGGCGATCGCACCTTACCCACCAGGGGGTGATCCTGCGGGCCAAGCACCACCAGAGGGTTTTCTAGAAAAGGGTAAATCTTGAGGTCGGGCTGTTCAGGGGGGGTGCTGATGATGTAAAGGTCATCACAATTGCTGGCCATGCGCTCCTGAATCTGCTGGTGGTTGGTCACCTTGAGCGAAATATCAATACCGGGAAAGCGCTGGCAAAACGGCCCCAGCAGCCGGGGCACCACATATTTAGCCGTGGTGATCACCGCCAGGCGTAGCTGCCCCTGCTTTAACCCTTTGATGTCAGACACTGCCATTTCGAACTGGTCGAGGCCGTTAAAAATTTCTTGGCAGGTTTCTAGCAGCTTTTGCCCCGCCAGGGTGAGGTAAAGGCGTTTGCCAATCTGCTCAAACAGGGGCAGGCCCACCGCCTTGGTGAGCTGCTTTACCTGAATAGATACGGTGGGCTGGGTCAGGTAAAGCTCTTCAGCGGCGCGGGTAAAGCTGCCGTGGCGGGCAGTCGCTTCAAAGACCTTGAGCTGGTGCAGTGTGGCGTGAATCACCAAATAACCTCCCCACTCCTCTCGGAGCACAGCTTGAACATAGACTGTATTCTATCAAATTAAGCTGAATTGTGTTGTTTATTCTATAGGTGAACCGAGTCCAGCTTGGGATCGGTCGTTTTCCCTGAGGCGAAACGCCAGCCCAGGCGCTTTAAAGCTCGATGGGCTGGCCCAGCAAAGCCAACGCCTCAGCCAGCGGTAGAGGATGGCTGAACAGAAAACCCTGGCCAATGTCGCAGCCCATGGCCCGCAGCGCCTCCATTTGGGCTAGGGTCTCAATCCCCTCGGCCACGGTGGGCAGGCCCAGGTGACGGGCAATGTCGATGATTGAGCTGACCAAGATTTTGGCGCGATCGCTGCTGCACAACTTTTGAATAAACGACTGGTCAATCTTCAAGCAGTCAATTTCACAGCGCTCTAGGTAGTTGAGGCTAGAGTAACCGGTGCCAAAGTCATCGAGGGAGACCTCAAACCCAGCGGCGCGGCATTTATTAATCGAGTCAATGGCCTCGATCTCATCTAAAAAAATACGCTCGGTAACTTCGAGCTTAATGTGATCGGCACTGACCCCGTGGCGGCGAGTGCAGGCAATCAACCGATCAAAAAAATCGGCCTACTGAAACTGCCGCACAGAAATATTGATGCTAATAAAAAAGTTGCCGTCGGCCTGTTCCAAACTATCAAGCTGGTCTTGAAATCGCCGCAGGTCGGCGCAGGAATGCTCTAAAATCCAGTCGCCCATGGTCAAAATTAGGGTGGTCTCCTCTGCTAACGCAATAAACTGCTGGGGAGACACCAGACCCCGCTGGGGGCATTGCCACCGCAATAGCGACTCAAAGCCAATTATTTTGCCCGTGCTGAGATTTAAGAGAGGCTGGTAAACCAGAAATAGCTCGCTGTTGCGCACGGCATTTTGCAGGTCAGACTCTAGCTTAATGTCGTCTAAAATCTGCTGGTGCTGCTGACTCTTGGCATAGGCTATCTCCGTCACCGCCGGGCTGGGCAAGCCCCCGTGGGGGTTAGCCAGCGTTCTCAAATAATTGTTGTAGGCTCGGTTGCGGTGAAGTGACATAGATATCAGCAGCCGCACCATCGGCGATGACAACTCAATGCGCTCGGCTACCTGGGCCGCCGACACCATAATGCAGCGACAGGGGTTGACCGCCCTCGCCGATGCCGACCGGGGCGACGCATCAATAATCCCCATCTCGCCAAAAATATCCCCTGGGCCAAGCACATTGAGCTGTAGAGAATCTGGCGTTAATCATCGTTTCGGCCCATGCCCAAGACCCATTCAAGTTCCCTGGTAGGCTAAGGACAATCAACTGTCTTAGCCGCTTCTATTGCCATGACCGACACCTCGCTGCCCCTAACGCACCTTCCTCGCCAGGTCACCGTTGTGGGAGCTGGCAATGTCGGCAGCACTCTGGCCCAGCGCATTCTCGAACACAACCTGGCCAATGTGGTGCTGGTCGATATTGTGTCGGGGCGGCCCCAGGGGGTCGCCCTAGATCTGTCCCAGACGGCGGGCAGCGAGGGCCACAACCGCACCATTATCGGCACCAACGATTACCAAGACACCGCCAAATCAGACATTGTGGTGATCACCGCCGGGCTACCCCGTCGCCCCGGCATGACCCGCGACGACCTCACCCAGGTCAACGGCAAAATTGTGGCGGATACCCTACGCCAGGCGCTGGCGGTGTCGCCCCATGCCAGCGTGATCGTAGTGACTAACCCCCTCGACGTGATGACCTACCTGGCCTGGAAGGTCAGCGGCTTGCCGCCTCACCGGGTGATGGGCATGGCCGGGGTACTCGACTCGGCTCGGTTTCAAACCTTTCTGGCCTGGGAGTTGGGGGTGCCGCCCCGAGACGTGTCGGCCATGGTGCTAGGGGGCCACGGCGACCTGATGGTGCCCCTGCCCAGCTACACCACCGTCAGCGGCATACCCGTCACAGAGCTAATTTCTGCCCCGCGCCTAGGGGAGCTAATTGAGCGCACCCGCAATGGCGGGGCGGAAATTGTGCAGCTGCTTAAGCAGGGCGGTGCCTACTACGCCCCGGCGTCTTCTGCCTATGTGATGGTGGAGGCGATGCTGCTGAACCAGCGGCGCATTTTGCCTATTGCCGCTTACCTGACGGGCCAGTATGGCCTCGATGACCTCTACCTGGGGGTGCCCTGTCGCCTAGGGCAGGGGGGCATTGAAGACATTTTAGAGCTGACCCTGACCCCAGGAGAGCAGGTGGCACTGGTGCGATCGGCGGCCTCGGTAAAGGCTCAGATACCCCAGGCCCTGGTATTGTTAGGCTCTTAATGCCTAGGGAAAACTCGGTTGGCGAACTGGCTTAAAGCGATCGCTCCAGAGACTTTGGCATGTTCTAACCAGACTGGCGATCTCTTTACGACTGCCGGTGGTAGTTTGCCGTCATAAACGGTGCCACTGGCCGTCATCGCCTAGGCAAAAAGAGGTCAGCACCCGATGGTCAGCACTCTTAAATTTGATCACGTCTCTGTACTGGGCCAGTTTGCGATCGCCAGCCATGGCCGGGCCTTCAGCATTCAGAGAGGGCTGGCAGGGCTGCCGCACATTTCTTCCCAGAACGCGAACCTAGCCCGTTGGGCCGGTCGCGGTGAGATCCCGGATCAGTATTTAGCTGGAACAATCTAATCGCAGTTGAATCAATCACAGTTAATCATCCAGGGAATGCCAAATTTATCGGTTGCCATACCAAAGCGCTGCGCCCAGAAGGTCTTTTCTAGGGGCATCTAAATGCTGCCACCTTCGGCCAGGGCGGCAAAGATGTGCTCAGCCTTGCCTGGGTCAGAAATTTGCAGTGAAACCGAGATGCCTTGGGGCACCTGGTATTGTCCAGGGGGGCAGTCAGACCCCATGATCGCCCAGTCGCCGAAGGTGAGCTGGGTATGCATGATTTTGGGGCCAAATTCGGGGGGCACTTCGACCTCGGCAGGGGAACCCGCGAAGGTCATCATGTCGCCTAGCTCTCCACCTAAGACCTAGTGGTAAAACGTGAAGGCGGCTTCGCACTGACCATTGAACATTAGGTAAGGATTAACTTGCATCATGGTCTCCTTGAATAACTGAGCCATATCAAACAAATGGGAGTATTTCAGGAATGACTCCTGGGCTGATTCTCTTTAATTCAACCGCTGCTCATGAGCTGGTATCGGAGGGCATTGCCCATCCTGGGGAAGACGTTTTCCAGAAATCATCTCAGTACCATAGCTCGTGGCTTTGGCGTTGAACTCAGCCCAGGTGGCCCGGTCTAGGCGATAGACCGAGCAGTCGTCGTCGCCAAAGCGGCGGTGCTCCAAAAACGTGAACCCGAGGCGCTGATAGAAGCGATGGGCGCGGGTGTTGCTGTCTAGCGGGTCGATCAGCACCGCCGTCACCAGAGGGTCGGCGAAGCAGGGGGCTAGGGCCAACCGCATCATGGTGGTGCCGTAGCCTTTGCCTAGCTCAGTGGGTTCGCCAATCCAAATGTCGATCGCCCGCAAATTGGCAGGCACCTCGCCCCAGTAGTGGCTGTCTTCTTGGGCGGGGTCAATGATTTGCACAACGCCAATGGGGCGACCCCCTAGCTCAGCGATCAACTGCTCGCGCCAGGCGGGGGTGCGGGCTAGCTCAACCTCCCAGTCCCAGTCGTCGTTGGGGTCGGCGGCGACCACCTGGGGTTGCTCATCCCAGCGGCGGAGTAGGGCTATCTCTCCGAGGGTAGCGGGCCTGAGGGCAATGGCGCTTGACTCAGGCATGGTCGTTACCGGTAGGTTCAACATTGGCTAACCGCCCAAGCATATTAGTTTTTTTGTACTATTTTGCCGGAAAACGAAATGAATCTTCAAAGATCTGCTGAGGCAGTCGATGGCGAAGTGGTAACACCCCGTTTAAGCAGTTCAAAATCTAACCTGAGAAGCTTGGGAGGTAGACTACGGGACTCTATGCTCAGAGACTTACAGTGCTCAGATACCTACAGTGAGTTTAGAACCCGATCGCGCCGATGATTCTGCAAGCCCGGCGACCTGACAAGTTGTTTAGCCAAATACTATGAATTCAACCGCCCTGCCCGAGTTTTTGAACCGGTCTTCTGCTCACTACTGGCTACAGAATGCCCGCCTGCCCCTGGCCTGCATCGATGAATCGGTGTCGTGGAAAGCTGCGATCGCCGCCCTATCTGCCCCCCCAATCTCAGAAGAATTGGTCGCCGCCCACCTGGAAATACGAGACGGCCGCATTGTCGCCATCATTCCAGCCAGTCAGCCCTTGGCCTCCGATCAGCCCGCCTGGGATGTGCGCCAGGGCATGGTGTGGCCCTGCTTTGCCGACTGCCACACCCATTTAGATAAGGGCCAGACCTGGTTTCGCAACCCCAACCCCGACGGCACCTTTGACTCAGCCCTTAAGGCCGCCGAAGCCGACCACAGCAACTGGAACGCTGAGGATCTTTACCCCCGTATGAGCTTTGGCCTGCGGTGCAGCTATGCCCACGGCACCCAGGCGGTGCGCACCCATCTAGACTGTCTAGACGGGCAGGCGAAAATTAGCTTTGCGGTATTTGACCGGCTGCGGCAGGAGTGGGCAGGTAAGATTGCGCTCCAGGCGGTGAGCCTGGTGTCGATGGATTACTACGATCGCCCCGAGGCCGTAACGCTAGCGGATACCGTGGCCGAGTACGGCGGCATTTTGGGCGGCGTGATCTACCCCCAGCCGGGGATGCTGGCCCAGGTTGAGCGGGCCTTTGAGCTGGCTGAGGCACGGGGGCTAGACCTCGACTTTCATGTAGATGAGAGCCTTGACCCCAATGCTGAGGGGCTGAGGGTAGTGGCTGAGACCAAGCTGCGCCGTGGGTTTGAGGGCAAGGTCAACTGCGGCCACTGCTGTAGTCTGTCGGTGCAGGCCAGCGATCGCGCCCAAGCCACCCTGGCCCTGCTCAAGCAGGCGGGCATTAGGGTGGTGAGTTTGCCCATGTGCAACCTCTACCTGCAAGACCGCCAGCCGGGCCGCATGCCCCGCTATCGGGGGGTGACGCTGCTGCCCGAGCTGCGCCAGTTTGAGGTGGCGATCGCCCTAGCCAGCGACAACTGCCGCGACGCCTTTTTTGCCTACGGCGACCACGACATGATGGAGGTGTTTACCCAATCGGTGCGCATTGGCCATCTTGATCGCCCCATTGGCGACTGGCCCCAGGCCGTGACCCGCACCCCAGCCCAGACCATGGGGCTAGATGCCGGGCTGATCGGAGTGGGTCGCCCCGCCGATCTGGTGGTGTTTAAGGGCCGCAGCTTTAGCGAACTGCTGGCGCGGCACCAGGGCGATCGCGTGGTCATTCGCAACGGCACCCCCATCGACACCACCCTGCCCGACTACGCCGAACTCGATGAAGTAATTGGCCTGAGCTAACTCTGGCCCACCAGACCCACCTCGACCGGGAAAACCGCCCCCCCTCCGGCCTTGGGTTTGTTAGGCTTAACCCAGGCATGGGTTGGGCTGTGGGGGCGTAGGCTGCGGCTTCCCCTAGATCTAACTACAATGCTGACTACAATAGAGTCGCCCTGCCGAGCTAGGGCAGGTTTTTAAGGAGGACGGGAATGGCTGCTACGGGCTTTAAAGACTACTATGCGGTGCTGGGCGTCAGTCGCACGGCAGGTGCCGACGAGATCAAACAGTCCTTTCGCAAGCTGGCCCGCAAGTACCACCCCGACGTCAACCCCGACGACGAGACCGCCGAGGCCAAGTTTAAAGAGGTGAGCGAAGCCTACGAGGTGCTCTCTGACGCCGACAAGCGCAAAAAATATGACCAGTACGGCCAGTACTGGCAGCAGGCTGATCGGGCCGGGGCCGGCAGCGCCTACGGCAGCCCCGGCGACACGAGCGGCTTTGACTTTAGCAACTACGGCAGCTTTGACGAGTTTATCAACGAGCTGCTGGGCCGGTTTGCCACCCCCGGCGGCGGCGGCGGCGGGCGCGCTTACCCCTACGGCACTCCGGGAGCTAGCACCGGGGGGCCAGGGTTTGGCTACGACCCTGCCGCCAATCGATCCTTTGACCAAGAGGCCAGCATTCGCCTCACCTTTAGCGAAGCCTTTCACGGCACCCAAAAGCGCCTGCGCATTGGCAGCGACAGCGTCGATGTCCGCATTCCCCCCGGTGCTAAGCAGGGCAGCAAGATTCGCCTCAAGGGCAAAGGCCCGATCAACCCCTACAGCAAGCAGCCCGCCGACATTTTCCTGGTGGTGCAGCTCGACCCCCACAATTTCTTTAAGCTGGAGGGCGACAGCCTCACCGCCGAGGTGCCCATCGCCCCCGACGAGGCGGTGCTGGGGGGCAAAATTGAGGTGCCTACCCCCGACGGCAGTGTCACTATGAACCTGCCGTCGGGCATCAAGTCGGGCCAGAGCCTGCGGCTGCGGGGCAAGGGCTGGCCGAGTCTGAAGGGCGATCGCGGCGACCTGCTGATCAAAGTGACGATCACGCCCCCGGCGACCCTGAGCGACACCGAGCGCCAGCTCTACGAACAAATTCGCGACGGCCGCACCGCCAGCCCCCGCCAGAGCCTAGTGAACAATCGGCTATAGCCCCAGAGCCATTGCCCCTGTTAAGGTGGCTTAACCCTAAACCGCAGGTCGAGATCGCCAGATTGGCCGCTGAGCCTAGGACAGAAAGTCCCAGGCTCCAAGCAGAAATCCTCTGAAGAGGGTTGTGGGCCGACTACCCCAGGCTGCTAAAGCAGACTTGAGCGAGGAGCCAGGGAGTTCACTCCCCGGTGGTCGTAGCCAAAGATCGGCAAATCGCCACCGTTCTGGAGATTTTGCTGTACCTGATAGCCACCTTAACAGGGGTGCCCCAGAGCTATAGCCGGCAGTCCTAGCCCAGGACAACAAAAGCCCCCTGACTAATTCTTCAGAGAATTAGTCAGGGGGTTGTGCACTGAGAAGTACATTTCCTGCGGCATTGTCGATGAGGACAGTGGGGCGCTGCACAAATCACCTAGGGGACTAAACCCCTCATCAATCCGCTCTCCATTGACATGGCTGGGGCTAGGGGTAGAAGTTAGGCCGATGCCTCTACATCCGATAGAGGTCGGCCAGCATCGCATCGCTGACTTGAGCGGCTGGGGCATCGAACTGAATCTTGCCTTGGCGCAGGCCGATGATGCGATCGCAGTATTTCACCGCAAACTCCACCTCATGCAGGCTGATCACCAGGGTTTTGCCGGTGGTTTGGTTGAGCTGGCGCAGCAGGGTCATCAGGGCGCGCGATCGCTCGGGGTCAATGCTGGAGATCGGCTCGTCAGCAAGAATTGCCGCTGGGTCTTGCATCAGCACCCGCGCCAGGGCCACCCGCTGCTGCTGCCCCCCCGACAGGCGATCGGTGCGGGCGTAGAGCTTGTCGGCAATGCCCACCTGGGCCAGGGCGCTGGCCGCAGCTTCTACCCTTTGGGGCCACACCAGCGACCACAGCGCCAGGGGCAGTGGCCAGCGGCCCAGCTGCCCAGCATTGACGTTGTGCACCACCGCCAGATTGCCCACCAGGTGGTGCTGCTGGTAGACCGTGCCCACCAGCCGCTGAATGCGCCTGAGCTTGCGCGGGCTGAGGGAGTTGATCGCCTGCCCCAAAATCGCCACCCGCCCGACGGTGGGAGACAGACTGCCGTTGAGCAGGCTCAGCAGCGTGCTCTTGCCCGCCCCGCTGGGGCCGATCAGCGCCACCCGCTCGCCGGGGCCAATGCTGAGGCTGCAATCGGTCAGGGCCGCCACCGCCCCAAACCGACAGCTCACCCCCTCAAGCTGAAAAATCGGTTCCGCCATCCTCGGCACTACTGAATTTTGCCGATTTTGCGGCCTACGGCCTCAATGTCGGCGTAGTTTTCGTTGGTGGTGACGATAAACCGCTCGGCCCCAAACAGATCGAGAATTTCTTTGTGCTCAGGTACCGCCGGGTCGAGGGCCATCAGCGCCGCCTGCACCCGATCAGAAAACCCCTCGCCGTAGCGCTGATCGACCTCAGGGCCGATCACCCAGTGGTAGTTGTAGTAGGGCGGGGTGCGCCAGATTTGCACCACCTTGTCGGTGTCTACTGCACCAGCGGCCAGCCGGTCGATCCACACCTGCTCGTTGAGCACGCCCACCTCGTAGGTGCCCGCCTCCACCAGCTTGAGAATGGCGTCGTGGTTGCCCGAAAAGCCCACCTCACCGCGAAAGTCGTTCTCGATATCGACCCCGGCCTGCTCAAGGTAGGCCTGGGGCATTAGCCGCCCCGAGGTCGACGACTCGCTGCCAAAGGTAAAGGTGCGGCCCTTGAGCTGGGCCAGGTCGCTAATATCTTGAATTTCTGCAATACCGCTGTCGGCGGTGGCGATGAAAATGCTGTGGAACTGCTCGTCGATGTCGCGCTGGGCGATCGCCTCAGCCCCCGGCAGCTGAAGCCGCGCCTGCACCCCGGTCAGTGCGCCAAACCACACCAGATCGAGATCGCCCACCCGAAAGGCGGTGACGGCGGCGGCGTAGTCGGTGACGGGCTTATACTCCACCGGCACGCCTAGCTCAGCCTCTAGGTAGTCGGCCAGCTTGCTGTAGAGGCGCTGAAGCAGCTCCGGGTCTTGGTCAGGAATCGCCCCGACGGTAAGGGGAATGGTGCTGGTGGCAGGCTCCCCAGCGGCACCCTGCTCTGGGGCAGAGGTACCACAGGCCCCCAGGGGCAGCAGCAGCAAGAGGCTCGACACCCCGACAATCCATGAACGGCGACTGTGCATCATATTGTTAATTGGCGTCTAAAACAGCAGCTCTAAATCATAGGGGGCAGATTCTACCCAAGGCAATGCCCTCCCCCCGGAACTCTCTCAGGGATTGGCTCAGCTCAGCCACAGCAGACCGCCCAGCACCAGGGCCACACCCACCAGCGCCACCCACAAAAACCCATTGTCTTTGGTGTTAATCAGGCTGGGATCGATGGGAGGTGCTTCGGGCTTGGGGCGCGATCGCGGCTTAGAGGTCATCGTTGTGCCATAGACCGAAGACCCCAGGTTTTTGCCGCCGCCCTCAGAAATGGCCTCTAGGTCGGGGATTTCAGTCATCCAGTTGGCCGGGCGCTGGAGCTGGGGCGCTTGCAGAATGTAGAGCAGGTTTTTGCCCTGCTTGCGGGTGTCGAGGTCGGGGTGGCGGGCCAGGACCTGGCAGAGGGCAACGGCCTGCTGCTGCTTGCCCACGGCGCTGTAGGCATTTACCAGCCAGGTTTGAATCTCGCCCCCCAGGGGGGTGGCGGCCCTAGCCAGCTGCACCGCCGCCTCAAAGTGCTCTACCGCCTCGCGGTAGCTGCCTCGCTCAAAGGCGGCCTGGCCCTGGGCAAAGTAGGTTTTGGCGCGATCGCGGGTGTCGTCGGTCATGGATGAAATGCTAAGTCTTCACAAGGCATGTTAAGCCCGTTACCAATGTAGCTTAGTGTTGCAGAAAACTCCTGAAACCCTCATGGATAGAGGATTCTTGCCAAGACAGCAGATTTGAGGTTGCTCTAGGGATCTAACGAAAGCAATGGGTTTCAGACGCTATTTTGACCTCCATCCTGCTCTTTCAGCAGGTAGACAAGGCGGATGCGGCGTTTGAGACTCAAAGACCAGACCGCGGCGGTGCAGAGGGATACGTAAACCTTGTCCCCCTAACCTGTCACCTTTTGCTTGGCAGACAACTAGGGACAATTCTGGCAACGAAAATACCCAAGGATTTTGCTGCGTCTTTAGGATGCAGGCTCTGCGCCCCTACCTGGTGGTATTTTCTTTCCTGGAGACCTTCTAGGATCTGATTTTAGATGGGTCGCCATAACCCAGGGTTTTCAACAGCCCTGGGTTCTTTTTTAGGGCTGCTGGCGCTGGTGAAACCCGTCGATCGCACTGGGCAGAGTAAAGAAAATATGCTCGGTGCCAATCAAATCTAGCAGCCCACAGCGCTTGAGCTGGGCGTAGAGATCCTGTTTGACCCGCGCCAGGGCCAGGGTAACGCCTCGTCTTCTGAGCTTTTCATAAAGCTCCACCAGGGCGTCGGCGGCGGTAATGTCGATTTCAACAATGGCTTCGGTGTTGACCACCAGCCACTCCACCGGGGTTGCTTCTGCCTCAACCACCGCCAGGGCACGGCGCTTAAAGTCGGCGGCGTTGGCAAAAAACAGCGGCGCATCGTAGCGATAGATCACCAGCCCCGGAATCGTGGTCGCCTCCGGCCAGTCTTTGATATCGTGCAGCCCAGGGATGTTGGGCACCCGACCCATCACCGCGTCGTGGGGGCGGGCGATGCGGGCAAAGAGTTCGATCACCGAGAGACCGACGGCGATCGCCACCCCCACGAGCAAATCCGTCGCCAGCACCCCCACCGTGGTTGCCAGAGCCAGGGCAAAATCTCCCTGGCGAAACTGCCGCAGCCGCAAGAACTCAGGGATATCTACCAGCTTGGTAGCGGCAAAGATCACCAGTGCCCCCAGAGCCGCCGTGGTAAACAGGGCCAACAGGGGCCGCAAAAACAACAGCACCCCCAGCACCACCCCAAAAGCCACCAGCGAATAGACCTGGCTCTGGCTGCCCATGGAGTCGCCGATTGCCGCTCGACTGGCACTGCTGCTCACCGGAAAGCCCTGCATCAGCCCGCCGCCCAGGTTGGCGATGCCCAGGGCCAACAGCTCCTGGTTGGCGTCAATGGTGTGGCCTTGGCGTGCCGCCAAGGCCCGCGCCGTCAGCACATTGTCTGAGTAGCCCACAATGACAATGCCCACCGCTGCCGCCAAAATTTGTAGCACCTCCGGGCGAGAGGCCAGCGGCACCACAAAATGGGGCAGCCCCGCCGGAATTTCGCCCACGACTCTGACCCCCTGCTGGTCTAGCCCCAGCAGGGCCACCATGACTGTGACCAGCAGCACCGTCAGCAGTGGCCCCGGCGCGCGCGGAAAGCGGGCCTGCACCGCAAACAAAAACACCAAGACAAAGCCCCCCACCGCCAACGTCGGTCCGTGGGCCTGATTTAGGTGGCTCCAAAATTCCATCAGCTGCCCCGCCACCGACTCAGCCTCAATGGGTACCCCGCTCACTCGACTCAGCTGCCCGGCAATCATAATGACAGCCACCCCAGTCATGTAGCCGATCAAGATCGGCTTAGAGAGCAAATCGGCCAAAAATCCTAGGCGAGCCTCGTAGCCAACCACGCAGAGCAGCCCCACCGCGCAGGCCAGCAGCGAGGCCAGCATCAGATAGCTGGTGTCAGAGGTGGCCGCCAGGGGGGCGATCGCCACCGCCGTCATCACCGCCGTGCTCGACTCTGGCCCCATCGAGAGCTGGGGCGACATGCCCAAAAGCGTGTAGATCAGCAGCGCTGGCAAAATTGCCCACAGTCCCTGCACCGGGCCAACCCCCGCCAGTTCGCCGTAGGCCATGCACTGCGGAATCAGGTAGGCCGCCACTGTTACCCCGGCAAGGCAGTCTTGCCTAAGCCAGCCGGAAGGGTAATGACGCAGCCGTTTCAGACCGGGCAGCAGCAGGGTATGGGAAGCGTGGGGCGATCAGGCAGTCAATTTCGCTATTGGTCTATTAGAGGTGGACGCCACCAATAGGTTAAGAATTGGTTAAGCAAACCACATCCTAAACCTTCAGGTACCGCTGTGATCGACGTTGTTATAAATGCTCATCGACTTCTCGACGCCGTCGGTCAGAGCCTTCTCAATGGTGCGCAGGGCTGTATCTACCACCGCATCCATGGTGGCGCGCTCGGCCTTTGAGAAGTTGCCCAGCACGTGGGCAATAACGGCATTGTCGTCATCGCCCACGCGGTTGCCCGCACCAATGCCAATGCGCAGACGGGGAAATTCCTGGATGCCCAGGTGAGATATCGCCGACTTCATACCGTTGTGCCCCCCCGCTGAGCCTGATAAGCGCAAGCGCAGGCGACCCACGGGCAAATCCATATCGTCGTAGATCACCAGCACCTGACTCGGCTCTAGCTTGAGCCAGTCCAGCACTG
This sequence comes from Shackletoniella antarctica, assembly GCA_003241845.1. Taxonomy (GTDB): domain Bacteria; phylum Cyanobacteriota; class Cyanobacteriia; order Phormidesmidales; family Phormidesmidaceae; genus Nodosilinea; species Nodosilinea antarctica. Next base: position 6,967 of record QBMN01000044.1, on the reverse strand, counting down.
CCCGCATCGACTGACCCGAGCGGTTCATGTAGGTGAGGGGCTTCAGCAAGTAGACCTTTTGCCGAGTCGGCCCCAACCCTGCGCCGTACTCCCCCTGAAACCGCCGCTCCTCTTTTAGCGGCAGATTCCAGATTTTAGAAAGCCGGTCAACCAGCTCAAACCCAATGTTGTGGCGAGTGCCCGCATACTTATTGCCGGGGTTGCCCAACCCGACAATGAGGCAGGGTAGCGGGGGTAATACTGCTTCAGCCATCGCTCAATGTTTCCTGGAAACCTAGGCAGGGGAATCGGCCGGGGGATCAGCTACCTCTGGTGCAGGCTCAGGCTCTGGCTCTGGGCTGCTGCCGTTAGAACTGCTGATCTCTACTGGCTCTGCGATCGCCCCTGGTTCAGCCACCACCTCAGCCACCGCCTCTGGCGGGGTTAACACCTTGGGCGCATCTGGCTCTAGAGTCGCCTTCATCGGCGCGGTTACGACCTTTTCAATCTGCTCGGCTTCCTTCTTAAACTCCTCTTCAAACTCGCGGGAGGCATCTTGAAAACCCTTAATGGCCTTCCCCATGCTGCGGCCAATTTCGGGCAGCTTTTTAGGGCCAAACACCAGCAGCGCCAGCACCAGGATTAGCGCCATCTCTGGCAAACCCACACCAAAAACGTTCATAGGCCAACTCTCAAGAGCAATTACTGCTGTGTGAACTACTGCTGTGCATCTGCTGTCTAGGATGCATCAAAAGGCAAAAGAGGCTGGGTAGTCAAGGGTCTACGCCAGCCTCAGACGGTGAGTTACAGTCTAGCCCCTCAACTCGTTAGAGACCCACACTGCGCCAGTCAACATCAAAGCTGTCTAGCACGATGGAAGAGTTGTAAAGCTGCAAGATAATCAGCAGAAACACGAAGAACAGACCGATGAAAACCGCCATGAGTGACGTGGTGCCCCAGCCGGGAGCAACCTTGCCATACTCAGAATTGAGAGGCTTCAATACGTCGCCTAACCTAGTCCGTTGTGCCATGGATCCTTCCACAATCAACACTTTATAGTTCGTAATATTATAGGATGGAGTGGTTTCTTATTCTCATAAACCCTATGGAACCTGCAACAGTTCTTAGTATTTCCGTCGCGGCTGTTCTGTTGGCCGTCACTGGCTACTCAGTGTACATGTCCTTTGGCCCCCCGTCTAAGCAGCTCGCTGACCCCTTTGATGACCACGAAGACTAGGGTCTTTCTCTGGGTCTTCTGAGGTGCGCCCCCGCTGAGGTAGCCCCGCATCTATATACTAATTGTCGGTTTGATTTCCCCAAGCATTGATACGGCGGGTTTCTAATGATAGGATTAGAAACCTGTTGATTTAATTGGGCTGTCTTGCCAAAAATTCTCAGGCCAAACCTTTCAACCTTACGAATGTTGCTCTAACCCTATGATTAAGCTTCGCCTCAAGCGTTTTGGTAAAAAGCGGGAAGTCAGCTACCGCATCGTCGCTATCGACAGCGCCTCTCGCCGCGACGGTCGCCCTCTAGAAGAGGTTGGGTTCTACAACCCCCGCACCGACGAAACTCGCCTAGACGTGCCCGCCATTACACGCCGCCTTGAGCAGGGTGCGCAGCCCACTAAAACCGTGCGGCACATTCTTGAGAAGGCCAACCTGCTTGAGAAGCTCGACATCCGAGTGAAAGCCGAAGCCAAGGCTGAAGCCTAGGTCGCCCGCTGTCTTTAGCCCCCGCCTTGCCATGGATAGACCTGACTTCCCAGAACTGGTTCGGTTTTTGGTGGAGCCTTTCTTAGACTCACCAGCTTCTCTACGCATTGACTGCGAAGAGAACGCCGTGCAGGCCAAGGTGTGGATCAGAATTGCCTTCAAAGGCGATGAGCGGGGCAAGGTCTTTGGCCGAGGTGGGCGCAATATTCAAGCCATTCGCACCATCGTGCGGGCTACGGCAGCGCTGTCAGGCTGGTCGGCCTACGTTGATGTCTACGGCACCTCTGAGCAAGAGGCAGGGTTTGAGCACAGGCCTCACAGCGTCTCTCCCCGCCCATCCCCAAAACCCAAGCCTCAGCTGCGCCCTAAAAACTCTGGGCCATAGCGCTTATTTGCTGGCCTAGATTGTTCTGCTAGCTGGTCTAAATGTCTTCTCCCCTGCGGATTGAATTACCTGGCCCAGAGAGTGCCCTAGCTCTGGCAGGCTATCGAGACGAAAATATTAAACTTCTGGCCAGCCAAACTGGAGCCTCTTTGGTGCTGCGTGGTCAGGAGCTGCTGATTTCTGGCGCCGAGAATGGTGTGGCCCTGGCCCAGCGCCTGGTTATGGCGCTAGCACCCCTGTGGAGCCAGGGTCAGTTGGTGACGGCAGCCGATATTATGACGGCTCGCCACGCCCTCGACACCGATCGCACCGACGAACTCCAGGCCATTCACCAGGACGTGGTAGCCCGCACCCGGCGGGGTGAGGTGGTGCGAGCCAAAACCTTTCGCCAAAAGCAGTACGTCAAAGCCCTGCGCAGCCAAGACATGGTGTTTTGCATTGGCCCGGCGGGCACGGGCAAGACCTTTTTGGCCACCCTCGTGGGCATTCAGGCGCTGCTGAACAACGAGTTTGAGCGGCTGATTCTCACCCGCCCAGCGGTGGAGGCGGGCGAGCGCCTGGGCTTTTTGCCCGGAGATTTGCAGCAGAAGGTCAACCCCTACCTACGCCCCCTATACGACGCCCTGCACGAACTGGTCGACCCTGAGAAAATTACCAACCTGATGGAGCGGGGGATTATTGAGGTAGCGCCGCTGGCCTACATGCGGGGCCGCACCCTCAGCAACGCCTTTGTGATTATGGATGAGGCTCAAAACACTACCCCGGCCCAGATGAAGATGGTGCTGACTCGCCTGGGGTTTAAGTCGCGCATGGTGGTGACGGGGGATGTTACTCAGACTGACCTAGCGCCCGATCAAACCTCTGGCCTGGCCGTAGCCCAAAATATTCTCAAAGGGGTGTCGGGCATTGCCTTTTGCCAGCTCAACCAGGCAGACGTAGTGCGCCACCCGCTGGTGCAGCGCATTGTCGCCGCCTACGAGACCTACGAAGAAAAGATCGCTAAGCGCGGTAGGTAGGGGGAATGCGTCTAAATAAAGTACCGGAAACGCTGATCACCGTAGGGTGCATAACGCTAAGGTGAGGCTCCGCCAACGCGTAGCAATGCACCAATAGGGAAGACGGCAGTTGGTACCTTATTTCCTTGCGTGTCCCTAGCTTTTCTTTAGAGGCGGCGGCGGATCTTACGGGAAGTGGGGGCCTGATACCAGTCCTGTCCGGCAGATCTTCCCCACGCGGCCCTAAAAAAGCCGCCGATCCTAGAGGGATCGGCGGCAACACTGTGTACCAGGTATCTAACCCAGGGCACGCCCTAGACGCGTGCGGGGGCCTTCTGCCACTCAGTGTGGAAGGTGCCCTCTTTATCGACCCGCACATAGGTGTGGGCACCAAAGTAGTCGCGCTGGGCCTGGGTGAGGTTTTGGGGCAGGCGATCGCGCCGGTAGCTGTCAAAGTAGTCTAGCGACGCGCTAAAGGCCGGCACCGGAATGCCAAAGGTCGCCGCCATCGCCACCACTTCGCGCCAAGCGGTTTGGCGATCCAAAATCGTCTGCTTAAACTCGGGGGCCAGCAGTAGGTTGGGCAGGCTGGGGTTCTCATCGTAGGCGTGCTTGATTTTATTCAAGAAGCCCGCCCGAATAATACAGCCCCCCTTCCAAATGCGGGCGGTTTCGCCCAGGTTAACGTCGTACTCGTAGTGCTTAGAGGCCGTGCCGATCAGCGCCATGCCCTGGGCGTAGGAGCAAATCTTTGAGCAATAGAGCGCATCGCGGATCTTGTCAACCATCACGTTGACATCGCCATCAAAGCTAACCGTGGGGCCGCTCAGCTCCTTCGACGCCGCCACCCGCTCTTCTTTGATCGACGACAAAATCCGCGCATTCACCGCCGCCGTAATGGTGGGAATGCCCACCCCCAGCTCTAGGGCGCTCATCACCGTCCAGCGGCCAGTGCCCTTTTGCCCAGCGGCATCGAGAATTAGCTCCACCAGGGCTTCTCCGGTGCCTTCATCGATGTTGGTGAAGATGTCAGCGGTGATCTCAATGAGAAACGAATTTAGCTCGTCGGTGAGGTTCCACTCGCTGAACACGTCGAAGAGCTGGCTGTGGTTGAGGCCCAGCACGCTCTTCATCAGGTCGTAGGCTTCGGCGATCAGCTGCATGTCGCCGTACTCGATGCCGTTGTGCACCATTTTGACGTAGTGGCCCGCGCCGCGAGGGCCAATGTAGGTGACGCAGGGGCCATCATCCACCTGGGCGGCAATTTTTTTGACGATCGGCTCGATCGAGTCGTAGGCGGCGCGGGTGCCACCAGGCATCAGGCTGGGGCCGAGCAGCGCCCCCTCTTCGCCACCGCTAACCCCCATGCCAATGAACCGCAGGCCGGTGGATTCTAGATCTTTGGTGCGGCGCTCGGTGTCTTCGTAGAAGGAGTTGCCGCCATCGATAATCATGTCGTCGTCGTCTAGCAGGGGGCGCAGCTGGTCAATCACCGCATCCACTGGCCAGCCCGCTTTCACCATCACCAGAATGCGCCGGGGCCGCTCTAGGGACTGCACAAATTCTTCGAGGCTGTAGGCGGCCACCACATTTTTGCCCTGGGCGCGGGTGGCCATAAATTTCTCGGTCACGGCGGCGGTGCGGTTGTACACCGAGACCGGAAAGCCTTTGCTCTCAACGTTGAGGGCCAGATTCTCGCCCATGACGGCGAGGCCAATTACACCAAAACTCTGTGCCATATCAATTTCTCGGTAACGGTTCGGTCGAAAGTCGCAAATGGGATCTGTCGTAAATGGGCGTAAACGGGATCCTAGGGAAGAACTATGGGATAAGTCGCTTAACGGAAGGTTAGCGGACTATGGAATGTTATGGGGAGTGCCAATCACAGGTGGAGTGCCAATCACATCAAAACTGTCAACAGACTAAACAACTTTTGCGAAATGGCGAATCTCCCAAAGGTTTTCTTTAGGTGTGGTAGCCAAAAGCTAGGGTTCTCTGACCTGATGCCCAAGTCCAATGATTCTGTAGTCTCTGAAGCTGTTCGATTGGGGAAGTGCCGTAACAATAGCGATAAGTTGTGATGTCTCTATCAATCTGGCTATGAAACTTCTCTCTCGTTCTGCACTGGTGGCTTCGGTAGCGGCGGCTAGTCTTCTAGCAGCTGCGGTGCCTAGCTCAGCCTACTCTGGCTGTGCGCTGTCTAAGTTCAACGCTCCCCAGGTCACGGCCTCTGGCGATGGCGCGGGTGGGTTTTGGTCTGCTTCTCCCGACAGCAGTGCGCTGGGGGCGGCTCTGGGTGGTCTGGGCATGTTGGCTGCGCTGCTGTCGGGCGGCACTGTGCTGGTGCGCCAGCGGCGTTTAGCTCAAGCGGCGGCAGTAAATGCCGCTGCCCCAGAGGCTGAGGTGAACCTGGGCACAGCCGCCGAAACTGAAATTGTTTTGGTGGGGGAACCTACCGAAATTGAGACCGAGGTGGCTCTGGCCTACCGTCGCTAGATCGGCTTGACTGTCGTTGAAAATCTCCTTGAGTAGCTGAAGGGGCTGGCCATTGGTCAGCCCTTTTTATTGGGTTTGCTGAGGCTGCTAGGATCTACTGCACCTGGGCCTGGAGCCAGGTCAGGTAGTCGGGCAGGCCCGCCACAATCGGTAGGGCGATAATCTCGGGCACCTCGTAGCTGTGGTGCTGGGCAATGGCCAGGGCGATCGCATCAAACTGGCTGAGGTCAGTTTTGATCACCAGCTGCCACTCGGCTTCGGCCTGTACTTCTCCCTGCCAGCGGTACACCGACCTGATCGGGGTGATGCTGACGCAGGCGGCTAGGCGATGATCCACCAAATGGCGGGCCAGGCTTTCGGCCTCGGCCTCTGAGCCAGCGGTGACAAGTACAACGCCCAACGACGGAGATGGCATTACGACTGGGGAATGCGATCGACAAACTGCGACTGGTTGAGGGTTTCTCGCGCCAGACGGTGAGTCCAGCGGGTTTCGCCCTGCACGGCCTCGTAGAGGTAGGCGCGGGCCTCTGCGGGCAGCACCGACTCGGTAAACTCGGTGCCCACCACCACGGCTGCTTTGAGGGAGGCTTCGCCCAGGTGGGCGCGGGTGAGGTCGGCCCGAGATAGGTCAACCCCGTCGAGCATGCCGTTCCACAGCACGGCCCCGGTGAGGTCTGAGCCGCTGAGGTTGGCCCCGACCAGACTGACGCTGCGCATGGTGGTGTGGGCCAGGTTAGCAGAGCTGAGGTTGGCGTGGTCGAGGTTGGCCCCGTTGAGCTTGGCCTCTTTGAGGTTGACCCCGGACAGATTCATGCCGTGCAGGTCTACTCCGTTGAGCCAGGCCCCCTCTAGGTTGGTGGCCTCCATGCAGGTGCGCTCTAGGTCGGCCCCACTGAGGCGCGCGCCGGTCAGGTGCGCCCCGGTCAGGTGCGCCCAGGAGAGATTGGCCCCGCTGAGGTTGGCCCCGCGCAAATTGGCCCCGGTGAGGTTGGCCCCGGTGAGGTTGGCCCCCCGCAGATCGGCCTGGCGCAGGTTGGCGTGGCACAGGTCTGAGCCGCTGAGCTTGGCATTGCGCAGGTCGGCCCGCACCAAAAACGATCCCCGCAGGTTGGCTTTGGTGAGATCGGCCTGGGCCAGGCGAGTCTCGCTCATTTTGGCAAAGCTCAGATTGGCCCAGTTGAGATTGGCGTAGTCGAGATTGGCCCGGGTGAGAAATGATCGGCTGAGGTCGGCCCCCCTGAGATTGGCGCGACTGATGTCGACATCTACAAGAATATGATGGCTAAAGTCGGCACCAGCCAGGCTAATGCCGGTGAAGTCGCGGTAGCCAGCTTCGTACAGTTCTAGAAAGTATTGAATGTGCATAATGCTACGGGGGTCAGCTGGGGAGGGGGCAG
>QBMN01000043.1 GCA_003241845.1 Shackletoniella antarctica | reverse complement strand
GGGTGACCTACCACCAGGGGGCGGGCTACCGCTGCTGGTTGATTAACCCGGAGCTGACGGTGCTCAACGACGGTGAGGCGTATCCCAGCAGTGAGGCGGCGATCGCCGCGGGTCGCCTGTTCATTCACCACTCCATTGGGGCTGAGCCAGATCTCGGCAGTAGGGGATAATCAGCGGGTATCCAGTGTTGCCTGGATGGCTCTGCTGGAGTGAATCCTCTGCTGGGGTGAACCCATGGAATATTTTCTGGCCCAGGTGGGGGTGGTGGTGTTTGCTGTGTCTGGGGTGCTGTCTGCGGCCCGCCAGCGCCTGGATATTTTTAGCATTGTGGTGGTGGGGCTGCTGACCGCCGTCGGCGGCGGCACCCTGCGGGACGTAATCCTCAATGTGCCGGTGTTTTGGCTGCTGGATCTGACCAGCTTTTGGGTGGCCCTGGGGGCCTCGTTTGCCACCTTTGTGGGCATTCGCTTTATTCTCAAGCTGCCTTTGCGGTTGCTGTCGTACCTCGACGCTATGGGGGTGGCCCTATTTGCGGTGCAGGCCATTGATAAAACGCTGCTGTTTGGCTACCCCGCCCCGGTGGCGGTGGTGATGGGGCTAATCACCAGCATTGCCGGGGGCATTATTCGCGATGTGGTGACCCATCGGCCCACGCTGCTGCTGTCGCGGGAGCTTTACGCCACGCCGATCTTGCTGGGGGGCGTGCTCTACGTGGTGCTGCTGCGACTGATGCCGTCGCCCCTGAGCCGGGGGATCGCGATGGGGCTAATTTTTGGTCTGCGGGCGATCGCCATTCGCTGGCAGATCTTTTTGCCCCTGCGGCTCACCCTAAAAATCGATCTGGATCAGGACGAGTGCTAGGGGTTTTCCTGCGATCGCATCCCTGCTAAAAACGCCTTAATACCTTGCTTCCCGCCTGGACGTTGCCAGTGGTGAGAAAGTCGAGGGGTGGCCCCCTGAAACAAGTGACACCCGTATAACCTGAGCCATAATGGGGCCAGCTTTGACAATTCTCCGCAATGGCTGATCTGCCCCACCGCATCAATTCCCCAGCTTGGCAGCTGCGCCAGGCCATGCAAAACCTAGGCGAATGGTTTGAGTATCAGTTTTCTCGGATCGATGTCGATGGCCCCGAGGTGCCCCGCTGGCCCTGGCTTGGCCCGGTGGCCGAGGGCTTGTTTTGGGTGATGGTGGCGGCTCTCACCCTGTGGACGGGCTGGCTGATCTACCGGGGCCTGGTCGCCTATCTAAACCAGCGGCAGGCCAAGACCGGGGCGACCCAGGCTTTTGCCCCCACCGAAGCGGCCCTCAAGCAGGCGGCCCACTGGTGGCGCGAGGCCCAGCGGCTGGCTCAGCAGGGTGACTACGCCGCCGCCTGCAAAGCCCTCTACATGGCGGGTTTGGCAAGGCTCAACGATACCGAGCGGGTACTCTATCGCGCCAGCCGCACCGATGGCGAATATCTAGACTGCATGGCCGCCAACCCCAGCCGCCCCTACGAGCTGCTGATTCGCACCCACGAGCGCATTACCTACGGCGACGCCCCGGCCACCGAAGAAACCTACCAGCGCTGCCGCCGCGCCTACCAGGAGATCGCCCAGCCGTGACGCGCAATCTGCCGTGGAACCGCCGCACCTGGATCGTCGGCCTGGTGGCACTGGCACTGCTGCTGGGGCTGCTGATCTTGGGCGCGCCCGCCGCCGGACGGATGGAGAGCGGCTCGACCTGGCACCGTGGCCCGGCGGGCTATAGCGCCTGGTACGAATCGCTAGCGCAGCAGGGGGTCACCGTGCAGCGCTGGCAGCGTCCGGTGGCCGATCTGCTGGATCGTCTAGGGGGCGAAGAAGACACTTTCACCACCCTGGTGCAAAACTCCCCAGCCCAGGCCGAAACTCTACTGGCGGTGCTGCCCGCGTTTATTGACCAGCAAGATTTGCCCGCCTTGCTGCCCTGGGTGCCCGAGTGGCTGGAGGCGGGCCATCGCCTGGTGGTGCTGGGGGTAAAGACCCCAGTGACGGCGGCCCCCTTTTCCCAGCCCTTGACCAGTGAGGCTGGCCCGGTGCAGATTGATACCCGCCGCCGCTACCCGGCGGGGCGCAGCCGGGGCACTGACCTGGACGACGAGTACGGGGCGGTGGTCTGGCGGCAGACCATTGACTCAGGGCAGTTTACGGTGGCGGCCACACCCCACCTAGCGGCCAATACCTACCGCGATCAGGCCGGCAACTTTGCCCTGTTGACGGATTTGGTCACTCGCGATGGCGGGCGGGTGTGGGTCGATGAGTACCTGCACGGCTATCGGGATCAGGAGGCGATCGCCGCTGAAGTCGGCGGCGACAGCTGGCTGCATTATCTAGCCCGCACTCCCCTGCTCATACTCGCCAGCCAAGCGCTAGTGGTGACGCTGATCGCGCTGCTGGCCCTCAACCGCCGACTGGGCCAGCGGCGCAATCTGCAACCCGCCGTGATCGACAACAGCCGGGCCTATATTCAGGCGTTGGCGGGGGTGCTGCACAAGGCCAACAGCCACGACTTTGTGGTGCAAACCCTGGGCCAGGCCGAGCGCGTGCAGCTGCAAAAAGCCCTGGGCCTAGGCCGCACCCCGCTGACCGTGGAGCAGCTCCAGGCGGCGTGGAATCAGCAGCCAGATCGCCCCGCCGCCGATCTGGCCAGCCTGCTCCATCCCCCCACTCCCCAGGGCGATCGCCAGCTGCGCGACTGGCTGAAACGGTTACAATCCCTTCATTCCCCTACCCAGGAGACACCAGCGGGCCATGACTGAGCGGCAGAACGAGCAGCAGAAAGAGCAGCAGAGTGACCTACAGGCGGCGATCGCCCGCATTGGCAAGACCCTCAGCGGCGTGGTGGTGGGGCAAGAACCCCTGGTGCAAGAGCTGTTGGTGGCCCTGCTAGCTGGAGGGCACGTAATTCTCGAAGGGGTGCCGGGCACGGGCAAAACCCTGCTGGTGCGCGCCCTATCGCGGCTGATTCAGGCCGACTTTGGCCGTATTCAGCTGACCCCCGACATTCTGCCGTCGGATATCTCGGGCACCAACGTCTTTGACCTCACCAACCGCACGTTTACCCTCAAAAAAGGCCCGGTGTTTACCCAGGTTTTGCTGGCTGACGAGATCAACCGCACCCCGCCCAAAACCCAGTCGGCCCTGCTCGAAGCGATGGAAGAGCAGCAGGTGACCCTCGACGGCACCAGCCACCCCCTGCCCGATCTATTTTGGGTCGTGGCCACGCAGAACCCGCTGGAGTTTGAGGGCACCTACCCGCTGCCCGAGGCCCAGCTCGATCGCTTTCTGTTCAAGCTGGTGGTGGGCTACCCGGCGGCGGCGGCAGAAAAGCAAATGCTGCTCAATGCCCAGGCTGGGTTTGAGGCCAAGCGGCTAGATGTGGGCCAGCTCAAGCCCGTGGTGTCGGCCCAGCACATTCTCGCCGCCCGCCAGGCCGTCAAGGCAATATCTGTGCAAGAATCCATTCTCGACTACCTGCTGGCTTTGGCCCACAGAACCCGCCAGCATGGTGACCTAGAACTGGGCACCTCGCCCCGCGCTACGGTGCAGTGGCTGGCGGCGAGTAAGGCCCACGCCTGGCTCCACGGCCAAGAGTTTGTCACCCCCGACCATGTGAAGGCGGTGGCGATGCCGCTGCTGCGCCACCGTTTGATGCTGGGCGCCGAGGCTCAGCTGGATGGGCTGACCTGCGATCGCATCATCACCGGCGTGCTCGACAGCGTGGCGGTTCCCCGCTAATGGCCATCATCCCCACCGGGCGCACCTACGGTCTGCTGATTGGGGGCGGGGTTGCCGCTACCCTGCTGACCAATTTTTTCGATCTACCCAACCGCATCGTGGTGGTGCTGCTGGCTTTGCTGCTGTTCGATGGCGCAGTTCTGGCCCTGATGTTTTGGGATGGCCTGGGGGTGAAATCTCGCCGCGCTGTGATCCAGCGGGATGCCCTGCACCGTCTGTCGATTGGCCGCGACAACCCGATTTCACTGCACGGGGAAGCCGTTGCGCCTGCCCGCCTGCGCCTCTACGACAACTACCCCACCGCCTTCGACGGCACCCCGATGCCGCTGGAAATTGCCCTGAGTGGGAAAGAGCCAGAAACGATTACCTTCACTGTCAACCCCAAGCAGCGGGGCGAATATCCCTGGGGCGATCTCCAGATCCAACAGCGCGGCCCCCTCGGTCTGGCCTGGGCCGACTGGACGGTGCCCGCCGCCGCCACCGTGGCGGTTTACCCCGATCTGATCGGCCTCAACCAGCTCTCGGTCAAGCTCGCCCTGCAAGCCACCGGCACCCTCAAGCAAAAGCGCCGCATGGGCGTGGGCACCGAGTTTGCCGAGCTGCGCGAGTACGGCACCGGCGATGACCTCCGCTTTGTCGACTGGAAGGCCACCGCCCGCCTCAGCCAGCCCCTGGTGCGGGTGCTAGAGCCTGAGCGCGAGCAAACCCTGCTGATTCTATTAGATCGCGGTCGGCTGATGACCGCCCAGGTGCAGGGGTTAACCCGCTTTAACTGGGGCCTGAATGCGGCGCTGTCGCTGGCCTTGGCCGGGGTGTCTAGGGGCGATCGCGTCGGCCTGGGCGTATTTGACCGCACCCTGCACACCTGGCTACCGCCCAAGGGCGGGCGGGCCAACTTTCAGCAGATGATCGAGCGCCTCACCCCCATTCAGCCCGTGCTAGAAGAATCAGACTACCTGGCCGCTGCCACCCATGCGGCCCAGCAGCAGCACCGCCGCTCCCTGGTGGTGATCATCACCGACATTGTCGATGAAACCGCCAGCGCTGAGCTGCTCTCGGCCCTGGCTCGCCTGCGGCCTCGCCACCTGCCATTCTGCATTACCCTGCGCGATCCGGCGATCGACCGCCAGGCCCACCAGCCCACCGCCGAGGTCGATGCCGCTTACCAGCGGGCCGTGGCGCTCGATCTGCTCAGCCAGCGCGAAGTCGCCTTTGCCCGCCTGAAACGGCGCGGCGTGCTGGTGCTCGATGCCCCCGCCCACGAAATTTCAGCCCCGCTGGTGGAGAGCTATCTGCGCATCAAGAGCCAGGGAAAGTTGTAGCTAGCTCCTGAAGGGGCGCGGTTTGTTATTCTGACAACCAGACCCCTTTTCTTAGGCGCAGCCCATGGCCGTCAGCGTTGATCAAATTTTGCGGTGGAAGCAGACGGGCCAACCGACGCAGCCCATGGCCGTGCTCACCGCCTGGGATGTGATGTCAGCGCAAATTGTCGATGGGGCCGGGGCCGACATCGTATTAGTCGGCGATTCTCTCGCCATGGTGGCCCTGGGCTACGACACCACCCTGCCCCTGACCCTAGATGACATGCTGATCTGCGCCAAAGCCGTGCGCCGGGGGGTCAAGCATGCCCTGCTGGTAGTCGATCTGCCCTTCCTCAGCTATCAGACCAGCGGGGAAGACGCCATTCGCACCGCTGGGCGCATGCTCAAAGAAGCGGGTGCCCAGGCGGTGAAGCTGGAAGGGGGCCATAGCGAGGTGGTTGAAACCGTCCGTCGCCTGGTGCAGTGGGGCATTCCGGTGATGGGCCATGTGGGGCTAACGCCCCAGTCGGTGAACCAGCTGGGCGGCTTTCGTAAGCAGGGCAAGACCGAGGCCGAGGCCGATCGCATCCTCACCGAAGCCCAAGCCCTAGAGCGGGTGGGGGCGTTTGCCATTGTTCTAGAGCACATCCCCTCAGACCTAGCCCGCGATATTACCAAGGCGCTGAGCATTCCCACCATTGGCATTGGGGCCGGGGGGTACTGCGACGGCCAGGTGCTGGTAACAGCAGATGTGCTGGGGCTTTCGGCCTGGCAGCCGCCCTTTGCCAAGGTCTATGCCAACCTCAGGCAGCAGGCGGTGGCGGCGGCTCAGCAGTTTTGTGAGGAGGTGCGCTCGGGGCAGTACCCTGCGTAAAATTCCGTTAAGCTAGGAACTCTGGCAACTGGCACAGAAACGATTCACTACGGCTGATATTTAAGCTATGACCACAACTCTTCAATTTAAGTACGACGTTAAAGATATTTCCCTGGCCACCCAGGGCAAGCAGCGCATTGAATGGGCCGGGCGCGAGATGCCCGTGCTGCGCCAAATTCAAGACCGCTTTTCCCAAGAGAAGCCCCTGGCAGGTATTCGGATTTCGGCCTGCTGCCATGTCACCACTGAGACGGCTCACCTGGCGATCGCCCTCAAAGCTGGTGGTGCCGACGCCATTCTAATTGCCAGCAACCCCCTCTCCACCCAAGATGACGTCGCTGCCAGCCTGGTGGCCGACTACGGCATTCCCGTGTTTGCCCTGCGAGGCGAAGACAGCGCCACCTACCACCGCCACGTCGAAACCGCCCTCAACCACCGCCCCAATATCATCATTGACGACGGCAGCGACGTGGTCGCCACCCTGGTCAAAGAGCGCCAGGCTCAGCTTTCCGACATCATCGGCACCACCGAAGAGACCACCACCGGCATCGTGCGTCTCAAGGCCATGTTCAAAGACGGGGTGCTCAGCTTCCCGGCCATGAACGTCAACGACGCCGACACCAAGCACTTCTTCGACAACCGCTACGGCACCGGCCAGTCAACCCTCGACGGCATCATTCGCGCCACCAACGTGCTGCTGGCGGGCAAGACCGTAGTTGTGGCTGGCTACGGCTGGTGCGGCAAGGGTACCGCCATGCGGGCCAGCGGCATGGGGGCCAACGTGGTGATCACCGAGATTGACCCGGTGCGGGCGATCGAAGCCGTGATGGATGGCTTCCGCGTCCTGCCCATGGCTAAGGCCGCCCAGGTTGGCGACCTGTTTATCACCGTCACCGGCAACAAGCACGTGATTCGCCGCGAGCACTTCGAGGCGATGAAAGACGGCGCTATGGTCTGCAACTCCGGCCACTTCGACATCGAAATCGATCTGGAGTCTCTGGGTTCGATGGCGACCGAAGTCAAGCAGGTGCGCAACTTTACCCAGCAGTATCAGCTCACCAGCGGCAAGTCGGTGATTGTGCTGGGCGAAGGCCGTCTGGTCAACCTGGCCGCCGCCGAAGGCCACCCCAGCGCCGTGATGGACATGAGCTTTGCCAACCAGGCGATGGCCTGCGAATATCTGGTGAAGAACAAGGGCTTGCTCGAACCGGGCCTGCATTCCATCCCCGTCGAGGTAGACAAGGAGATTGCCCGCCTGAAGCTGGTGGCCATGGGCATTGAGGTCGATAGCCTCACCCCCGAGCAGGAGATCTACATCAACTCCTGGACTGTGGGCACCTAGACCCTGACCCCAGAAACCGGGTTTCTGGGTTGCTGCGTAGGTCACCGATTGCAAACGCAGAAGAAACTCGGTTTCTTGCCAAGCGCAGGAGTAAGGGCCTTGCCTTTAGGGACTCGCAAGAAAATAAGGTACCAACTGCCATCTTGCCTATTGGTGCATTGCTGTGCGAATGCACCCTACAGTGATCAACGCATCCGGTACTTTACTTAGGCGCACGTCCCTTACTTCTCTCTTATAGTTTGCCGGTAGGATTTTTACGAGTACAGTCTTACCGAAAACTATGCCTAAACTATTTTCTAGGCTCTCCGCGATCCTAGTCATTTTTACGGCCTTGATCGCAGCCGTGTTTAGCGTCTTAAACGCTAACCCGGCGCTGTCGACGGTAGCGCAGGCTCCGCGTCTGGTGCCTGCGATTCTCAACGGTAACCCCGTCAGCGTTTTGTATGTGACTCGCAGCAGTGATACAGTGTTAGTCCGCTGCTATCCAGGTTTTGAGTCATCCCTGACCCTTCGCCCCATGGGCGGCAACCAGCTCCAGAGTGAGGGAGTATTGACCTGCGTGAATAGTGAACCGGATCGACCGTAGGGTTCTACGGTTGCAGGTTTCACTCTAAAGGAGGGCGATCGCATCCCCCTAGCTGAACGCGATCGCCCCCAAATAATGACCCCCGATGCCGAGGCACCGGGGGTCGCTTTTTATAAAGAGTTAGTTATAGGCTGCGTCTGCTGTATCTGTAATCAGAATGCCCCACGGACGGCGATAGGTCTGCCCTTTCTCAGTATCTTTACGGGATGTTGATGGGATACCAGAGATTTTCGAGGTTCTGACAAAGTGTGATAGCGGTCACATACGCGGAGTCGCGCCACCCTCAACTAATCTTCAGGCTAGTCGGGTTCGCGCTCGACCAAAATGACGTTTTCGGTCAGATGCTCAAAGGTGTCGTCGTGGCTGATCACAAACAGCTGCTGAAAGGTCTTGATGCGGCCAATGGCTTCGGCCAGCCCCTGCCGCCGGGTGCGATCCATATTGGTGGTCGGCTCGTCAAAGAAGGCGATATCGACATCGGCCAGCACCTTGAGCAGGGCAAGGCGCACCGCCAGGGCGGCGCACATCTGCTCACCCCCCGAGAGGTTCACAAATCGCCGCTGGTTTGGCCCCTCTTGCACCATAATTTCGTAGTCGCGAGTCCATTCTAGGGCGACGTTCGGACGGTTGAGCAGCTCGCGAAACAGGCGATCGGCCTGGTGAGAAATGCTGCGCACGTACTGCTCGGTGATGCGCGGCCCGGCCTCGTTATAGGCTTTGCGGGCAAAGTTGACGAAGCGTCTGGCTTTTTCCTTTGCCTGGAGCTGCTGCTTGGCACTGTCGCAACGCTGGGCGATCGCTGCTAATCCGGCGATTTGTTGGTTGATGTCTACCAGGCGCTGGCGCTGCTGGGGCAGGCTGCCCGAGAGCTGGTCGGCCTCAGATTTGGTGGTGCTATAGGTGGTTTCTAGGGCGGCGGCGGCGGCGGCGGCAAAGCTGGCGATCGCCTGTTGGTAGGTCTGCTCGACCTCGCTCTGCTGCTGCTGTAGCCCGGCCAGCTCGCCCTCGGCGGTGGCCAGCTCAGCCTGGAGCGGGCCGTGCTGGTTGGCCAACTGCTGATTTTGGAGGTAGAGGCTATAGCCCGGCTGGTGCTGGGTGCGGTCGCGCTGTACCTGGGCCAGCCGCCGGTCTAAATCGGCAAACCCCTCTAGCTGTTGGGCTAGGGCCAACCGCTGATGGTCTAGCTCCCCTAGGGCAGTCGTTTGGGCAGTGTGGGCCTGCTCTACCCGCGCCTGATCATGCAGGGTGCGCTGCAAGATTTGGCTCTTTTCTCGCGGTCGCCCTAGGGTCTCTAGCTGCTGGTCTAGGTCTTCGAGGGCTGTTTGCAGGTTGGGCTGGTCGGCGAGCTGCTGGGTTAGCCCCTCAAGCTGGGTAGTTAGCTCAGCCTGGGTCTGCTGTAGCTGACCAATTTGGGTCGTGACCCCGGCTATCTGGTCTAGCTCAGCTCGCCAGCCATAGCGCTGCTTGAGGTCGCACTCTAGGGTTTTGAGCGCGGTTTTGAGGGTCGTTTCGTCGGTTTGGTCGGCCAGGTCGTGCAAAATCGCCTCTAGCGCCGCCAGCAGCGACCCGTGCAGGCCAGCGGTGCCCCGCAGTGCCTGCTCTAGGCGATCGAGGGTGGGGCCAGAGATCAGGGGCAGGCTTTCGGCCAGCGCGGCTAGATCGTTGAGAATGGCGTTGATTTCGGCCTGTTGATCTTGGGCCTGGCGCTGGCTGGTGGTCACTAGGGTGCGCAGCTCGGCCTCAAACTGGCGGGCGGCGGCAATGCGGCTGATCTGCTGCTGGGTGCGATCGCGCTGGTCTTCTAGTCCGGCAATCTCGGCCACCTGGGGTTGGAGGCGGGTGAGGCGATCGCGATTCTGCGCCGCCAGCTCTAGCTGCTGCCCGAGCTGGGCCAGCTGAGCCTGCCCCTGCTGCTGCTGCAACCGCTGCTGCCGATACTGGTCGAGCTGCCGCTGAAGCATCTGCCGCTGACCCTCTAGCTCGACCTGGGCCGCAATCTGGGGCTGAAGCTGGGCCAGATCGCGCTCAACGGCGGCAAACGACTCTAGCTGGGTTTGCCAGCGGGCCAGCTCCACCTGCTTTTTGCCCTGGGACGTTTGCAGGGTTTGGGACTCGGTTTGCAGCTGCTGGCGCTGCTGCTGCTCTTGGGCCAGGGCCTGGAGCGCTGGCTCCGCCGCCTGGTAGCCCGCGTAGGCCGCGCGGTTAGCCTGGCAGAGGGCGATCGCCTGCTCAGCCTGCTGCACCGACAGCTGGAGCCGGGCCAAGCCCGCCCGTTTGGCCTCTAGCTGATGGGTTAGCCGCTGGCGCTGGTTGGCTATGGTTTGCACCTGGTGGGCCTGGGCTTTAAAGCCGTCGCGCTGGGTTTGTAGGGTAGCTAGGGTGGCCTCCAGCGCCTTCAGGCGGGCTTCGCTGGCGGCAATCTCTTGCGCTAGGGTTTGCTGGCGCTGGCGCAGCTCATCCCAGGCGGTGAGAGACTCTTCGTACTGGGCAATCTGCCCCTTGGTGGCCTCCACCTGGTCTTCGGCGTAGCGGCGCAGGGTGTTCATTTGCTTAAAGGCCAGCTTGTAGTCTTCGACCTTGAGAATGGCGTCGAAAACCGTCTTGCGCTGCTCGGCGGGCTGCAAAAAATCGGCGGTGAAGGTGCCCTGGGGCACCCCCAGGGTGCGGGCAAACAGCTGGGGCAGGTTGGTGGCCGGGCCGACCCCGAGGTGCTGGCGCAGCCAGGGCAGCACCTCATCTTTGATGCGGGTGTAGGGCAGGCGCTCATTGAGCTGGGGGTCAAACAGGGCGTAGCCCCGCTGGGTGCAGCGCTGGGCACTGTAGGTGCGGCCATCGTAGTTGGAGGTAAACGCCACCGTCACCTGGGCGCTGCCGCTGCCGTTGCGAATTAAATCTTCTTTGGCGTAGTCGCCCTGGTAGTTGAAGAGCACCCAGGCGATCGCCTCTAAAATGCTGGTCTTACCCGCGCCATTTTCGCCACAGATAGCGTTGGTGCCGGGCTGAAACTCAAAG
The DNA here is from genome assembly GCA_003241845.1 of Shackletoniella antarctica. Classification (GTDB taxonomy): domain Bacteria; phylum Cyanobacteriota; class Cyanobacteriia; order Phormidesmidales; family Phormidesmidaceae; genus Nodosilinea; species Nodosilinea antarctica. The sequence goes on along the minus strand of QBMN01000043.1, from coordinate 17,411 downwards.
TAGCGATCGCGGTGGGTCTTAAAGTTTTGCAGCGCCACCGACAAAATTTGCATGCCCTAGTCCATCGCTTACGCCACGAAGACTAGGATAGCCTTTCTTTGCCCGCAGCTTGGCCGCTAGCCGCCCCGAGCGGCGGTGGTCGTAAAGCACACTGGCTCAGCTCCGGTGCGGGTACACCAAATTTGAATAACTAAAGCCGGATCCTCGGGCGACACCCACGACGACTCTAGCTTCACCACTTGGTTTGCCATGGATAGGGGACTGCCCTGGCCCAGGGCAGCAGCGGGGGCGATCGCCGTTGGCACCAAAGCGGGCTGGAGGGCCTTAGCAGCAGTCTCTAGAGGCTCTAGCCCTCGAGCTGAGCGTGCCAGAGCCGATCGCAATCGGGGCGCTGCTGCTAAGCTCTGCTGGGCAGGCTGTGCGCTCCGGCCTCCCCTCGGCATTAAACTCAGCAGGTTAGTCCGCACTACTCCAGCCTGAGGCCCCACCTGAGGCCCCACCTGGGGAGAGCCGAGGCCCAGGGGCAACTCATCTGGCTGGGTGGCGGTGGGCTGCGCCGTGTCGGCGGGGGAAAGTAGCTCAAAGCTAGGCGCGTCTAGCGCAGGCTCAGCCTGCGCTGGGGTAAGGGCAGTGGAGGGGTGGGTCACGTAGCTGTGGGCGTAGGCGGTCAGCATCCCGGTGGCCAGGCTCAGCGGTATCAGCAGCCGCACCAGATGCCGCCTCTGGCAGCAGCGCCGGTTGTGGCGATCGCAGGCCTCCAAATAGCTGCTGGCCAGCAGCGAAAGCTGCTCGGGGTGAGCCTGACAGAAGGTTTGGGCCTCGTTGAGGCGGGTCTTGGTTAAGAAAAAATCAGGGTGATTAGGCTGCTGCTGTTGTTGCCATCCCTGAGCTGCCACCTCAATTTGGCGCTGCTGCCTAACGATTGGCCCCTGGGTGTGCAGCCACTGCTGCAGCAATGACCAGTTGCGAATTAGCGCCTCGTGGGCAATGTCGAAGTAGGGAGCCGTAGCTGGGGAGGGCGCGGTCGTCACCAGCAGATCGCCGGTCACCAGAGGCGCGTCGCCGTCGGCTGCAGGTGGTGACCAGCCGGCCAGCGTGGCTGAGCTGCGATCGGAGCCATAGGCGGGGGCCTGAGCCACCACAATGCGCGCAGCAATCAGCTGTTCTAAGACACGGATCACGTCTGCTTCGGACAGGGTTGCGGTCACTAGCTCAGCTAGAGATACCTGACGGCTAGAGCGCGCCACCCCGTCGCTTAGGTCGCAGAGACTCAAAAAAATTCTCTGGGCAATGGCTTGCTCAGCCGTCGAGAGGCTCTGGTAAAAGCTGCTAGCCCGCTCGCTGAGCAGATGACGCAGCCCGCCCATCTCGGCATAGGTAGCCAGGGTAAGACAGGGTGGCTCGGGGGCCGTAAGATTGGTCTCTCGCCGCGACCACAGTTCTTTTAGGGTGAGCTGCAAGAGGGCCAAATTGGCCGGGGCGCTGACCACATCGAGCAGCAGGGTATAGACCAGGTTGGCATCGTAGCGCAGCCCAACCTGGTCTAGGGGCCCAACAATGGTGGCCTTGAGCTGGTTGTAGGTCATGGTGGGCACCGCCAGGCTGTGATCCGCCACCAGCGCCTGTAGAGCCGGAAACTCGCCGAGGTCTTGGAGGTGGCTAGCCCGCAGCCCCAGCACCAGGCGCAGGGGCAGATGCTCTCGCTCAACTGCCGTCGTCAGGCAGTCGATCACCCGGCGGCGATCGCCCTCCGGGGCAAGGCCAGCGGCCAGCAGCACCTCAAACTGATCGAGCACCAGCACCAGGGGGCCATCTCCCGCCACCGCCTGCACCAGTTGGCAAAAGCCCTCTGGCCCCTGCTGCAAGAACGATTCGGCCCGGCGCAGCTGCTCAGCCCGTCGCAGGCCGGTGACGGATGGGTCAACAAAGACCTCCGCCAGGTTGGCCAAGGGCGATGCCCCCAGTGCCAGGTAGCGCATCTGGGCACTGCCCTCTAGCTGGGCCAGCCTAGGCATGAGACCAGCCTGCAAAATCGAAGTTTTACCAGCCCCCGAAGCCCCCACCAGGGCGCATAGACGAGAGGTCTGCACTCGTTCGACCAGGGCTTGGGTAATGTCGTCGCGGCCAAAGAAAAACTCGCTGTGAGCCACTCCAAAGGGAGCCGCCCCAGGAAACGGACAAAACCCGTAGCGCAGCTTTTGCAGGCGCTCTAGCAGCGGCAGCGGCGCGTCTGGCTGGGGGGTGGTTAGCCCGGCCATGCGGGTGAGGACAATTTCGCCGCCAGAGCTTTCAAACAGGGGCTGTTGTAGCTCGCCCTTGAGCTCGCGGTTGACCACATCGGTCAGAGAGTGGCCGTTGACGATGCCGCCTTTGATTTTGTAGGGGTTTAGCCCCGACAGCAGCGCCTGGGTAAAGACGCTGTGCTTGCTGTCGAGCGATTCGTAGGCGGCTTCGTATTCGCGGGCGGCGGCCATAAACAGGCGATCGGTGCCAGCCCTAGCGCCGGGGTCGGCCTCAAGCATGTTAAAAAACTCGCCGCTGTTGCAGCAGTCGAGCAAAATCACCCGCTGGCGCACGGGGCTTTCTTGCAGCAGCCGCCGCAGCCAGTGCAGCGACAGCCCGTATTGCCCCGCCGTCGGGTTAACATCACTGGTGGCCAAATAGCCTTCTTGAATGCCCGCCTGGCGCTGAAGGCCGTGGCCAGAATAATAAAAAATAGCGGTTTGAGGAATGTTTTTGCCCGCTGGCTTAAACAGTTTAATCAGCGCCTCTTCTAGCATGGGGGTAGTGACTATACCCCGCAGGCTAATCGCTGGTTTTTGATGGGTAATAGCCTCGGGCAGCCGCACCACACGGCATTCCCCAAAGTTTTCTAAACACCGAGCTATCGACTCAGCATCCTGAGCCGGTGCCTGCAAACTGGGCAGGTTTTGATAGGCGTTTATTCCGACAACAAGCGCATCCCGTGACATTTTCCTCGCACCCTGATTTGGCGTTATCTAGATCTAATTGACTGACTAATAGAATTGGGAACATAGCAACTTTAGCCATTCATTTCAGGTGAGATTTCTACTGACCCAGCTATTGAATAATCCTAGGGAAATTTTCAAAACTGAGTGCTCACGCCTCGATAGGTTAAGCTTATCGAAGCCCTAAGAATCTTCTAAGAGGGGTTAGACCCCTACAAAAGTTAACTTTCTAAACGATTATTTTTTCGAAAGTAAAATGTATGCGTATATATACGGAGGGCACGACTTGAGAGATTTTTTTGGCGGCGATCGCAACCGAGAAAACCGCAGCTAATAGTCTTTTTTGGGGTAAATTTCCTCAGCCTGGGAGATTTATCCGTAATTATCCAGAAGTAGTTTTGTACTTCGGTCAACTGGTCGAAGCAACCTATTTTTTGTGGAACTTGCTAAAAGTGACCCGGCACTTTGCCCTTTTTGGGCCACGACTGCCTGCTGTTTAAGGTCTGAGTCTGAGCCTGTCTCGAGCCGCGCTGGAAGGATGTATTCACTCTTCTTTTTGCTGCTTTCAATGCTAGATTTCGCCATGCCTACGCTATCTGTAGACAGGCTTCGATAGGGTTTACCCTATATCTAGAACCCTATTAAAAGCCTATGACTTGGGGAAAACACCCGCCAGGGCCGCGATACTACACAGGCTGCTGTCTGGCGGTGGGGTTGTGGTTGGTTGCCGTTGGGGATGCTGCTCGGTCGATGGGCCAGGTGCCGATGGGCCAGGTGCCGCCGCTAGAATGGCTCCAGACCTCTGACAGCCTGGTAACCACCTGCCAATTTGCCGACTTTGTTGAGACGGTAGACTTTGTGAGTCGCCTGGTGGAGCCATCGGAGCGTCTAGGGCACCACCCTGACCTGGCCATTGCCTACAACCAGTTGACCATTCGCCTCACTACCCACGATGCGGGGGGCATAACCGACCTAGACATTGCCCTGGCGAAGGAAATTTCTGCTCTCCAGACGGGGCAGTGTCAGCGGCCTTCTGCGCCTTGATTGAGGCCTTCTAGCCTCAAGCCCTAGGCCCAGTTGCCGGGCCAGGTGGTGACTAAAAACACGATCAGGCTGATTAAGGCAAGAACTCCCTGGAGAATGTTGCCCACTAGGGTGCCAACCACAATCGCCAAGCCCACCTTGGCTGATTGCTTAATGCGCTGGAGCGGCTTTAGCTCGCGGCGGTGCAAAAACTCGCCGATAAAGGCCCCCAGCACGGTACCGACCACCAGCCCCAGCAGGGGAATGCCCGTAGGCAGCAGGGGCAGCAGGCCAAACAGGCCCAAAAACATGCCCACAAAAGCCCCAATTTGCCCCCAGCTGCTGGCCCCGACTCGTTGAGCACCCAGCACCCCAGCCAGATAGTCGATGGCAAAACTGAGGACGAGCGAGACGATCGCCACCCCCAAGGCCCACTTTAGCCCCACAAACCCCGCCACCAGACCCCACACTGCGATCGCCCCGACAATCAGCGTAATGCCGGGTAGAGCAGGGACAACGGCCCCCACCACCCCCACCGCCATGACCAGCACTAGCAACCCGTACAGCGCCAGATGCCAAACCTCTGAGGCCTGCGGTGCGGCGGGCGCCGGCAAACTGGCGATGCTGTGGCTCAGCGGAGCCAGGTAGCTGCTGACGCTGTTAACCAGGCTAGACAGCCACTGGGTTACCTGATGGTAAAACCCCGAGAGGCCCTGGGGTGAGGGAGCGGAGGCGACGGCTAAAAAGGCGAGCATAGAGAACATCCTGGAAAAAGCTACGGCCCTGGGGGCAGGGTGCCAGTGTGAATGTCAGGCCTGAATATCAGGGGTGAATGTCATTAGTCTAAGGCGGATCATAGCCAAAACCAGACTCCCTAGAGGTAGGGCAACCCGGCCTGTGACTGGCTGCGATCGCCCGCCTAGCCGCTCCTCTCTTCTATCTATTTATATTGGTCATACCTGGCCATCGGCGCTGTCGTTAGGTGCCATTGACCGTAGGCGCTAGAGTTGGAGGATTGTCGCTTTTGGAATGGTGTCTTGTCGCCCAATTCTTTGCTGCCCAAGCCGCTGCTGCCTGCGTTTACGCCCCCGGCCCCATGGTTGGTGATGGCCGCGATGGCCTCAACCCAGCTGGGCTCGACCCTGGCTAAGAGCCTGTTTGGCCAGGTGGGGCCGCTGGGCATGGTGCTGCTGCGGGTGGGGCTGTCGGCGGTGGTGCTGGTGGCCTGGTGTCGCCCCCGGTGGCGAGGCCATAGCCCCCAAGACTACCGACTGCTGGTGGCCTTTGGCCTGTCGCTAGCGGTGATGAACGCGCTGTTTTACTGCGCGATCGCCCGCATTCCGATCGGCGTGGCGGTGGCGCTGGAGTTTTCGGGGCCGCTGACCGTGGCCCTGCTGCACTCGCGCCGCTGGCTCGACGGGCTGTGGGTAGCGCTGGCCGCCGTGGGCATTGTGCTGCTGTCGCCCGTCAACACTCCGGCGCTAGATACCCTAGGGGTGGTGCTGGCCCTGCTGGCCGGGGTGGCCTGGGGGGCCTACATTGTGCTCTCGGCTCGCATGGGTCGAGCGTTTCGCGGCGGTGAGGGGCTGGCCCTGTCGATGGTGGTGGGAGCACTGCTGCTGCTGCCGGTGGGGGTGCTGGCCGAGGGGCGCGCCCTGCTATCGCCCAATATTTTGCTGCTGGGGCTGGGGGTGGCGCTGCTGGCCTCTACCCTGCCCTACTCCCTAGAGATGACCGCTCTGCGACGCATGCCCGTCAACGTGTTTGGGGTGCTGATGAGCTTGGAACCGGCGATCGCATCGGTGATCAGCTTCCTCTGGCTCAAGGAAGCTCTGACCCCGGTGATGATGGTTGCCATTGGGCTGGTTATGGTAGCCGCCGCTGGCGTTTCTCTGACTCAGCCGCCCCAGAAGGTAATCTGAGGCTCTGGTTGATGTCCTAGTCGCGGGGCGGACCCTTTCGCCCCGCCCCTCGGCCCTACTGTGTATACACACCTCTTCTTGAGCCAAGCCGAAACACATTTGTGTATGCACGGTACCCCCAGGCCCCAGAGTCGATCTCTGGTGGTTTTTGGGGCAACCTGGGAGGGGAATACTACGCGAGCAAGGCAACCATGAAACTGCTTGGGTCGAGACGGTCTGCCAGGGTCTATCTGTATGGGAGTGTGGCGGCGGTACTGGGGACGTTGGCCTTAGCCCTGTCGCCTGGAAAAGCCACGACCTTGGGGCATCCCTTGGCAACAGCCCTAGGCACCAACTCAGCGCTGGCTCAGGCAACAGCGGGTTATCCTCAGCGCCTTGACCCCACTATCAACGACTACAGCGGTATTTTGCTGCCTGCCGACAAAGCCCGGCTGCGGGAGTCGCTGGAGCAGCTGCGGGCTGCCACCGGCATTGAGGCGGTGGTGGTAACGGTGCCTTCGACCGGCATGTATGGCACAGGCGATCGCAGTTTTGAAGTCTTTGCCACCAGTCTCTTCAATACCTGGGGCCTGGGCGATGCCCAGCGCGACGATGGCGTGCTGGTGCTGTTCTCAGAGGGTGATCGGGCGGTGCGTATTGAGCTGGGTCGGGGCTATAGCCGCGCCTACGATGCCCGCATGCAGCTAGTGATCGACGAGTACATGCTGCCCCGCTTTCGAGAATCTGAATACAGTGCCGGGCTTTACAACGGCACCCAGGCGACGATCCAGCAGCTCACGGGGCCGCCGCCTTCGACGGTGGAAAATCTACCGACCCAGGGGTTGGCGATTGGGGCTGGGGCGCTGTTCTTGGGCGGCATCGGCCTCTTTGGCCTGCTCAAGCGGCGCGACTTTCTGCGGCCCAAGTGCTCCTCCTGTGATGTGCGGATGCAGCCCCTGCCCCCCGAATCCGCCAAGGCCCACCTCAGCGCGGGGCAGTGCACCGAGCTACAGCTGGGCTCAGTGCGGCACAACGTCCTCGAATGCCCCCAGTGTCGGCAAATTGTGAAGCGCCAGTTCCCCAACTTTGGCCTTGGCCAGAAGTATGGCGCTTGCCCCATCTGCCACTTCAAAACCCTCGAAACCGTGAAGCAAACCACCGTAGTCAGTCCCACCTACAGCTCCTCTGGAGAGGCGATCGCCGAGCGCTGCTGCCGCCACTGCAACCACACCGATGAGACAACCGTGCACCTGCCTCGGCTGGAGCGCAGTTCTTCTAGCCACAGCTCATCCAGCGGCGGTAGCTCGTCGGGCGGCGGCGGTAGCTCGTCGGGCGGTGGGGCCAGTGGTCGCTGGTAAGTCTTGGCCTGTCGGTTGAGCAATTGCAAAGAAAGCCCTGTGGCTGAGATCAACCGTCTGCATTCCATGGAACACTGAAACACAGAGGGGAATGCATTCTACGGTCGGTTATGAGTCTTTGTATAAACCCGGTTTGCCCGCAGCCTAACCATCCCGACAACGGGGGTAGGGATGCTTGCGCTACCTGTGGGTCGGCCCTGGTATTGCAGGGGCGCTATCGGGTGATGCGTTTGATCAGCAGCGACAGCGGCTTTGGCCGGGTGTACGAGGCCTACGAGCGCAATATTCCCAAAATCCTCAAGGTGCTGAAGGAGGGCTACAACGCCAACGCCAAGGTGGTTGAGCTATTTCGTCGCGAGGCCCAGGTGCTCAGCCAGCTCAACCATCCGGGGGTGCCCCGAGTCGAGACCGAGGGCTACTTTCTCTACTACCCTGCCAACCGCGCCGAGCCGTCTCACTGCCTGGTGATGGAAAAGATCGACGGCCCCAACCTCAAGCAGTGGATGGTGCAGCAGGGCAACCACCCGATCAGCGAAAAGCAGGCCATGCTGTGGATGACCCAGCTGGCCGATGTGCTGGATCTGGTACATGGGCACAACTACTTTCACCGCGACATTAAGCCCGAGAATATTATGCTGCGCCCGTCGGGGCAGCTGGTGTTGGTCGATTTTGGCGCTGCCCGCGAGATGACCCAGACCTACATGGCCAACCTGGGCGACAGCGGCATTACTACGGTGAGTTCGGCGGGCTACACGCCCCCCGAGCAGGAGCAGGGCCAGGCGGTGCCCCAGTCAGACTTCTATGCCCTGGGCCGCACGCTGATCTATCTGATGACCGCTAAGCTGCCCAACGACTCAGCCATCTATAACTCTCGCACCAATGCCTTTTTGTGGCGGTCTTTGGCCCCGCAAATTTCGGCCCCCCTGGCTGATTTGGTCGACGACCTGATTGCCCCAGCGGCGGCCAATCGGCCCCAGACGACGACGTCGATTTTAGAACGGCTGGCCCAGGTGCGCTCGCGCCAAGTCTCTGGCCTGCCGCGCCAAGTAGCCGGTGCTACCCCCTGGCCCGAGACTACCCTCAACCCCAGGGAGGGCAAAACCCAGCCCGACCCAGCCCGCAGTTTTTTACCCCCCTGGTTTGATCGGCGCCCCTGGCTGCTGGCGGGGCTAACCGGGCTGGCCCTGGCGGTGCCCCTAGGCTGGTATGCCCTGAGCCGAGGGGCAATACCCTTTGCCCCTGGCGACGCCAATACAGCCCCCGCCCTAGGAAATTTGACGGTTAGCTCAGTCGCAGTGCTGACCGGGCACAGTGGCGATATCTACGACTTGCTCCTGTTGCGCGACGGTAAAACGCTGGTTTCTGCCAGTGCCGATGGCACCGTGCGAATTTGGGATTTAGAAGCGGGCGCTGTGCGCCATACCCTGACGCACAGCAATGTGGTGCAGGCGATCGCCACCACTACCGATCAGACAACCTTAATTAGCACCGGAGATGATCGAACTATTCGCTTCTGGTCGCTGCCCGACGGTCGGCCCTTGGGCCAGATCGACAATGCCCACGGCACTACCATTAGAGCCTTAGAGGTCAACCGCAATGGCCGAATTTTGGTGAGCGCCGACAGCGAGGGGACAATCAAGCTATGGCCGTTGACCGACGACAACGGAGGCCTCAACCTAGGGGAAATGACAGTAGCTGGTTCTGCTCAAACCCTAGAGGCCGATGGCACCGTCAACGATTTGCTGTTTACCCGCGACAACAGCGTGCTGATCAGCGGCGGCAAAAGCTTGCAGCTATGGGATTTGGCCAGCCTGGAAGAGGCTGCCGCTGGGGCTGCGATCATACCGACCACCCTGGAAGGACACACCAGCTTTGTCAATCGGATGGACATTACCGATGACGATAAGACCTTAATCAGTGCCTCAGCCGATCAGAACGTGCTGCTTTGGGATATGGCCACTAGGACCCAATCTGCTGTGTTGAAGGGTCACCAAAGCTATGTCAACACGCTGCGGTTAGAAGGGCCTCGCCTCTGGAGCGCTGACGCGGATAAAACTATTTTGGTGTGGGATCTACATCAACAAGCCCCGATTCAAAAGATTACGGGCTTTGAAACCGATATTTGGCGTTTCACCGTGCGGCCCAACGGTGAAATCGTCACCATTGGCGGTGTCCAGCCTTACATTCGGCTCTGGCGCTTAAATCAGCCCCCGGCACCTTAACCACTATCCCCTTGCCGTGGCGATCGCCTTGCGCTGGTTGATGTCAAAGCGATCGCCGTGGGCTAGCAAATGCAGGTGCAGCCCGTGAATACTGAGGGGATCGGCGGCGGTAATATCTGGCTCGTTGGTGTGGGTCATATCGCCAGGGTCAACCACAGCAATTACCCCCTTGCCGATCACCCGAAAGCTGCCGTCGCCTTCGAACAGGGCGCAGGTGTCTTCGTCAATGCCGAGACCGAGACGGTTGGGCTGCATGGCCATGGCGCTCAGCAACCGAGCCATGCGGTTGCGGTTGTGAAAGTGCTGATCGACCACCACCTCGGGCACAAAGCCCAGGCCAATGGCCATATCCACCAGCGAGCGGTTGGGCGACTCGCCGCTGCCGCCACCAGCAATCATGTGGTGGCCCATAACGGCCGCCCCGGCACTGGTGCCCGCCAGCGTGATTTCGCCCAGCTGTGCCCGCTGGCGAACCAGGTCGATTAGCGGGGTGTCGGCCAGCAGCCCGCACAGGCGCACCTGGTCACCGCCGGTAATAAACACCCCGGTGCAGGGTTCGACGACCGTCTTCCAGTTGGGGTCTTCGCCCTGGGTGCGATCGCGAATGTCCATCACCACCGTCTCGGGGGCACCCATCTCGGCAAAAATCTGCTGATAGCGAGCTGAGATCGCCTCGGGGTCCCGCGACGCACAGGGAATAATGCCAATGCGGGCCGCCGTTCCCCCGGAGCGCTCAAAAAAGGCGTGCAGAATTTCTTTACCGTGGACTTTATCTTCTGCGCCGCCGATGGCCAGAATAGCGTGGTGCTTGACGGGAGACATGGGCCGCTCTACAAAGGGACGAGAATTGCTACCTAGACTCGATTACTGCATGATAGAGAGCGTATATACCAAGTCCAGCTTGAGATCTGTAGCTTTACTACAGGAGCTTGACTACAGACAGGACTCTACTTCTGGACTTGGATCAATTGGATCAAGCTTACTCAACCCACCAGGTCTTCGGGCCTCAGCAGTCTAGGCTATGACAACTGGCATTTCGGGGGCTTCCCATCTGAGAGTAGATGTTGTCAGCCTGTTCCCAGACTTTTTTACGTCGCCCCTGGAGTCAGGGCTAATTGGTAAAGCCCTGGCGCGCCAAATTGCAGCAATTTATCTTACCAATCCACGGGACTTTACAACGGATAAGCACCACCGGGTAGACGACGAGCCCTACGGTGGCGGAGTTGGCATGCTGATGAAGCCAGACCCCATCTTTGCGGCGGTAGAATCTCTGCCGGTGCTGCCCCGGCGCGAGGTGATCTTGCTCACCCCCCAGGGCGAAACCATGACCCAGGGGTTATTTCGAGAACTCGCGGCCTGCGATCAGCTAGTGCTGATCTGCGGCCACTACGAAGGCGTCGATGAGCGAGTGAGTCATCTCCTGACGCGGGAGGTTTCCCTGGGCGACTTTGTGCTCACCTGCGGCGAGATTCCGGCGCTGACGCTGATCAATGGCGTGGTGCGGCTGCTGCCTGGCACCGTGGGCAAAACCGACTCCCTGCGCTACGAGAGCTTTGAGACGCCGCTGCTCGACTATCCCCAGTACACCCGCCCGGCCAGCTTTCGCGGCTGGGCGGTGCCGGAGGTGCTGCTGTCGGGCAATCACCAGGCGATCGCAGCGTGGCGACGTGAGCAGCAGCTAGAGCGCACGCGAGAGCGGCGGCCTGATCTGTATGAGCAGTGGGTGCGGGAGTGCGGGGAAGGGGATGGGTAGATGGGTGGATGGGTGGATAGGCTGCCGTAGGGTGCATCCGCGCAGCGATGCACCATTGCCTAGAAAACTTTAATGGGACTTTGAAGACATTGGGACAAAAAACTATGGGGATCAGAATTGGCAACGGCTATGACATTCACCGGCTGGTGGCGGGGCGATCGCTCATCCTCGGCGGCGTCACCATTCCGCACCACCTGGGGCTAGATGGCCACAGCGATGCCGATGTGCTCACCCACGCCATCATGGATGCCCTGCTGGGAGCGCTGAGCCTAGGCGATATTGGCCTCTACTTTCCCCCCGGCGACCCAGAGTGGGCGGGGGCCGACAGCCTCAGGCTGCTGGAGCAGGTGAATGCCATGGTGCGATCGCGGGGCTGGCAGATCAGCAACATTGACTCGGTGGTGGTGGCCGAGCAGCCGAAGCTCAAGCCCCACATCGAGGCGATGCGATCGCGCTTAGCCGCCAAAATGGGCCTCGCCCCCGACCAGGTGGGGGTAAAGGCCACCACCAACGAAACCCTTGGCCCCGTGGGTCGCCAGGAGGGTATCGCCGCCTACGCCGTAGCCCTGCTGACCGAGGATGTTAAAGGCTAGGTGCTGCTCTGGAGCCAGTCTGAGGCCACTGCCCCGAGCTGTAACTTATTTATTTAAGACAATTCTGACAACGAAAACACCCAAGAATTTTGCTGCCTCCTAAGGGCGCAGGCCCTGCGCCCCTACCAGGGGGTATCTTCTTTCTCAAAAAAACCCTTAACTTCTCCCGGTCGGGAACCTTTGACAGCCTGCCCAGGTCAAACCCTAAATCGAACTGCTTGGTCAAATCTTTATAAGCCAGCGTCGCTGCAATCGTAAATTTGCCCCGATCAGGGTAATTAACGGTTGTAAATGATACGTAGTCTGGCTGGGAAGTCCGTAATATAATTCATATGATCTTTAAGTTTGTTGCGGAATCAGAGCAGACTTAATGGTATGTAGGATTGTGCATCTACCGCTGAGCTTTGAATAGGGGTTTGCCCTAGGGCCAGGTTGTAGTGGTTCCGTGGCAGTAGGTGCTGGTTTTTGTCCAGAAGCTGGTTTTCGTCTAACAGACAGAAGGGGTCAGACTCAGATGGCTAAAATCATGCAATCGTCGATGGCAGTGGGCCACACTATTCGTGGAGTTTGCTACGCCAAGCCTGACTACGTCACCCAGGCGATCGCTCAGCTTTCGGCCATTCCCCCCGAGCGGGTGGGGTTGGGCGGCGAGTACGACTACTACGGGCTGGCCAAACGCATTCAGGCGAGCTTTCACGGCCAGGTGGGGCGTGGCGCAGTTCGTCAACTCACCGTCAAGCAGCGTGGTTCAGCGGTCATTCTCATTGGTCACGTCGAGAGTCTAGACCTGCTCGATCAGCTCGTTGACCTGGCACTGAACACCGAAGGCACCACCCACGTCGAAGTGCAAGATGTGCAGGTCAGTTGTTTAGACCTGGCTCAGCCTGCCCAGGTGGCCTAGGTCAGCGGCTTGGTGCCATCGTTGACCGCCAACCGCAGGGCTGAGAGCACCAAAATCACCAAAAACAGCGCCAGCCCAATGGTGCAGGCATAGCTGATCTCCAGCTTTTGAAAGGCCTGCTCATAGATGTAGTAGACCACGGTTTTAGAGCTGTTGCGGGGGCCACCCTGGGTCATGATGTAGACCTCTTCAAAGACTTTGGTGGCGGCGATCGCAGAAATCACGCTCACCAGCACCAGGTAGGGTCGCATCAGCGGCAGGGTAATATCCCAGTGCCGCCGCCAGCCATCAGAGCCATCTAGCGCCGCGGCCTCGTACAGGTCTTGGGGAATGCCCTGGAGACCGGCCAGATAGATCACCATGTAGTAGCCCAGCCCCTTCCACACCGTCACCACCATGACGCTAAACAGCGCCAGAGAGGGGCTGGTCAGCCAGGGAACACCGTTTTCCGTAAGCCCTAACGATTTCAGCACCTGGTTAAACAGGCCCGTCTCGGCGTAGAGCCAGCGCCAGGCAATACCCGCCACCACCATCGACACCACCACGGGCGAGTAGTAGGCCACCCGCAGCCAGTGCATACCCCGCAGCTGCCGGTTGACCAAGATCGCCAGCCCCAGCGGCGCAAAGGTCAAAATCGGCACCACCCCAGCTAAATACACCAGGGTATTGCGCACCGTCTGCCAGAAAATTGGGTCGGTTCTCAGCCGCTGCACGTTGGCCCAGCCCACCCAGGTGGGAGCCGCCGTCAGGTCAACCCCAAAGGTGGTGAAGCTCAGGTAAAAGGCTTGCAGCGCTGGCCAAAACACCGAAATCCCCAGCGCCACCAGGGCAGGCAGCAAAAACAGGTAGGGAATGGCCCGCTGGGGAATAGCCAGCCGCGATCGCCAGCGTTGGCCCAAGTTTGAGTGAGGAGATGCGGTCATAAAATACCGAAATCTAAGAAAAGCCCGTAGCCAGAATAGCGGAAAGTACCTACCTGCGAGAGACGAGAAACCGGGTTTCTGAGCCAGCAGCAGCAGGCTGTAGGAATACAAAGAAGCAACCCGGTTTCTGGGCGCAGCGGTTCTCGGCCTGGGTGAGATACCGTCGCCAAAGCTAACGCTTCTAAAGCATAGAGTTTTGGGTTGTAAGATTTAGTTCATTAGTCTAATTGAGGAGAAGTCTAATTGAGGAGATCGTGGCGTTAATCATCGTTTCGGCCACTCAGACTAAGCAAGCTTAGTCCCCAGGAAGCCGTAGCCCTTGTGGAACAAGGTTTTGGAGTTTAGTAGTTCAGGTGAACTATGCATGGGTGGTCGTAGGTGGCCGAAACGATGACAGAGGCCGAGATCGTCTAGTTGAGATCTTCGCTGTAACCGATAAATACTCACGCTCCGTCTTCTATGGCACCCATCTCTTATTCTGCCCCCGTCAACGCCCTGCTCCAGCTCGGAGAAGAGCACATACGATCGCGCGAAGAATGGCCTGACTACCCCAAGCTCTATGGCTTCACTGCCGAGCACATTCCCGATCTGATCCAGATGGCGATCAACCAAGATCTCAATTGGGCTCCATCTGACAGCCCAGAGGTTTGGGCACCTCTCCACGCTTGGCGTGTGTTAGGGCAGTTGAAAGCAGAGACGGCGATCGAGCCACTGCTGTCTGTCTTTCATGTGATGGAAGACAGCGACTGGTTCTCGAAGGATATGCCCAACGTATTTGCGCTGATTGGGCCAGCGGCCATTTCCCCGGTGCATGCCTTTTTAGCTGACTCTGAGAATGCCTTCTATTGTCGGTGGACAGCGGCTAGCATCTTAGTCAAAATTGGCCAGACCCATCCACAGGTGCGAACTGACTGCTTAGCCATCCTAGAGCAGCAGCTTGAGCAATATTCTAAAAACAGTCCTATGTTCAATGGCGTTTTGATTGCCAACCTGATGGATTTAGAGGCTCAGGAATCAGCCCCCCTAATGGAGCGAGCATTTGCCGCTAAACGGGTTGACTCATCCATCGCTGGAGACTGGATTGATGTCCAGTACGGGCTGGGGCTGATTTCGCAGGCAGAGATCTATGACCTTCGCCGCCAGGTGGATGCCGAAAAGCTCAGATCAAAGACTTCTAAGGTAGCTGCCAACCCCCCCAAGGGTTTTGGGGCTGAGCCATCTAAAAAGAAGAAAAAGCGCTGACTGGTTAGCTGACAACCTCACCCCAGCAGCGGCGTCAGATCTAAATGCTCGCCAACGGCCTCGGTCAGCTCATTGAGAATGGCCTCACGCTCTTCACGGTAGTTGGGGATGCCCGTGGGCAGCGACCCCAGACCGCGCTGCTGGCGCAGGCGGTTGAGCCAGGCCCGCCGCCAGGGGCCGTTGTCAAAAAGGCCGTGCAAGTAGGTGCCCCACAGCGACTGGCTGGCGTCAACTACCCCCAAGCTGCGGTCTTCGAAGAGAAACTCAAACTTGGTGCCTTTCTCATCTTGCCCCTCAGAGAGCAGCAGCTGGGTGCGGCCCTGGTGCAATTCGTAGCCCGACACCGGCAGCCCCTCCTGAGGGAATCGGGAGCTAACGGTGCGCTGCCGGGCGATCTTTTGCTGGGTGATCACCGTTCTCAGCGGGAACAGATCGAGGCCGGGGAATCGGCCTTCGTGGCCCTCAATGCCCTCGGGATCGGCCAAAAACTGACCCATCATTTGGAAGCCACCGCAGACGCCCATCACCGTACCCCCAGCGGCGACATAGTTCTGAATTTCTTCGGCCATGCCGCTGCGCTGCAAAACTAGCAGGTCAGCGATGGTGGTTTTGGTGCCGGGGATGATCACCGCGTCGGGGTAGCCCAGCTTTTCTTTGGGGCTGCGGTAGATCACCCTCACGTTGGGCTCGGCCTCTAGGGGGTCAAAGTCGGTGAAGTTAGAGATGCGGGGCAGGCGAATGACGGCGATGGTGATGTCGGCCTGTTTTTTGCTGCCGGGGGTGCGATCGAGCAGGCTGAGGGAGTCTTCGGCGGGCAGGGCATTCTCAATCCAGGGCACGACGCCGAGGACGGGGATGCCGGTGCGCTCTTTGAGCCAGACCAAGCCTGGCTCTAGCACCTCGCGCTGGCCGCGAAACTTGTTGATAATGATGCCTTTGACCAGGGCACGCTCGTCGGGTTCCATCAGCTCTAGGGTGCCGATGATATGGGCAAAGACGCCGCCGCGATCGATGTCGGCCACCAGCACGGTGGGGGCGTTGAGGTGTTTGGCCACCCGCATGTTGGTGAGGTCACGGTGCTTGAGGTTGACCTCCACCGGGCTGCCCGCCCCTTCGCAAACCAAAAAGTCGAAGTCTTGGCCCAGGCGGGTGAGGCTTTCTTGAATGGCCTGCCAGCCCTGGTCAAAGAAGTTTTCGTAGTACTGCATGGCGGTGGTGCGGCCCACGGCCCGGCCCTTGAGAATCACCTGGGAGGTCATGTCGCCCTGGGGCTTGAGCAGAATCGGGTTCATCTCGACCTGAGGGGGCACCCCGGCGGCCCAGGCCTGCACCGCCTGGGCGTAGCCCATCTCGCCACCGTTGGCGGTGACGTAGGAGTTGAGGGCCATGTTTTGCCCTTTGAAGGGGGCGACCCGCCAGCCCCGACGGCTGAGAATGCGGCAGAGGGCCGTGGTAATCAGTGATTTGCCTACGTGGGAGGCTGTTCCCACTACCATGATTGCTCTCATGGAGCGTCTCCAAAGTTGAATGAGGTCAACGGTAGCGCTTGGGCCTAGGCGATCGCCTAACCCGCTACTCCCTATGCAGATTCTTCAGGAACAACACAACCCATCAGGACGATATTAGCCGTGCCACCAGCTCGGCGATCGCATCCATCGGCACCATGCATTATAGAGATGATCGCCCAGGGTGGGGCGATACTGGGCCGGGGTAAGCGGGGAGAGACTGTCAAACGCCTGGCGACCCATGGGGGTGAGGCGAAAGCTGTCGGTCAGCCCTTGGCCGTCAACCTCGCGGCGCAGCAGCCCCACGGCGATCAGCCACATCATTTCGTTTTCGGCCTGAAGCTCGGCCAAAGGGCGACGGCTATAGCGGCTTTTGATGCCGCTCTGGCCGCACACCTGGCGAATGGAGATGCTGTGCGATCGCATATTCCCCAGCAGATCGAGCCTAAAGGGGGAACACCGAAAGGCGCGCTCGGCCCGGTGGAGCGATCGCCGGGGATAGCGCAGGGCAATGGCTTGATCAAACTCAACTGGGGCCATGGGTTTAGAAATGGTGACTGCCTTGGTGTGCCTGTCTTGAATTGTAGGTTTAATCCATCGATCAGCGGGCAATAAGCGGGCCGCAAGCGGGGAAGAATTCTGAATCAAGGGTGATTTAGTAGCAGCGGTTACTTTCTAATTTTCAAGCAGTTGCTAAGCCTATAGGTGCATCAACTGTGATCCAAGGTTAATCAACCACTCTGAATAGCCAAAAGGGTTTCTAGGGTTCCGGCCTGCCGCAGTGGTGGCAGGTGCCTGGTCCGAGAGAAGCCGCCAGCTTGCCCTTGCCCCTGCGTTGTCAGCAGCGGTTTTATGCATTTGGTACACGGCGGGATAAAAGCCCGGGAGGATAGCGAAGCGTTGCTTTGTCATTCTCTCGGGCTGGTGTTTTTTGTGCTGTCTTCTTTCCCGTATTACCCATCCACCGTAGGGGCGCACAGTAGGGGCGCACAGCAGTGCGCCCCTACCTGATCTCTCACCC
>QBMN01000042.1:4699-28593 GCA_003241845.1 Shackletoniella antarctica | reverse complement strand
CTACCCCCACCCGCCCCTGTCCGTCACGGTTCCAGGTGATCGCCACCGGGCGATCGTGATCGATAAATACCTGAATCCACTGGGCGGCGATCGCCGGATACTCATCTAGATCATCGAGATACATGCCGCCGTAGCGGGCCAGCAGCTTTTCGCGGTAGAGAGGGTGGGGCAGCAGATGTCGCCAGTACAGCTCGGCCATCACCCCGTAGGTCAGCAGCCCCCGCGCCAGGCACCAGTCTCGCCAATCGACTAGGGCCTGACCCACAGCTCGCCACACCCCTGCCGGAGCAAACCCCGGCGGTATGCCCTCGGGCAGCAGCACTAGCAGATCTTCTGCCGGAATGCCTGCGCCAGCCGCCTGCTGCAAAAAATCCAAAAACCGCCGCACGGTTTGAGGCTCTAGCCAGCCCTCCACGGCGATGCTGCCGTCGGCCAAACGCTGTCGCCACAGGGCCGCAGCCAGCTCCTGCTCATTCTCCGGTCGCAGCCGCATCGGAAACTGAGGCGATAGCCCTAGCTCGGCGATCAGCAACGGCCAAAATAGGGTCACTTCATCTTCAATAAATCGGCTGGGGGTAGTCGTGACCGCCGCTGCCCGAGGGGCCTCATCCCCAATTCGCGCCGCCAGTCGCAGGCGGTTGTCGCCATTGACCGCAAACACCAAATGGCTCTGTCCCTGATCTAGGGGCAGAGCCGTTGTGGCCTCAAAATTTAGCTGGTTGAGGAGCCAGGCGGTTTTGCCGCTGCCCGTTGCGCCCTCAAACCATTGGGGACGATGCACCATGCCGCCTAGGGATAGATGTGGCTCCGTCTACTGTACCCCCCATGCCGTATCCCCTGGGTCTGGGCCTAGGCCTGGATTTTTGCCTGGCCAGAGACGGTGAAGGCGTCACCGGGATTCGATTGGCCCAGGCCCAGTCTCCCCAGGGAGTTAGGATACCGATACCGCAACCACCATTAGCCCGGCAATTAGGCCCAGAGCTAACCCACCCAAAATTAAATAGTTGCGCTTTTGGTTAGGGTTCGGCGGCTCGGCCTCATACATTTTGGGCTCGTTGGCAAAGTTGTTGAGGCGACCGCCCTCTTCGGTGGTGTATGGCATTGGTGATATATCCTTCTCAAAAGTTGATTAACCTTAAGCAAAGGTTACCTGAAGACCGGATCACTTGGATAGCCTGATCCCCGATATGCCTGATCTCCAATATATAAGGTGGGGGTGCAGGGTCTAAACTACCGCTGACTTTGGCTGACGGGGGGATAGATCGAGCGCTACCCGCTGCCCCACCGTAGGACTCAAGACGCGGGCTGATGACCCGTTAGCCTGGAGCGCCGCCTGCAGCGACTGGGCACTGCCGATCACCTTCAGCCAGCTGATTAGCACACCGCTGTAGGTTACCTCGCCCGCATCGGCGGTGGGCAACACCACCTGGGGTTGCAGCCAATCTACCAGCTCTAGCGCTCCCTTCTGTCCGTGAATGATTGGCCCCACCAGGGGCAGCGTCAGATCAAGCACCGGAGTGATCACCACATCCACCGGGCCTTCTTGCTTGATTTCGGCGCGGTGAAAACCGTGGGGTTCATAGAATAGAGAGGCACCTGTGGCGACGTCCCGCAATATGTAGCCGTTTTCTACCAGGGTGGGGCCGACGATCGCCCCCGGTACCGCTTTAATCGTGACCTGCTGATTGAGCGTAAAGGTCTCGCCATGGCCAAGGGCCGTGACCTGACTGTAGCCCAAGCCTTCCACCACCTTGGCTGCATTGGGCGAACCGACCACAGGAATGGCTCGATCTAGCGCCTCTAGGGTGGGGGGATGAGCGTGATCTTCAAGCCCCTGGCTGAGCAGAATCAGGTCAATGTCTTCGGGCAGAGGCCGGGGTTGGGGATGCTCCCCTTTGAATAGCCAGGGCTGCTTGCCAAAAACTAGATCTCCCACCAGCCACGGGTCAACCAAAATGCGCTGACCGCCGACGGTGATCAACCAAGAATTGCTGTCTAGCCAGGTGACTTCCATGGACAAGCTTCTCTAAAATCAGATTTCTTTCTCAGTGTAACGGATTCTTTACAAAGCTAGATGCTGCCAGTGAATGGAGCGATCGCCCCACTCCCTGGCCTCGGCATTGCGGTGCAAACATCCCCCGAAATTGTGCAAACGCCCTGATCCCCGTATAATCTTTTCTGGTCTGATGGTTGAATTTTGTCGCTGTCTCGCAACGCTAGTTTTGCTATGGTTCGATTCCAGCTCAAGCCTTACATCGTACTGATTACGGCAACCGGCCGGTCTCCGATTACCCTCACCCTGCGCCCCCTATCGCTGGCGGTGGGGCTAGCCGTCCTGATAGGAGCACCCTTGACCTGGATTGGGGTCTTGCTCTATCAGAACGTGCAGTTGGCCCAGCGCAACCAAAACCTGGCTGCAACCGCTAGCGAAGTCCTAACTGAGCTAAACGCCATCGGGGCAGAAATCGAGGTGCTCAAAGACCGGGCCGGGCTGCCCGATGAGCTGCCAGAGCGTAACCTGGTGCCAGAAACCAATATCGAGATTCTTCCCAGGGGTGGGGTGGCGCAGGAAGCCCCGGCCGAAGCCATGTTTGATCAGGCTCGCCGCCAGCTGCCAAGCCTGACAACCATGCTGTCTCGGGCGGTTAAACCAGCCCTAGAAGAAACCTTAGAATCTGAAGCTGAGCAGGCGGCGGCCTTTCCCAACGGTAAGCCCGTAGCGGGAGATCTGTCGATTTCGTCAGAGTTTGGGCTGCGGTCTAACCCCTTTGGCGGGCGCGGCTATGAGATGCACGAGGGGCTTGACTTTATGGGGCCGGTGGGGAAGCCAATTTTAGCCACCGCTGAGGGCATCGTGGTCAATGCAGAGTTCAACGGTGGCTACGGCAACCACGTCAAGATCGACCACGGCTACAGCTACGAAACCCTCTACGCCCATATGACTGAGCTAGAGGTCAATCTGGGCGATCGCGTTCAGCGGGGTGACGTTGTCGGCTACCTGGGCAGCACCGGGCGCTCCTCCGGCCCCCACCTGCACTACAGCATCTACCGCAACGGCCAGGCGGTGAATCCTCGCTATTATTTGAAGCTTGAGAAAGATAAATAAGGAGATTTCTAGGAAAGAAGACACCAGCTTTGATCCAGCGACTATAGCCGTTGTAGGGTGGGCACTGCCCACCATTGGGAAACTATTTTCCAGAAGTCGCCTAAGCTAAATCTAAGTCCAGTTTTGGGGGCAGCCTACAGATCCTGAGCTGGACTTGGTATAGGATCGGTAGAGTTTACCTTTGGCCGACGCTGGCATTACCGATCTATGGGCAACACCTTTGGGCATTTATTTCGCATTACCACCTTTGGCGAGTCCCACGGCGGTGGAGTCGGGGTGGTCATTGACGGCTGCCCGCCCCGCTTGGCCATCACCGTTGAAGAGATTCAGGCCGAGCTAGATCGCCGCCGCCCCGGCCAGAGCAAAATTACCACGCCCCGCAAAGAGAGCGATCGCTGCGAAATTCTCTCCGGCGTATTTGAGGGCCAAACCCTGGGCACGCCAATATCGATTCTGGTGCGCAACGAGAATACTCGTCCCCAGGACTACAGCGAGATGGTCACCACCTATCGGCCCTCCCACGCCGACGCCACCTACGACGCCAAATACGGCCTGCGCAACTACCAGGGCGGCGGGCGATCGTCGGCGAGGGAGACCATTGGTCGGGTGGCAGCGGGGGCGATCGCCAAAAAGATCCTCCGCCAGGTCACAGGCACCGAGATCATTGGCTATGTCAAGCGCATCCAAGATATCGAGGGCACCGTTGACCCCAGCACCGTTACCCTAGAGCAGGTCGAAAGCAACATTGTGCGCTGCCCTGATCTCACCGCCGCCGAGCAGATGATCGACCGGGTAGAAGCCATCCGCGACCAGGGCGACTCCATCGGCGGCGTCGTAGAATGCATCGCCCGTGGGGTGAGCATCGGCCTGGGCGACCCCGTATTTGACAAGCTAGAAGCCGACCTGGCCAAGGGCGTGATGTCTCTGCCCGCCAGCAAAGGGTTTGAAATTGGCTCCGGCTTTGCTGGCACCCTGCTCACCGGCAGCCAGCACAACGACGAATTTTATACCGACCAGACCGGCACCCTCCGCACCCGCACTAACCGCTCCGGCGGCACCCAGGGAGGCATTACCAACGGCGAAAACATCATTATTCGCGTCGCCTTTAAGCCCACCGCCACCATTCGCAAAGCCCAAAATACCGTCACCAAAACCGGCGCAGCCACCGTTCTAGAGGCACGGGGCCGTCACGACCCCTGTGTGCTGCCCCGCGCGGTTCCCATGGTCGAAGCCATGGTGGCTCTAGTGCTATGCGACCACCTGCTGCGCCACCACGGCCAGTGCAAGCTGTTCTAGCGCTCTGCCGATCCCGCCGCAAACACCCGCCCAATCACCTCCTCGACCGGCGGGTCGCTGACGGTTAGGTCTCGCACATCTAGATCGCCCAGGAGTCGGCTCACGGTTTGGGTCAAGTCCTCACGGCGCACGATCAGCCGGGCCGTACAGCCCTCCAGGCTTTCGATTTCGCCGTAGCGGCTGAAGGTGGTCGCATCGCAGCTGGTGGCTAGCTCCACAGTCACTTCTCGGTAGGGGGCAAAGCGGTCTAGCAACCCCTCCAGACTGCCGTCGTAGATCAGCCGCCCCTGATAAATCAGCAGCACCCGCCGACATAGGGCCGTGATGTCGGCCATGTAGTGGCTGGTGAGCAAAATAGTGGCCTGGTAGCGCCGGTTGTAGTCGCGCAAAAACTCCCTCACCGCCACCTGGGCATTGACGTCGAGGCCTAGGGTCGGTTCGTCTAAGAACAGCACCTTGGGGCGATGGAGCAAGGCCGCCATCATTTCGGCCTTCATTCGCTCCCCCAGGGAGAGCTTGCGCACGGGCTGGTTGAGCTGTTCTTTGAGCGACAGCATCTCGGCCAGCTCCTCCACCCGGTAGTGAAACTCCTTGTCAGACAGGCCGTAGATGGCTCCATTGATCCGCAGCGAGTCGAGGGCGGGCAAGTCCCACAGCAGCTGCTGCTTTTGCCCCATCACCAGGGTGATGTCCTGCAAAAAATCGGCCCGCCGCTGAAAAGGAATGTGATCGCCCACCCGCACAGTGCCCGCCGAAGGGTGAATTAGCCCCGTGAGCATCTTCAGCGTGGTGGTTTTGCCAGCGCCGTTTGGCCCTAAAAACCCCACCATTTCTCCCGGCTCAATGTGAAAAGAAACCGCCTGCACCGCTTCAACCAGACGATACTGGCGGCGCAGAAAATGTTTCAGAGTGCCCCCGAGGCCCGATTCTTTAATCGCCACCGGGTAGCGTTTGCTGAGTTGGTTGACGGCAATCGTGGGCATAGCGGTAGCAGGAATGAACCCTTAGGGATAGGACTTCACTTTACCGCCAACTATCGCCTTTGACCCTAGCCCACAACCCGCCGGAGAAAATGCAGCCGCTCATTTAGCCCCATGGCATCGAGGCGGGTCAGCAAGGCTCGGGTGACTGGCACCTGCTGACAGGTGGACAAGGGCAATCGGCTGACAGGCAAATAGGCAAATAGTCGGTGCCAGAAGGCCAGCTTCATGTTGGTATTTAAAGCCTGGTAGGCATGGGCAAAACGGGTGTCGGCTCCGGCTACAATGTCGCACAAGATCGACACCTGATCGTCACGCCCAACCTGCTGCATTTGATTGATCAGCTGCTGTACCGCCTGGGAGAAAAGGGCCACCGGGGCGATCGCCGCAAAGGCCTGGCCCAGGGTGTCGTAGGTCTGCCAGAGAATGGCGATTTGGCAGTCTACATTGGCCGATTCATAGGCTTGAACGACCTGCTCAAACTGGAGTGGAATATCTACAGCAGTCATGGCGGTTTTCCTTAGGAGTTTGTTATGGGGGATTGTGAAAGCGGTTTGCAGGGGAGATGACAGACCCATCCAGCAAGGCCCAGAACCAGTATCGATGCCTGTGGCGGAACGGGCATCCTCCCTAGGTAAACCGTTAAAGGAAGATTCAGAGGCGGTCGAGGTATATTGGCTGCTTAGTCGATGCAATAGGATTTATCGTCTATTCTTATTGATCCCTGTTGTTTTTGCAGAAGCGGCTATTCTTCCAAGTTTCTTCGGATTTATCCCCCTCGGGCCTGGGGATCGGTGGGGTGGCCCAGGGTAAGGCAGGGGCAATTGAGGCACGACTGGGGCGCGGTCGCCCAGGATTCGGCAGGGATTGGGCATCAAGCTGGAGCCATTGTCTTTTAAGATTGGTTAAATAAACCTCACTCAAGTCCAGAGGTGGGGTTCTGCCTGTAGGAAAACCATAGGTTCCGAACTGGATTTGGTGTACAGTGCCGTCCCTGGGGCGATCGCTGTTCGACTGAGGCCATGCTTACAAGGCCGTTCCTTGGAGTGCCGTTCTCTGAAAAATACGAGGGCAACCTGATGTTCAAGCGCAAATCGGCTCCGATGTTAACCTACCTGAGCCAGAAAGCTGAGTTCGAAGGCGTGCTCCACGCCGAGGGGATGCTGCGGGTAGATGGCGTCATTCACGGCACCGTAGACATCAAAGGCGATTTAGAAATCTCTTCGACCGGGCTAATCGAGGGGCCAGAGGTTAAAGCCCACAATATCGTGGTGCAGGGGGTGCTCAAGGCGCGGGTGTTTGCCGAGGGCAAGCTCACCCTCAGCCGCACCGCCCGTCTAGAGGGAGACGTCGTAGCGGGTGCCTTAGAAATTGAGCCTGGGGCCTACTACAGCGGCTATATTGAAACCCGTGATGCTAAATCCCTGCCCCCGGCCCGCGAGGTGCCAGAACTCTACGGCACTACCGAAATTTAGGCTGAGCCTCGGTAAATCGTTCTGTGTTCTACCCTCGGGCTTTACCCTCAGGCCGTTGCCCTAGTCACGCATTAGCCAGGTGACTAGCACTAGAAGCGCAGCACCCAGCAGCCAGGGTGAAGGCACCAGCAACTGCCCCAGACTGGGCAGGCTATCGACGATAGTCGAAATCGTCCAGGCCGCTGCCACACACAAAATTAGCAGCACAAGTTCCATCACTGGGCCTTAGTTAATCGGATTTTTAGATCAGCTAAAGCCGTCAGCTGTTGGCCAATAAACCTCATCCAGGGCCAGCATTGGAGTCCCGTTCGTAGGAAGTGCCCATAGGAAGACTGTAGATCCCAAGGTGGGCTTAGTTATAGACAGTTTTAACTTCTGTCTATTATGACGGTAGATTACTCCGACGGCCTCGCACTATAGATACTGAAGCACAGGAGGCTACAGTCATGGCCACTCAGGATCTAGTCAGGCAGCATTCAGTTAGACAGCGGCGTAGCGCCATGGCGCTCGTCGTAGGGCTAGCAATGGGGTTGGCAAGCGTCATGCCTGCCCTGGCCCAGCAGGCCAACTTTGAAGCGCTTACCCTCTCTGAGAGCAGCCCAGCGGCTAGCGTTGAGGGCTTTACCAACGGCCTTTCTGCACTATCTAGTATTGCGGGGCGCGATCGCAACGGAGCTATTTGCACCGGGTTTGCCGACACTAATCCCGACCACATCATGGTGCTACAGCAAGACTTTGCCTCCCTGACCCTTCAGGTCAACAGCGGCAGCAACGATACCAACCTGCTGATTCAAGGGCCAGACGACGGCACTGTGCGCTGCGGCGAGGACACAGATCGCCGCAACCCCGACGCCAGAATACAAGACCAAAACTGGTCAGCGGGCACCTACCGCATCTGGGTGGGTGCTCACGACCAAGGGCAGCGTTACAACTACACCCTCAGCGTCAGTCCTTAGAGGTATCCCCCAGGTATAGCCAGTTTGCTACCCGAGTTTTTGCCCATGACGGGTACCGATATCCTAAGCGAACTGGCCGCTGCTATATGAGTCCTAGATATAAGTCTAGGAATATCCTCAGGTTCGCCCCGCGAAGCTTCCCTCTTAAGCTTGCCCTCTCCCCCTACGCCATGCCTAGGAGGAGAGGACAAGCCCACGCTAGGATAGGGAAGTTGATTTTAACGTCATCCCAATCCTGTGCTCAAAACCCTGATTGCCGATTTCCGCATTGTGTTCGAGCGTGACCCAGCGGCCCGCAACTGGGTCGAGGTATTAACTTGCTATCCTGGCCTGCACGCCATCACACTACATCGGTTTAGCCACTGGCTGTGGAACCTGGGTTTGCCACTGGTGCCGCGGCTGATCTCTCACCTGGCCCGGTTCCTGACCGGCATTGAGATTCACCCCGGTGCCACCATTGGTCAGGGTCTATTTATTGACCACGGTATGGGGGTGGTCATCGGCGAAACCGCCATCATCGGCGACTATGCGCTGATTTATCAGGGGGTAACCCTAGGTGGCACCGGCAAAGAAATCGGCAAGCGCCACCCCACCCTCGGCGACAACGTGGTGGTTGGGGCCGGAGCTAAGGTTCTAGGCAATATTCAGCTCGGCCACAACGTGCGCATTGGGGCCGGATCGGTAGTGCTGCGAGAAGTACCCTCCGACTGCACGGTGGTTGGCGTACCGGGGCGCATCGTATACCGGGCTGGAGAGCGCGCCGAACCGCTGGAGCACGGGCGCCTGCCAGACTCCGAAGCCCAGGTGATTCGCGCTCTGCTAGACCGCATTGAAGCGCTCGAGAAAGAGGTACAGGCTCTAGGTACCCGCGCCCAGCCAGTTTTAGTAGGAGCTGTAACAACCAAGGACGGCATCCACTGCCACATAGAAAACCGCGTGATTGAAGAATTTTTAGGCGGCAGCGGGATCTAGGTGCGGTATCTAGGTCAGGCGGCATCTAGATTAATTGAGAAGACATCGTTGAACTAATGACATCGAAGTTCAGAACCTCTGGCTGCTTAGCCAAGCTAGCCTCTGTCCAACTGACGCTTAGCGCCGGAGATAACGTCCCCGCAGAAAGGATCTAAACTTTTGGATCCGAGCAATGATTGGATCCTGACCTCGTAAAATCACTGAGAGATTGTCGGCACTGCCCGAGAAATGTAAGGGATTCGTTACAAAGTCATTAATCCTCGGGATAATGGCTGGCCGCAAAATCAATTGATTTGC
The DNA here is from genome assembly GCA_003241845.1 of Shackletoniella antarctica. Classification (GTDB taxonomy): domain Bacteria; phylum Cyanobacteriota; class Cyanobacteriia; order Phormidesmidales; family Phormidesmidaceae; genus Nodosilinea; species Nodosilinea antarctica. The sequence goes on along the minus strand of QBMN01000042.1, from coordinate 19,511 downwards.
GGTGTCTTAAATTCTCCTAGACGCCGCCACGAAAACAGCAGGTTTATCCGCCCCAAAACGATAAATCGCCCCATAGATATAGTTCATTGGTTCTATTTTGCCGTTTTTTTGGTGATGTCCGATCAATTCCGGCATCGGTTTTTTTGCCCGTAAGTTAGGCACTTCAGCTGATTACAGCTGGGTCTCGCAAGGTTGGGGTGGTACATCGCCTGATATTGCAGTTAAAATTGAAAGGCCTTGGCCCCGCTGATGTATTCCTCTAGATAGAGGCGGCGGATAGTTCCAAGTTGGCAAATCTAGACTAGCGGCACCCAAAGCTTAGCGAATTAAGCCATAGCACTTGGTCAGTAGATAAAGATCCGCACTTTTTCGGAACTGTGGGCATCTATCTAACTGAACTGTTAGTCTGATCACAGCCTTTGTCTTTCAATTTTAAGGAGCACGAGGATCGCGGCATGACCCAAGCAAATCATCTGCTCGGCACCATCGAACCCAAAACCGAACTCGATCTACTGATCGACGGTAATGATAGTGACGAGAATTTTGTTGCCCAAGATGACGAGGCCGGCGCTGATGACAAAGCGCCGAAGGGGAAAGTAACCCGCCGCCGCGCTCAGACTAAAAAGCACCACTACACCGAAGATTCTATTCGTCTCTACCTGCAAGAGATTGGCCGCATTCGCCTTCTGCGGGCTGAAGAAGAGATCGAGCTAGCCCGCAAGATTGCTGACCTACTCAAACTCGAGCGCATTCAAGACGAGCTGATTGATTCCCTTGAGCGGGAACCGTCTGATATCGAGTGGGCCGCTGCCGTCAGCCAAGACGAAGGTGAAAACTACAGCCTGGCCAAATTTCGCCACCGCCTGCACGTCGGTCGCCGCGCCAAGGACAAAATGGTGCAGTCAAACCTGCGTCTGGTGGTTTCTATCGCCAAGAAATATATGAACCGGGGCCTCTCTTTCCAGGATTTGATCCAGGAGGGCAGTCTAGGGCTGATTCGCGCCGCCGAGAAATTTGACCACGAAAAGGGCTACAAGTTCTCTACCTACGCCACCTGGTGGATTCGTCAGGCTATTACCCGGGCGATCGCCGACCAGTCTCGCACCATTCGCCTGCCGGTGCACCTGTACGAAACCATCTCGCGGATTAAAAAAACCACCAAGCTCCTTTCCCAAGAGCTAGGCCGCAAGCCCACCGAGGAAGAAATCGCCACTCGCATGGAAATGACCATCGAGAAGCTGCGGTTCATCGCTAAGTCGGCCCAGCTCCCCATCTCCCTCGAGACCCCTATTGGTAAAGAAGAAGATTCTCGCCTGGGCGATTTCATTGAGTCTGACGGTGAAACCCCTGAAGACCAGGTATCTAAGAGCCTGCTACGCGAAGATCTTGAAAGCGTGCTCGGCACCCTCAGCCCCCGCGAGCGTGACGTGCTGCGCCTGCGCTATGGCCTAGACGATGGCCGCATGAAGACTCTGGAAGAAATTGGCCAGATTTTCAATGTGACCCGTGAGCGCATTCGTCAAATCGAGGCCAAGGCCCTGCGCAAGCTGCGTCACCCCAACCGCAACAGTATTCTAAAGGAATACATCCGTTAAAATAGCCTGCAAGTCTATGCTTGGTAACTAGCTGAATAGTCGACCAAAAGGCTGTCATCGGGCAGCCTTTTTTGCGCTCAAATTTTGAACACCTGATATAGCCATCGCCAATATAGTTAGGACATACCAACGTTTCTGGAGCGATGGCTATACGTCAGTTCGCCACCCAAGTTTTCGCTAGTGACGGTTACCGATGTCCTAAGCGAACTGGCCACCGCTACATACTGCTTGAAATGTTTGTTGATAAAGTGGACATATTTTCGCTCAGTTGGTACACTTGTTCTGTGAAATAATATCGAAGCCGTGGCTAAACCCCTATGGAATCCCTAACAACTGCCCAGCAGGAGCTCTACGACTGGCTAGTGGAGTATATTCGAACCAATCAACACTCTCCTTCTATTCGGCAAATGATGCGGGCGATGAATTTGCGGTCACCGGCCCCAATTCAAAGTCGCCTAGAGCACCTAAAAAATAAGGGCTACATTGAGTGGAGCGAGGGCAAAGCTCGCACTATTCGAGTTCGGAATGACCTGCGCGGCGTGCCCATTCTCGGCACCATTGCCGCTGGTTTTGTCAACGAAGCCTTTACCGATACCGTCGAGCGTCTCAACCTAGACGGATTGCCCATCCAGTCCGGAGACTACGCTCTCAAGGTCACCGGAGACAGCATGGTCGAGGCCATGATTCAAGACGGCGACGTGGTAATTATGCGTCCGGTCAAAGACCCCCAGGGCATTCGTGAGGGCACCATCGTTGCTGCTCGGGTCGAAAGCGGTACCACCCTCAAGTCGTTTTATCGCCAGGGTAATCAGGTGCAGCTTAAACCTGCCAACCCCAACTATCCGGTAATGGAGTTTCCGGCTGAACTGGTGGATGTGCAGGGGCGGCTAGTGGCGGTCTGGCGCGGCATTGATCCAGACTTTGCGGTTTAAACCTTTTCCTTTTGCTCCGTTCCGCTGCGGCCGCTGGCCGCAGCGGATTTTTTATGGGTTGAGGTTCGCCTCTGGTTCAGATGCAGCGGTTTTGGCTGGTGGCGGGGGCGGGTTGTTAAGCCGGTAGAGGCATTGCTCTAGGGTTACCCGCACCGACTCGTGGGTATATTCATCGTCGGGGTGGGGTGGCTGATCGGGCTGCTGAAAGTGAGGTCGGCTGTCGTAGATTTGACCCCAGACTACATCGGCCTGGCGCACGAGTTCGTAGAATGTCTGGGGCGATCGCAGCACCGTTTCTAGCAGGTCTTTTACCGCCTCAGCGGGGGTGTCGAGGTAATGGCTCAGGCGGGCGTCGTCGTCATTAAGCCGCTGTTCGAGCACCTGCTGGAGCGCCCCTGGGCGATCTGTCAAGGCGGCTTTCAGCGCCTGCTGTGCTCCGTGCCTAGCCTGCACCAGCCGAGGAATCGGCGATGCCCCTTTCATGAAGTTGCCCGCTTCCTGACCAATGGCATCGGCCAGGGTGAAGGGACGGCTCAGGCGAATCTCCTGCTGAATGTCGGGGGTTGGGTCTTTAGGGTCAATAGCCATTGCAACCAGCCAACTAAAGAACAACCGAGTGCCTGCTTACCCACACACTCTAATCCCTAGGGCAGCTGCCGTTGCAGCCGCTGGAGGGTTTTGTACATTTCAGGTAGGCGACGGTATACCGCTGAGGCCTTGAGAAAGACCTTGTGGGGCAGGGCTGGCATGCCGGTGACAATTTCGCCGGGGGCGACATCGCCGTGGATGCCCGCTTTGGCCGTGGCGATCGCCCCGTCACCGATTACAGCCTGGTTGGCAATGCCCACCTGACCCGCCAAAATCACCCGATTGCCGATGGTGACGCCCCCGGCCAGGCCCACCTGGCCCGCCATCACTACCCCTTCGCCCACCTGGCAGCCGTGGGCAATGTGCACCAGGTTGTCGAGCTTGGTGCCTCGACCGATGCGGGTGGTACCCACAGCGGGGCGATCAATGGTAGTGTTGCTGCCCACTCGCACGCCGTCTTCGACAACCACATAGCCCGATTGCTCCATCTTTTCCCAACCCTGGGATGTGGGCACAAAGCCAAAGCCCTCGGCCCCCACCACCGCGCCGCTGTGGATGGCGCAGTCGGAGCCGATCTGGGTGCGCTCGTGGATGACGCAGTTGGCGTGGAGGACGGTGCGATCGCCCACCCGCACCCCTGGATACAGCACCACGTTGGGGTGTATACAAACTCCATTGCCCAGACTCACCCCCGCCTGAATCACCACATTCGCCCCCAGGGAAACGCCGTCGCCGACGGTAGCACTGGGGTCAATGACGGCGGTGGAATGAATGCCGGGGGCGGGCTGGTAGGGGGTATAAAACAGCGCAATGGCGCGAGCAAAGGCCAGGCGAGGGTCTGGGCTGCTCAGCCAGGCAATGCCTCGCTCGGTGGCCTGAGCCTGCAATGTTGGATTTTGGGGCAAAATCAGGGCGCTGGCCTGGGTCGTCGCCACAAAGGACGCAAACTTGTCTCCCTCGATATAGCTCAGGGCACCCGCCGAGGCCTGGTCGACTGCCATAACTCCGGCAATCTCAGGATCGTGGCCGGGGTTTGCGATCAGGCTGGAGGCAACGGCAGTCTGAATTTTGTCGGCGATGGTGCTGAACTTCATAGGATTGTAGGAGCTGAGAAAGACGCCTTAAACCAATCTGGTTTTTACGCTACCAGAAATGCGACGCATTCTACATGGGGGGTTTGGGGGAAGAAGTCAGCGGGCTGGGCCTTGATCAGGGTGTAGCCGCCCTCGTCGCGCAAAATCTTCAGATCGCGGGCCAGGGTGGCGGGGTCACAGCTCATATAGACGATGCGGGGCGGACGAAGTTCAATCAGGGCATCGAGCACGGGGCGATCGCAGCCCTTGCGGGGCGGGTCGAGCACCACAATATCCAGCGGGTCGCTGAGGCTGGCCGCCGCATCAATTAGCAGAGCACCCACATCTCCGGCGCGAAACTCAACGTTCTCAATGTCGTTTAGCCCGGCATTGGCCAGGCCCTGGGCCACCGCCTCGGGCTGAACTTCGAGCCCCATCACGCGCCGGGCCTTTTGGGCTAGGGGCAGGGTGAGGGTGCCCACCCCGCAGTAGGCATCGATAATGGTTTCGCTGCCGGTGAGCTGAAGCTCATCTAGAATCACCTGCAACACCTGCTCGGCCTGCTCAGTGTTGACCTGAAAGAAGGTAGTGGCGTGGATGCGAAACCGCAGGTCGGCAAAGACTTCTTCGATAAAGGGCACCCCATCGATCACCAGAGTCTCGACCCCAAAGATGGCGTTGGTTTTCTCGGGGTTGAGGTTGACGCAGACCCCCACCAGGTCAGGGTAGCGTTCGCGCCACTCCTGGGCCTGCAATTCGATATCTTTGAGATTGGGCGCGGTGGAAACCAGGGTGAGCAACTGCTGCCCGGTGCGGCGACCCACCCGCAGCGACAGGTGGCGCAGCCGCCCCTGGTGCTTGGCCTCGTTATAAACCGACCAGCCCCGCTCCTGAATATCGCGCTTGACTTCAGACAGCAGCGGATTCAGCCGCTCATCCTGCACCGGGCACTGGTTGAGGTTGACCAGTTTGTGGCTGCCCTGGCGATAGTAGCCCGCCTTGACCTGGCCTTCAGGCGATCGCCCCAGGGGATAGGTGGCCTTGTTGCGGTAGCCCAGGGGGTCTGCTGCGGACATAATTGGTAGCACCCCTGGGTCTGCGAAGCCGCCGATGCGGGTGAAGGCGTCTACCACCTGCTGCTGTTTGGCCCTCAGCTGGGCGGCATAGTTCATTGATTGCCACTGGCAGCCGCCGCACTTGTCGGCCACAATGCAGGCCGCCCGGATGCGATCGGGAGACGGCGTGAGTAACTGCCTGACCTTGGCCCGGCCAAAGGTCGGCTTGGCCTGTACCAGCCGCACCCGCACTAGGTCGCCGGGCACCGTGTCAGGGACAAATACCACCCGCTCCTGCCAGCGGCCTAGGCCATCGCCGCTGCTGCTCAGGTCGGTGATCTCTAGGTCAATAGTTTCTCCCTGTTGCCACTGGTCCACGGGCCTGCTCCTGCTGTGATGCTGCTTAATCTGCCTATCGACTGTAGCAAGTGACGCCCCCAATGGCGCAAAGCGTGACCTAACGCAAGCCAGGGTTTGCCGCCCAGGGTCTGGCGATGTCTGCCAAAGGTCAAGGTGCCCAGCGCTAGTCTTCGCTTTGCAGGGCGTCAATCGTCTCTTGGCTGAGCAGGGGCTTGAGCTGATCCTGTACAGTTTCGGGCTGGTTGCCCCAAAGCATTTTACAAAAGGCGCTCTTGCCCTGCTGGCTGGCTCGATTGAAAACCCCGGCTAACTTCTCACAGTTAGTGGCGTCGCCCATGGTGGAACCTCTCAAATCGTCTTGCCAGCATAGCGGCTCTAGGACGCCACTGCATAACCAATTGAACGGAGAAAATAAAATGCTGCCTCTCCGCGGAAAGACAGCATTTTCGACTCCCGATGATCTGGCGGCTAGCTCTCGGCAGAGATCAGCTCTCGCTTCTGCTCAGACTGGATCACCACCTTGCCGGTGTCGTCGACATCGACGGTGGCGGTGTCGCCATCGCCCAGACGACCGGAAAGAATCTCTTCGGCCAGGGTGTCTTCGAGCAGGCGCATAATCGCCCGACGCAGCGGCCGCGCCCCGTAGCTGGGGTTGTAGCCCTCTTCCACCAGGCGCTCTTTGAAGCGCTCGGTGACCTGGAGGTGAATGTTCTTCTCGGTAAGCCGACCGAACACCTCCTTGAGCAGGATGTCGGAGATCTCCTTGACCTCATCCTTGGTGAGCTGACGGAAGACGATGATTTCGTCGAGACGGTTGAGGAACTCAGGGCGGAAGTACTGCTTGAGCTCTTCGTTCACCAGGGAGCGAATGCGGTTGTACTGCGACTCGGCCTGGTCTTGCTCAAACTCGAAGCCGAGGCCACCACCACCCTTCTCGATCACCTTAGAACCGATGTTTGAGGTCATGATCAGCAGGGTGTTCTTGAAATCGACCGTGCGCCCCTTGGCGTCGGTCAGGCGACCGTCTTCCAAAATTTGCAGCAGCATGTTGAAGACGTCGGGGTGGGCCTTCTCGATTTCGTCGAACAGCACCACGGTGTAGGGCCGGCGGCGAACTGCTTCGGTTAGCTGACCGCCCTCGTTGTAGCCCACATAGCCCGGAGGCGAGCCGATCAGCTTGGAGACGGTGTGGCGCTCCATAAATTCGGACATATCCAGGCGAATCATCGACTCTTCGGAGCCAAAGAAGTAGGCGGCCAGGGACTTGGCCAGCTCGGTCTTACCAACCCCGGTGGGGCCAGAGAAAACAAAGCTGGCGATCGGTCGATTGGGGTTCTTGAGGCCCACCCGAGCACGGCGAATAGCTCGCGAGGTCGCCCTCACCGCTTCGTCTTGACCAATCAGCCGCTGGTGCAGGGTATCTTCCATGTGCAGCAGCTTCTCGGACTCAGACTCGGTGAGCTTGCTCACCGGCACCCCTGTCCAGGAGGCCACGATGTGGGCGATGTCTTCTTCGCCTACCACGGGCATGTCTTCACCGCCGGCGTCTTCGTTGACTTTGTTTTGAGCGATCGCCCGGATCTCGGCCTTGATCTCCATTTCGCGATCGCGCAGTTCCCCAGCCTTGTCAAAGTCTTGGGAGCGCACAGAGTTGTCTTTGTCTTTGAGCACCTGGCGCAGCTCGCGATCTAGCTCTTTGGCTGCCGGGGGCAGTTGGGAGTTGAGCAAGCGCACCCGCGACCCGGCCTCGTCAATCAGGTCGATGGCCTTGTCGGGCAAAAAGCGGTCGGCGATATAGCGATGTGACAGCTTGGCGGCGGCCTCTAGGGCTTCGTCGGCAATCTTCAGCTTGTGGTGCTGCTCGTAGCGTTCGCGCAGCCCGTGAAGAATCTCAATGGTCTCGTCGACGCTGGGCTCGCCCACCATCACCGGCTGAAAGCGGCGCTCCAGGGCGGCATCGCGCTCGATGTGCTTGCGGTACTCGTCGAGGGTGGTGGCCCCGATGCACTGAAGCTCGCCCCTGGCCAGGGCGGGCTTGAGAATGTTGGCGGCGTCGATCGCCCCCTCGGCAGCCCCAGCCCCAATCAGGGTGTGAACCTCGTCAATCACCAGGATGACATTGCCGGCGGTGCGGATTTCATCCATGATTTTTTTCAGGCGCTCTTCAAACTCGCCTCGGTACTTGGTACCGGCCACCAGCAGGCCGATATCTAGCGTAACTACGCGGCGGTCTTCGAGGATGTCTGGCACGTCACCATTGCCGATGAGCTGGGCCAGACCTTCGGCGATCGCAGTTTTGCCCACACCGGGTTCCCCAATCAGCACGGGGTTATTCTTGGTGCGCCGACCGAGAATTTGAATCACCCGCTCGATTTCTTTCTGGCGACCGACCACCGGGTCGAGCTTGCCGTCAGCCGCCATTTGGGTGAGGTTAGAGCCAAACTCGTCGAGGGTGGGGGTCTTAGTGCGCCCACCACCGCTGCCGGCGGAGACTTCCGCAGTTTCACCCAGCATGCGAATCACCTGGGTGCGCACCTTAGACAGATCAACGCCCAGATTTTCGAGAACGCGGGCCGCGACCCCCTCGCCTTCGCGGATCAACCCCAGGAGCAGGTGCTCGGTGCCAATATAGTTGTGGCCAAGCTGACGGGCCTCTTCCAGGGAGAGTTCAAGCACACGCTTGGCTCGGGGGGTAAAGGGAATTTCGACGGCCACGAAGCCGGAGCCACGACCAATGATCTTTTCAACTTCGATGCGTGCGTCTTTGAGATTGACACCCATCGACTTTAAGACCTTGGCAGCTACGCCCGTGCCTTCCCCAATTAGCCCCAGGAGAATTTGCTCGGTACCCACGAAGTTGTGGCCGAGCCGACGAGCCTCTTCCTGAGCCAGCATGATGACTTTGATTGCTTTTTCTGTGAAGCGTTCAAACATGACGTTATATATCACCTGGTGCGTGCCGGATAGGCAAATTCTAGCACAGCAATTTTTGTCGGTTGTGCCCTAGTAAACACTGGGTTTACCGTGCTCTGCTGGGGCAGTCCCCTGACCGTAAAAATAGGTTGGGATCACCGTCCGTCAAGGGTCTTAGTCGATAAAAATGTAAATTTTCTCAACTTTCAAAGGTTCGGTTCCAGGTTCGGTTGACCGACATTTTTTCACCACTAATCTGCCAGCCCTGGCGCTCAAGACGGCTAATCGTCCTTTGACGTTGCCGCCGTAGTAAATCCCCAAAATCAGCGTTTTTAAGGGAATTTTGCCAGAAAATCAGGGCATCTTCGCCATCGGCATAGTAGCGGCGGCGGCGGCCCAGAGTCTCAAAGCCAAAGCTTTCGTAGAGGGCCAAAGCCAGACTATTGGAGGGCCGCACCTCCAGGGTGGCGCGGGTAAGATCACGGTGGCAGGCGTCTTTGAGCAAATTTACCAGCAGCCACTTGCCTAGCCCCCGGCGCTGGTAGCGCGGGTCAACCGCCAGCACGGTAATGTGGGCCTCATCTAAAATCGCCCAGTAGCAGCCCAGTCCCAGCAGGGTGGCCCTATCTAAGTTCGCAGAAACTGAGTTGGCAGAAACTAAGTTGGCAGAAATCTGCGGGTCAGCCATCGAAGCCGTCGATAGATCGCCCTCGGCTCCCTCGCTACCATCGGGCCTATGCAACAGCATGAGCAGACAGCTGTTGGGGCTATCGATCTCGCGCCCGTAGCCCTCCGCCGACCACAACCCTCCTAGGGCAAGCTGATCGAGGGCCACCAGGGCAGGAATGTCGTCGTGGCCAGGAGCCTGGCAGTAGAGGTAGCCCACAAATCCACAAATATAGATTGACTAGACTGGCTAATTTACAATTGGCCAAAAGCTAGCACAGCCCTTGATTGTACACTGGAGGCTGGGGCGCAGTGCCAACGCCAGTGCAGAGTCGTGGCTGTCTCAAACTAACACCCTGAACAACCCTTCATTTCTGTGAGTGCAATGTCTATGGTTTCGACGTCTTCTGTGCAGGCCGCCAGCGCCAGCAGTCAGCGGTATCTACCCCCCGCCAGCGCTGAGGGCCAGCTTTCGCCCAACCAGCAATTGCTGCCCCTCAGCGCCACGGTCACCCCCGACGACCATCTGAGCGTGGGCGGCTGCGACGTGGTTGAACTGGTCGAGCGCTTTGGCTCGCCGCTCTACATTCTTGATGACCACACTCTGCGCACCGCCTGCCGCCAGTACCGCCGGGGGTTTGAGCGCTACTATTCCGGCGAGGCGCTAGTGCTCTACGCGTCGAAGGCCTGGAGCTGCATGGCTGTATGCGCCGTTGTGACAGACGAAGGCTTGGGCATAGACGTGGTGTCGGCGGGAGAACTGTTGACCGCCACTGAAGCCGGGGCTGCTGCTGACCACATCTACTTCCACGGCAACAACAAATCTTTTGAAGAGCTGACCCTAGCGGTCGACGTGGGCTGCCGAGTCGTGGTCGACAACTGGCTAGAGCTTAAAACCCTGGGCGAAATCGCCACCCGCGAGGGCAAAACCTTGCCCATTTTGCTGCGGGTCACTCCCGGCATTGAGTGCCACACCCACGAATACATTCGCACCGGCCACCTGGACAGCAAGTTTGGCTTTGACCCCGACCAGATTGAGGCGGTGTTTGAGTTTCTGTCTGGCCAGCCCCAGCTCTATTGCCTGGGTGTGCACGCTCATATTGGCTCGCAGATTTTTGAGCTGACTCCCCACACCGACCTGGGGGGGGTGATGGCCCAGTGGGTGGTGACCGCTCAGCGCTACGGCCTCACCCTGAGCGAGCTAGACGTGGGTGGTGGCCTGGGCATTCGCTACACCGAATCTGACGACCCACCGAGCATTGACACCTGGGTCAAGACCGTGTGCGACAGCGTGGTGGCGGCCTGTGAGGCCCAGGGCATTCCTCTGCCACGGCTGCTGTGTGAGCCGGGGCGATCGCTGATTGGCTCCGCCTGTGTCACGGCCTACCGGGTGGGCAGCCAGAAGGTGATTCCGGGTCTGCGCACCTACGCGTCGGTGGACGGCGGTATGTCTGACAACCCCCGCCCGATTACTTACCAGTCGGTATACCGAGCGCTGGTGGCCAACCGCATGACCGCCCCCCTCAGCGAAACCATCACCCTGGCCGGTAAGCACTGTGAATCAGGCGATATTCTAATTAAGGATGCGGCTTTGCCTGAGTTGAAGAGCGGAGATGTGGTTACTATTGCGGGCACGGGTGCCTACAATTACAGCATGGCTTCAAACTACAACCGGGTGCCTCGGCCGGCGGCGGTGCTAGTGGTCGAAGGCAATGCCCAGCTGATTATTCGCCGGGAAACCGTGGCCGATCTGCTGCGGCAGGACTGCCTGCCAGAAACTCTGCGCCCCAAACCAAAGTCTATCTAACCCAGCAACCGCCGCTAGCCTTGGACAGGGTTTTGCCAGGGGGCTGATCGGGCAACCCATCGCACAGCCGCTCAGACACCATCCTCTAACGCTGCATGAACTACCTCTGGGAGCAATGGCTAACAAACCTAGACCAGGTTAGGTTCGTGCTACAGGCGCTAGATATTGCGCTGGTCTTGCTGCTGAGCTATGTGGTGCTGGTGATCATCGGCGAGAAGCGCACCCTGTGGATGGTGCGGGGGCTGATCTTTCTCATGCTGGCGGCGGCGCTGAGCAAGTTTTTGGGCCTAGCCCTGCTGGGCTTTGTGCTCGACAAGCTGGTGATTGGCTCGGCGGTGGCCATGGCCTTTATGCTCCAGGGAGAATTTCGGCGGCTGCTGGAGCTACTGGGCCAGGGGCGGGTGTGGGAGCTGCTCAGCCCCTCGCGGGAAGCCATGCCCCAGCCCGACAATGTGATTGATGAAATTGTCGATGCGGTGAAGGAGCTATCTCAAAACCGCACCGGAGCCTTACTGATGCTCGAGATCGACAAGCCTATTGATGATCGCGACTTTACGGTGCCAGGGGTGCGGATCAATGCCGAGGTGTCTAAGGAGCTGATCCAGACCATTTTTCAGACCAGCACTTTGCTCCACGATGGGGCGATGCTGGTGCGCGGCTCGCGGATTGCGGCGGCGGGGGTGATTTTGCCGATTTCTGAACGGGTGGCCTCACGCCAGCTGGGCACCCGTCACCGAGCGGCGATGGGCATCACCGAGCGGGTAGAGCACTGCCTTTGCGTGGTGGTGTCTGAAGAAACAGGCTCTATTTCACTGGCGGAAGGCGGTATTCTAGATCGGCCTCTGACTAGTAGCCGTCTGCGCAGCATTCTGCGGTCTAAGTTTTCGAAGTCGGCAGACCGTGAGGCGGTGGCCCCCCAGCTCAGAAGCCTTGGTCGGCGGCTGATCGGCCTAGGGGTGGCCTACGTGCGGCGCTTGTTTCAGCTGAAATCATCGTCTCCCCGAGAGAAAAAATGACCACCAAGCCCGTTGTGCACTACGCTCTGCCCGCCGACCTCAAGCCCGATCGCCTACCCCAGCACGTGGCGGTAATTATGGATGGCAACGGGCGCTGGGCCAAGCACCGGGGGCTGCCGCGCATTATGGGCCATCGGCGTGGGGTAGATACCCTCAAGACCCTGCTGCGCTGCTGCCGCGACTGGGGCATTGGGGCGCTGACCGCCTACGCCTTTTCGACGGAGAACTGGGGCCGGCCGGTGGAAGAGGTGGATTTTTTGATGGCGCTGTTTGAACGAGTGCTGCGCCAGGAACTGCTGGAGATGATGGAAGAGAACGTTCGCATTCGGTTTGTGGGCAACCTGGCGGCACTGCCCCGATCGCTCCAGGGTGAGATTCATCAGGCGGTGACCCAAACCCAGGGCAACCAGGGAATTGAGTTTACGGTGGCCACCAACTACGGCGGCAGGCAGGAGATTGTGCAGGCCTGTCGGGCGATCGCAGAACAGGTGCAGCGGGGCGAACTCGACCCCAGCGCCATTGATGAACCCCTATTCAGCCGCCACCTGTATACATCTGAGATTAGCGACCCCGACCTGCTGATTCGCACCAGCGGCGAAATGCGGATCAGCAACTTTTTGCTGTGGCAGCTGGCCTACGCCGAGATCTACGTCACCGATACCCTCTGGCCCGACTTTGACGCCTCGGAGTTTCACCGGGCGATTGCGGCCTATCAACAGCGCGATCGCCGGTTTGGCAAAGTGAAAAACTAGCGTGATCAAGCATACTTTCGCCCATGGACTCTCCCCAGAGATTCCCTCTGCCCCCCTTAAAAATCCTAAGAGATCCCCCCAGCCCCCCTTGAGAAGGGGGGCACGGAGTGAGTTTTTGGCCCCCAAAGGCTGGGAGGATTTGAACTGATATATCTTCAAGTACCTCATCCCACTGAGTGTCCATGAATCTCCCCACCTGGATCACCGTTTCTCGATTGCTCGGCGTGCCGCTGCTGCTGGTGCTGCTGCAATCGCCCACAGCCGCCCAGCGGTGGTGGGGGGTGGGAATTTTTGTGGCGGCGGCGAGCACCGACTGGCTCGATGGCTATCTGGCCCGCAGTCTCAACCAGGTGACAGACCTGGGCAAATTTCTTGACCCCCTGGTGGATAAGCTGCTGGTGCTGGCCCCCTTGCTGATGCTGGTGGGGCTGGGCCAGGTGCCCGCCTGGGGGGTGTTTTTGATTGTGGCGCGGGAGATTACAATTTCGGGCTGGCGGGTGAACCCGGCGATGCAGGGGGGCGCGGTGCCGGGGGCCAACCTGTGGGGCAAGGCCAAGACCGTGGTGCAGATTGGGGCGATCGCCCTGCTCATTGCCCCCCTGCCCCCAGCCTGGGATACCCCAGCCCAAATTCTGTTTTGGATTGCCGTAGCGCTCACCCTGGCCTCGGGGCTAGTTTATCTGTGGCCCCAGGGCAAAGCGTAGCGTGACCCATAGCTGCGCCAGCCAACCCTGAAACCCCTTGCAGGTCAACCGTTCTATGCCAATAGAAGGGCCAGGTCCAGAGCAATCTCTATCCTAGTGCATAGCCTGACCTCAGCCTTACTACAGAGGGGGCGATCGCTAGATGAACCTTATTCTGTAAAAAGATTTTCGTTTAGGAACTCACAACATGTCTATTGAAGATCGCGTCGAAGCCACTGCCAAGAACATCGAAGGCAAAGTTCAAGCGGCAGCAGGCGAGATTACCGGCGATACCAAAGCCAAGGTTGAGGGCGAAGCTAAGCAGGCCCAGGCTAAGGCCACCCACGCTAGAGAAGATGTCAAGGACGCTCTCAAAGACGCTATTGACTAGCCCTATAGCCTAAGGGACTTGCGAGGAAATAAGGTACCGATTGCCATCTTTCCTACTGGTGCATTCGCGAAGCAATGCACCCTACGATGATTAACTAACGTTTGAACCCCATCAATGAAAAAAGGCAGCCATTAGCTGCCTTTTTTCTTGCCATAACGGGGGCGTAAAGATCTGCGCAGCCTGTAGGCGAGGGCGACGTTGGTAGGTAGATTGCAGTTTGAGGGTGCAGTTTGGGAGCCAAACTGGGTTCTCTAAACCCAGGGAAGTTGCTGTTTGCCGCGTCTATGTTCTCGATTTTTATCCTCACCCACAACGAAGAGCGGGATATTGCTGCCTGTATCGAGTCGGCCCTGCTGTCAGACGATGTGATCGTGGTGGACTCATGCAGCAGCGATCGCACCCGGGCGATCGCCACCCAGTACCCCGTGCGGTTTGTCGAACACCCCTTCGCCAGCCACGGCCAGCAGCGCACCTGGATGCTAGAAAACGTGCCCTACCGCCACGACTGGGCCTACATTCTCGAAGCCGACGAGCGCCTGACGCCGGAGCTATTTGCCGAATGCCTGACGGTGATTGCCCAGGATCGCGACCAGAGCAGCGACCAGAGCAGCGACCAGAGCAGCGACCAGACTCGCAACCAAGAGCATACCCAGGATGGCCAAAGCGCCAGCCCAGGCAGCCCCGTAGGCTACTACGTGGCCGAGCAGGTGATGTTTATGGGTACCTGGATTCGTCGCAGTACTCAGTTTCCGCGCTATCAGCTCAGGCTTTTGCGGCGGGGCAAGGTGTGGTTTGACGACTACGGCCACACCGAGCGCGAGGTCGTGGACGGGCCTACCGCTTTTTTGCAGGCCACCTACCCCCACTACACCTGTAGCAAGGGCCTCAGCCGCTGGATTGAGAAACACAACCGCTACTCTGCCGATGAGGCAAAGGAGACCCTGCGGCAGCTGCAAGGGGGCAGGGTGGACTGGCGGGGGA
>QBMN01000042.1:0-4687 GCA_003241845.1 Shackletoniella antarctica | reverse complement strand
GTTTGGGGCAAGTCTGAGGTCGAGCGGCGGCGGGCGCTAAAAGACCTGTCGCTGCGGCTGCCGCTGCGGCCCGTGACCCGATGGTTGTACATGATGTTGATCTTGGGCGGCTGGCGCGATGGCCGGGCCGGGCTGGCCTGGTGTACGCTCCAGGCGTTTTACGAGTATCTAATTGTGCTCAAGACCCAGGAATTGATGCATTCTGAGTTTCTTACAGGAGTACAGCCCAGCGTCGAAAAAGCTGGTGATCTCCCCATCTCAGAGGATATTTCAGCATCGGCAGGTGTTGCTATGCCGCCAATGCAGTAGAGAAATTGAGTTTGGAGTAGCATGAGTCTACCGAACCAAGAGTTTGGCATGGTACTGCTTAGGTTGAAGCTAATGCCGGTATCAAAAGCCCCTTGAGGTCTATGTTCTTCAAGTCTACCTTGGTAGACGCGAGGTCAATTTCAAGGCTCACAACTCCGCCAGCCTCATCAAAGTCAACCACTACATCTGGTGCAATTTCTTCAGATTCTATGCTGGGAGAATCGTTGAGACGAATTGAGAGGGTATCGGTTTCTGGGAAATACTGAATTCTCAAGGTTCTAAGCCCCTTTGTAAGCGAGAGCGAAAGTTGCGGTCAAAGTAAGCGCTGTGTAAAGTCTCACTTCACGCCTAATCTCAGGTCTTTCCAGCAGCTTTTGCTCAAAATAGGCTGTTGTTTTCAAACTCAAGTGCTTGGCTTTTCTATCAAGGCGACCTCCTGCTAGCTTAGGATAACCCGCTGGATAGGTGTTTCAGCATAGGGTTTACTGGCTTGCCCATTCCTCATTCACCAAACGCTATCGTAGGAAAATGAGTGAATACCGGGTAAAACGGGTCTCGCCCCCCAAAAAGAAGGCGTCGTGGCGCAATCTGGGCGAATCGTTGGCGATGTATCGCTACGGGCAGCGGGCCATAGAGCTGGTGTGGCGCGCCGACTGGCGGCTAACGGTGGCTCTGGGGCTGCTGACCCTGGTGGCGGGGCTGTTGCCAGCGGCGATCGCCTACGTCGGCAAGCTGATTGTGGATGGGGTGGTGCAGGCGGCTCAGTCGGGGCTGGCCGTCGATCGCCAGGCAGCGCTAATGTACCTGGCCCTGGAGGCGGTGCTGGTAGCGGTGCTGGCCGGGACGCGCCAGGGGTTAGCCCTGTGCCAGTCGCTGCTGCGGGTGCTGCTGGGGCAGCGGGTCAACGTGATGATCTTAGAAAAAGCCCAGACCCTGCCGCTGACCTATTTTGAAGATTCTGAGTTTTACGACAAGCTGACCCAGGCCCGGCGAGAGGCGTCATCGCGGCCCCTGAGCATGGTTAACCGCACCTTTGGGGTGGTGCAAGATGCGCTGTCGCTGCTCACCTTTGGCGGGCTGCTGCTGCAATTTTCGGGCTGGGCGGTGGCGCTGCTGGCCGTCGCCACCCTGCCCGCCTTCATTGCTGAAACTCAGTTTGCCGGGCAGGCCTTTCGCCTGTTTAAGTGGCGATCGCCCGAAACCCGCCAGCAGACCTACCTAGAAGTGCTGCTGGCGCGGGAAGATTTTGTCAAAGAGGTGAAGCTGTTTGGCCTGGGGCCGCTGCTACTAGAGCGCTACCAAGATATTTTTCAGCGGCTGTATGCCGAAGACCGCAACCTCACCGTGCGCCGCAGCGGCTGGAGCTATGGGCTGGGCTTGCTGAGCACGGCCTCGTTTTACCTGGCCTACTGCTGGATTGTGCTGGAGGCGATCGCCGGGCAGGTTTCCCTGGGCGAGCTAACCATGTACCTGACGGTGTTTCGCCAGGGGCAGACCACCTTTGCCAGCAGCCTGACGGCGATCGGCGGCATGTACGAAGACGGGCTGTACCTGGCCAACCTCTACGAATTTTTAGAGCAGCCGGTGCCGGAGGATATCGGCACCGCCGATCGAGGCATTGATCCGACGGATGGGCTGCGGTTTGAGGGGGTCTCCTTTAGCTATCCGGGCAGCGAACGGCTGGCCCTAGATAAGGTCTCGTTTCACCTCAGGCCAAGGGAGAAAATGGCGATCGTGGGCGAAAACGGCTCGGGTAAAACCACCCTAATTAAGCTGCTCACTCGGCTCTATACCCCCACCCAGGGCCGCATTTTGCTCGATGGCCGCGACCTGCAAGAGTGGGATGCCGACGTGGTGCAGCGCCGCATTGGCGTAATCTTTCAAGACTTTGTGCGCTACCAGTTTAAGGTGGGCGAAAACATCGGCGTCGGCGATGTCACCGACTTTGAAGATGCCGAGCGCTGGCAGGTCGCCGCCGCCAAGGGCACCGCCACCGAGTTCATCGAAGACCTGCCCGACGGGTTCAACACTCAGCTGGGCAAATGGTTCTTTGGTGGCCAAGAACTCTCGGGGGGCCAGTGGCAAAAGATTGCCCTCTCCCGCGCCTTTATGCGCACCGAGGCCGACATTTTGGTGCTCGACGAACCCACCTCGGCCATGGATGCCGAGGCGGAAACTCGCCTGTTTGAGCAATTTCGCGCCGCCACCCAAGACCAGATGGCGATTTTGATCTCCCACCGGTTTTCGACGGTGCGGCGAGCCGACAACATCATTGTGCTGGCCCAGGGCAAGCTGATCGAGCAGGGCAGCCATGAAGAATTACTGCGCCACGATGGTCGCTACGCTCGCCTGTTTACCATGCAGGCGGCGGGGTATTTGTAGGTGACCCAGATCCCAGGGTTCTAACCCCCACTAACAAACCTCGACAAAGCCCAGCAGAACCCTGGGATCTACCTCGCCAGTAAATTAATTTCGCTGACACAGATCCCAGGGTTCTAACCCCCACCCACAAACCCCGACAAAGCCCAGCAGAACCCTGGGATCTGCTAGTAAATCAATTTCGCTGACGGATCAGCCGATTGATGGGCATATATAGCGATGGCCATACGCCATCGCTCCAGGGGTGTAGGGAATCTCCTGACCGTTCTGGCGATGGCTATAGGTAGGCGCGCAGCAATCGGCAACCTGAAAGTGCTATAGGCTATGACTGTAAATGACAACTGCCAGGACAGAGGAACGCACAGGCCATGTTAACTGACTTGCAACAGCGTAAATTGACCAAGCTATTTAGCATGTACGACTCTGACTACACCGGGGTGTTGGTCAAAAAAGACTTTGAGCTGATGTTTAATAAGCTGTCTACCCTGCGTAACTGGTCACTGCGATCGCCCCGCTGCCTGGTGCTGCAAGATAAGCTCATGCGCAAGTGGCAGGGGCTAGAAAAGAAAGCCGACACCGCCCACAACAAGCAGGTTTCCCGAGCCGAATGGCTGGCCTACTACGATGATGGTCTAGAAGAGATTCTCAGCCTGATGGATCTAATCTTCGATGTCTTTGACCAAGATGAAGATGGCAAAGTCAACCAGGCCGAATGGGGGCAGCTGCTGGCCGCCTTTAACGAGTCGCCGGTCTATGCGCCCCTGGTGTTTCCCCCGCTAGATGCCGATCAAGATGGCTGGCTCACCAAAGCTGAGTTTTTGCAGCACTTTAGCGCGTTTTGCCGTAGCGACGAGGCCGACAACCCGGCCAACGGCATGTTTGGGCCTTACTAGCCACGGGCTGTGCCTTCAATAGGGCGAACGAATCTTGGCCATGAATAGCGTTGCAGGTTGACGACATCGTAGAGCAGGCTGGCGCATTGGCAATGCAGGCGATCGCATTCACAAAACAACGTCGTGCTATGGATGATCACGCCGCTGCATTGTTATGACCAGGCACCGCATTAACGAAACAAGGTCGCAACATAGATAATCACGTCGCCGCATTGCCGTTGCAGACCGTCGCATTGGCATTGCTACCCCTCGCCCTAGAGAAACCAGCCGCCGCAAGGCCATAAAGGGCGATCGCAGGGTGCCGTTCACCAAGGGCGAGGCTACGCCAACGCGGCCCCAAGACAACTCAGCCCTCCACCATTCATCCACCGGGCCGCACCGCACCACAACCCGGCATCGGGCATTTTCTCTGCCGCAGAAACCGGGTTTCTGGGATAGTGACGTTAGGCGGTCGCACCCCCGCAGAAGAAACCCGGTTTCTAAAATCTGTTTTTTTGGCGAACCGTTCCCGAAATTTGAGCTGAGCCCTTGTAGGGTTAGGTAATATACTGCTTTTCAGAAATGTGAGATGTATCACAAATCTGTTTAGATCCCCCCAGCTTCTTGCAGCAAAAGGCCGATCATGCACCCCTCTTAAAAAGGTGGGCAGGGGGGATCTCTCATCCCAACTCTAAAATCGCCCGCCCCCATGCAACGGCTCACCGCCAAAGACCTACAGCGCCGTTACCGCGCCGGAGAGCGTAACTTTGCCGGGGTTGACCTCAGCGGCGAATCGCTGCGCGGCATGAACTTGAAAGGCATTAACCTGGCCGGGGCCGACCTCAGCCGCACCGACATACGCGGCACCCGGTTTGTGAATGCCAACCTGCAAGGCACCCAGTTTACCCAAGCTAGGGCGGGGCTGCAACGGCGGTGGCTGCGTAAAGGTTCACTCCCCCCCCGGCAGACAACCTTGCTTAAGCGGCCTGAGATAGGGGCGTAGGAACCGGAGGAGCCGGTAGTCCTTTGCGTCTGAGCGCAATGACCTCGGCTAAGTAAGGCCAGGGGGATAGGTTCCGGCGGCGACAGGTTTCAATCACGCTGAGCAGAGCCGCATAGGCTTCACT
>QBMN01000041.1 GCA_003241845.1 Shackletoniella antarctica | reverse complement strand
CTGAGCCAAGGACTGAAAGTCCAAGGCTCAAAGCAGAAATCCTCTGAAGAGGATTGGGAGCGGAGTTCCCCAGTCTGCTAGAGCAAACTTTTGCCATGAGCCAGGGCGTTCACTCCCTGGTGGTTATGGCCGAAGTCCTTGATCCTATTCTTCTCGCTCGGGCTTGAGCAGCGGAAAGGCGATCACATCGCGAATGCTGGGGCTGTCGGTGAGCAGCATCACCAGGCGGTCGATGCCAATGCCCTCGCCGCAGGTGGGGGGCATACCGTGCTCCAGCGCCGTGAGAAAGTCTTCGTCAACCCCCGTGGCCTCTAGATCGCCCGCCGCTTTACGAGCCGCTTGCCGTTCAAACCGCTGGCGCTGGTCGATGGGGTCAGTCAGCTCCGAGAAGCCGTTGGCGGTCTCGCGGCCCACCACAAACAGCTCAAATCTTTCTACTACCCCTGGCTTGCTGCGGTGGGGCTTCGAGAGGGGAGAAATTTCGACCGGATGGTCGATCAAAAACGTCGGTTGAATCAGGGTTTCTTCAATTTTTTGCTCAAAGACTTCGTTTAACAGCTTGCCGATCGAGTCGCAGTCGTCGGCCCCGTGCAGCTTGAGATCGTTAACCGCCGCTTTAGCCTCGTCTAGGGTGGCAAACTGGTGAAAATCTAGCCCGGTGTGCTCCTGCACCAGGTCGTGCATGGTGACTCGCCGCCAGGGCGGGGTGAGGTCAATGTCTACGCCCTGGTAGGTAATTTTTAGCGTGCCGAGAATGTCTTTAGCCAGGGTGGCGATTAGGTCTTCGGTCAGGGTCATCAAATCGTGGTAGTCGGCGTAGGCCTGGTAAAACTCGACGCTGGTGAACTCAGGGTTGTGGCGGGTCGATATGCCTTCGTTGCGGAAAATGCGGCCAATCTCAAACACCCGCTCAAAGCCGCCCACCACCAGCCGCTTCAGGTGCAGCTCGGTGGCAATGCGCAGGTAGAGATTCATCTCTAGGGTGTTGTGGTAGGTGGTGAAAGGGCGCGCCTCAGCCCCCCCGGCCTCGCTTTGCAATACTGGGGTCTCAATTTCTAAAAAGCCCCGATCTTCTAGGTAGCGGCGAATGCCGGAGGTGATCAGCGCCCGCTTGCGAAAGGTGTCGCGCACGGCGGGGTTGACGATCAGATCGACGTAGCGCTGGCGGTAGCGTTTAGCCACATCGGTGAGGCCGTGCCACTTGTCGGGCAGGGGCAGCAGCGCCTTGGTCAGCACCGCATACTCCTGCACTTTGACCGAGAGTTCGCCCTTCTCGGTGCGCTTGATCGTGCCCCGCACGCCGAGAATATCGCCCACGTCGGTAAGCTGCTTCAGGTGCTCAAAGGCCTGCTCATCCGCCGCGCCCATGTGCGCTTGAATGGTGGCCTTTTCTAGATAGAGCTGAATGAGACCGCTCTCATCTTGCAGGGTAAAAAAGGCCAGCTTGCCAAACACCCGCCGGGCCAAAATTCTCCCGGCGAGAGAAACCTCAACATCTGCCTCGGCCCCGGCGTCTAGATCGGCGTACTTGCCCTGGAGGTCGGCGGTTTTGGCCGTCACAGACCACCGATAGGCAAAGGGGTTTTGGCCCAGCTGCTTGAGGTCTTCGACTTTTTGCAGTCGTGCCGCGCGAATGTCTTCGAGGCTAGAGGCGCTTTGGCCGGGGCGGTTGGAGTCAGACGACATAACTTAGGGCAGGTGAATGGCAGAACGTCACAAACCCCCATTATAGGGAACCCTGGCCCCTAGACATAGCTAAACCTGACACCCAATCCTTTCCCAACGTGAGAAGCAGGCCTTAGGTACAAGGTATTGAGTGGACGGCGATGGGCAGCCTATAAGTAGGCTGAGCTGGAGGCGGTAACTGCCACTGCAAGCTGTCCAAGACCTGTCTGGAGAAGCGACAGCAACATGAAAGCTAGAATCGGCGACAGGTCGATGCCGCCCAGGGGCGGAATAATCGACCGAAACAGATTGAGGTAGGGGTCGGTCAGCTGGCTGAGCACCGAAAAGGGGGGGCTAAGCCAATCCACATTGGGAAACCAAGTCAAAAGAATACGCACGATCAGCAAGATAGAATAAATTGCTAAGAATCGCGACAGAGCTAGTACAAATATGTCCATCTGAGAGCCTCGACTGTAGTCGTTACCAACAATACACGGAACGGTTTTGTCTGTCAGCCTAGTGTAACGGTTTGCCTATGGAGAATTTAGGGCAAACCCAGTAGATATGCTTAAGAGTCGGTGAGCGAAGAGCTTTCCCAGGGGCGCTCAGGTTGGCCGTTGATGCCGCCAAGCTGCTGGCGCACATCGTCGATCGCCTCGTTGAGCTGGGCAATTTTGGTCTCTAGCCCCAGCCGAGCCACCTCAATGCTGTCTTCATCGGTGTCGTCAAACTCGCCAAAGGCTAGCTCACCGCCTGCTTTGGTGGGTAGCGAGGGCTTTTTGACCTTTCCCCCCGACTGGATGCGCGAAGCCGCCAGGGCACCGACAACACCACCTAGGGCACCGCCCACCAGGGTGCCGAGCAAAAAACCACCGACAAAGTTGTCTTGCTGACTCATAGGTCGCTATCCATCTGTCTGATCATCCATGCTATCTGATAAAAACAGGCCCAGCCAAAGAACCGACGCCTAGCCTACTACATTGTGCCAAAGCCGAAGGGCGAATGGGTACCCGCCTATCTGTTCAGCCGGTGCCATGGGTCACACCGATCGCTTTTCGATAGGCCAGGTTTATCTTTGTGACCTACGCTACTAGGTGCCAAAGGTGCGATCGCCCGCATCCCCCAGCCCCGGCACAATGAACCCCTGCTCATTTACCGCCTCATCGATCATGGCGCTGTAGATGGTCACCGTGGGGTAGGCTGCCGCGAGCTTTTGCAGCGCGGGCGGAGCCGCCACAATCGAGATGATCCGCACTACCGCCGGGTCAATGCCCCGCTGGGTCAGCTCATCCATCATCGCCATGATGGTGCCGCCGGTCGCCAGCATCGGTTCGCTGATGATCACGCGGGTGGCGGGGTCAAGCTGGGCGGGCAGTTTGTTCAGATAGCAGCTGGCCTCCAGGGTTTCTTCGTTGCGCACAAAGCCCACGTGGTAGACCGAGGCCAGCGGCAGCAGCGCCTGTATGCCGGGCATCAGCGCCAGCCCCGCCCGCAAAATCGGCACAATCATCGTCGGCACCTCGGGGTTAATAAAGGTCGCCGCCGCTGGGCCGAGGGGCGTATTCACCGTAGTATCCATGGTTGGCACCCAGTCGCGAATGGCCTCGTAGGTTAGCCAGCGGCCCAGTTCTTCCATCGCCGAGCGAAACAGCGGCCCCGGTGTGTCGGCGTCGCGGGCGACCCCCAGCCAGTGCTTAACCAACGGGTGCGGCGGAACATAAATGCGCAGTTGAAAAGATGACATAGCTCGGCTCCACCAAAATCTGCCACATCATAACCCGGAAGCCATTGCCGGAAGACATTTGTAGAGACAGATGGTGGCCCTCTACGGCTTTTGCTGTACGGTCGATTCGGTGTAAAAACCCTGCGTTTGCAAGGGTAAGCCACACCTGTGCTGCCCCATTGGTTCTGTCAAGATAGTTTTGTCGGCCCAAGGAGAGAGCAATGGCAAATAAGTTTTTTGGCAAGCCTTTTATGAACTGGTATCGTCAGCTGCTTCGCAACTCAAAATATCGGTGGGTTGTGTTGTTTGGCACCCTGGTTTACCTGGTCAGCCCCATTGATATTGCTCCCGATATGATCCCCTTTTTGGGCTGGCTTGACGATGGCCTAATCGCCACGATCGCCATCACTGAAATCAGCCAAATTTTGCTGGATCGCAAGCGCAACCTGCGCCAGGTGGATGACTCGATCACGATGACAGAAGCGGTAGACACCCATGAAACCGTGATTGATGTAGATGCTGTTGCGCTGATCTAAACCTAGTTTAAGCCCAGCATTTGCACCCTGCTGGTGAGTAAGCTATGCCCCGAGATGGGCTTGAGTCAACAGCCTTTCAACCCGATTTTTAATTCAGGATTTAATTTAGGAGAAGCCCCATGACCAACTCTGTACAAGACCGCGTTAAGACCGAGTGGGAAAAAGCCCAGAAAGAGGGTGGCCAGCGCGCCAGCCGCATTCGCGAAATCGTTAAAGCGGCGGCCACCGAAGCCCTGGCTGAGCTAAGAGACGGCTCTAGCGAAATCGAAACCCAGGGCCGTAAAACGCTGTCGGAAATGATCGAGCAGCTCAGAGTCAACGAAGCTGCCGACGCCGCTGCCGCTGAAGCCGTTGCCGATGCGGTCGCCGAAGCTGTCCAAGCCGAGGCTGAGGCCCCTGCCCCCACCTGGGCGCAAATCTTTGCTGACCTGCGCTACCTGGCCAACGATCGCAAAGTCGACTGGGCCCAGAGCCTGCTGACCAAGCTACAAACCCAAGTCGAACGCTTCGATGCCGACATGGCCACCGAGTACGGCGATCGCTACAGGTTTGCGCGGCCCCTGGTGCGCGGCTTTCGCTCCTTAGTGGCCCTGGCCTACAGTAAAATGGGCCAGCCCGCCGAGCCTGCGGCCCCCACCCCCGTCCATATCGAAGTGCTAGATGAGGTCGAAACCGCTGTAGATAACTCGACAAACGCGTAGGTTTTGGTTGGTTGTGTGTTTAATCCTTAGGTAAAGACCAAAGCGCTGCAACTGCGGCGCTTTTTTGTGCCCAAGGGTTGGGTTGCCCAGGGCACCCTAGCAATAGGCCCCCGCTTCAGGGGGTAGACTCGTCGTCGGTGTTGACCTGTAGGTCATTCCGGCCCGTAGAGGGGGGTGTATACATTTGCCCCGGCGGGTATAGCAGCACCGCCGCCCGGTCAGAGGTGGCCGCGTGGCGCTGAATGTGGCCCCAGCTTAGGGTGACGGCCCCACCCGCCAGCAGCAGACCAAACACCGCCAGCGATACTTTCTCTTCTGCTGCGCCCATGAGGCCATCGACCGCGCCAACGGTGAGCGCAGTAGCAATCCACGGTTGTTGTCTAAAAAGCGCCTTAATGGGTCGGTCTCCAAACAAGTACAAAGGACGATGAAGTGACTCTTGGAGATCTCCCCTGCACCCCTGAAAAAAGGGGGCGCACAGGGAAAATCATCCAGCAAGGGAGCGGGGAGATCTGCCTATCTACGACATAGGCTTCCCCATAGGTTTCCCCAAGAGAGGACAGTAAGCTTGACTAGCGCAGCCCCAGCCAGGTGACGATCGCCTGCCCGGTCACCAGCTCAAACAGCACCAGCGCCACAAACCCCAGCATGGCGGCACGGCCGTTGAGGCGTTCGGCGTAGTCGTTAAAGCCCGATTTAGAGCGCTCAATGGTAGGGGTGACGGTGGGTTCTAGGTTGGCCATGGGTTTGGGTGCGTCGTTTGCCTTCTTAGCCTACCCTATGGGCTGCTGGTTGTGATATGGGCGCGGACAGAGGGGGCGATCGCCCCTTCAGCTTCATCTCCGGCCACCACACCTTGATCTGCCACAGGGGAGTGTCGGCTTTGGTGGGAGGGGAATGTTGCCAAGGAGAGATCCGCAAATGGCGTTATCAGGCGTTGCTACTCTGAAGCCTGGGAAATCGGCAGGTCTAGATACAACGCCATCCGTTCCATCAGCCGTGGAATGTATATATAGAAGTGTTCGTTGCGTAGCTGAATGGCATCGACCGTGCAGCTACCACAATGTACCCCTGCTGGCGGAGCCGCAACCGTCTGCACCACCTCATCCGACACTCCAGCCCAGGGCAGATGCCCCTCCGGAGCCTGCAAAGAGTAGGTCAACTCCGACTCGTTCAACCAGTCACTGCTGATGAAGTCAACCTCAGCGCGAGGAGCCGCCAGTTTCCAGCCGACGCGATCGCGAAAGGCATTGACTGCCGCTTCACCATTGTTGGGATGATCAGCCAGCGCCTCTTGCCAAAGACGCCACTGCACACTGAGACCAAATCGCCCATTGCTGGCCGTCAGCCACATCTGGTCAATGGCATTCATCAGCTCTGGCTGCAACAATACTGGATCAAAAGGCAATGGATCAAAGGGTGGCAATGAGGTCGACCCTGGGGCCAGCAAACGCCGAGTTACTCTATCAGCAGCGGCCCAGTCTTCAGCTTGCAGTCGTTCTTGTAACAGCGTCAACTGCTCGTCAATAGCCACGTCGAGGTCTGCATTCGCCGTCTGGCAGTTGCCCGCCATTGAGCGCACGTACTCACCAGTGCCCAAGTAGTGGACGGTCTGCATCTGCTGGGGCAGGCCGCTGGTGGGGCGCAGACTGACGTAGAGGCCATGCACCGAATCTGGTGTTCCATATAGACTGCCGGCATTGTTGGGCTGACCACGAAAAGCTTCTTCAAAGGGCAGTTGAGAATAGTCAGCATCAGGAGCCAGTTGCTCATATTCACTCAGGGCAGAGGCATTGAGCAGGGTTTGCACCCGACCCGTTTGATCCTGCCACTGCACAGTTAGGGTCAAGGCTGTTCCAATCGGGTTTTGAAGATTGTCCGCCGCAGTGTTCTCCGGCAGGCTGCCCGCCAGTCGGTAGGTTAAACTCCCTCCCTGGCCCAGAGAAACCATCGTTTCACAGGCGATACGGTAGGGGTTGCTCTGGGCATCTACGGAAGGTGGTGTAGTGGTTATGGTTATCAGGGCTACCGTCAAAACACAGCCTAACGGCTTCAGGATTAGCATCTCAGGCATGCGCGTTACATCAAACAGAATACAGGCTGCGTTCAGTATCAATCATTTCGTACGAGCCACCGCTCCCGTTGCGCAAATTGATACGAGGCCGTGTCGTTTAGAGTCCGTTTGAAAAGTGGTTTTTTATACGACTGTTCCAAACTACCGGTTCAGCCGGGGACGGTGTAGACCCCAACCCCGCCCCTTACCATCGGTGGAACGATACACTAGGACTACGCCTAGAACGGTTGCGCCCAGCACTTCATCCCTAGACGGTCTGAGATATGCCTAGAGCTGCCATCATCCAGCCCGAACAGTCGTACATCTTTGCAGACTACTTCAAGCTTAACTTTGCCCCTCAAGATATTTTGGCCTACTTTGGCGCGTCGCTTCAGCGCCAGGCTTTGCATCTGCCTCTCTACCCAGGCCCGCTTAATCGCCTGAACGATCTCAAAACTCGCATCGAAGAAAGCCTGCCCCGCCTGGGCCTCACCAGCGAAATGGCCCGGCGAGAATTTCTCATCGCGCCAGTGCTGACCGATGTGCTGCACTACACCCAGGCCACCCTCAATGTGGAATACCCAGTGGCGGTGAGCAACCAGCTTAAAGGATCGCTCGACTATCTGCTGTAATGTGACACGACATTTGGCACTACCTTTTTGGTGATTGAAGCCAAAAACGAGAATTTGGAGCGGGGCTTTGTGCAGCTGGCGATCGAGCTGATTGCTTTGGATCAATGGATTGAGTCAGACCAACCTGTTTTACAGGGGGCAATTTCGACGGGCAACATCTGGCAGTTTGGGCAGTTTGATCGCCAGTCTCGTCAGGTCACCCAAGACCTCAATCTCTACCGAGTACCCGCTGATCTAGAAGATTTACTCCGTGTTCTGGTCAGTGCTCTGGGAAGCTGAGATTGGCCCTGCCCCTTACAATAGGGACTCATAACTTCGAAGACTGGAACTTGCTGTGGCAGCACCCTCTCCCCAGGCCGATCGGCCCACCCTGATGCTAGTAGACGGCCATTCTCTGGCCTTTCGCTCGTACTATGCCTTTGCTAAAAATGCCGACGGCGGCCTGCGCACCTCCACGGGCATTCCCACCAGCGTGTGCTACGGCTTTCTCAAGTCGCTGCTCGACATGATGGAGGTCGAAAAGCCCCAGTACGCCGCCGTCGCCTTTGATCTGGCCCAGCCTACCTTTCGCCACCAGGCCGACGCCACCTACAAAGATGGCCGCCCCGAAGCGCCGGAGGGGTTTATCGAAGATGTCGAAAACCTCAACGAGCTGCTGACCGACTTTGGCCTCAATATCTACGTGGCCCCCGGCTTTGAGGCCGATGACGTGATTGGCACCCTGGCGACTAAAGCCCTGAGCGAGGGGTTTTGCGTCAAAATTCTCAGCGGCGACCAGGATCTGTTTCAGCTGATCGACCCCGACGAGTGCATTACCGTGCTGCACCTGGGCAACGCCTTCGCCAGGGGTGCGAAGAATGGCCTGGCCCAGGAGTTTAAAATTGAGGAGGTCAAGGCCAAGCTCGACATCTATCCCCACCAGGTAGTGGACTACAAGGCCCTCTGCGGCGACTCGTCCGACAACATCCCCGGCGTGAAGGGCATTGGGGCGAAGACGGCGGCCAAGCTGCTGGCGGAGTACGGCGATCTCGATACGATCTACGCCGATATCGACAACATCAAGGGCGCGACCCAGAAAAAGCTGATCGAGGGCAAAGAGTCGGCCTACCACTCGCGCTTCATGGCCAAAATCGTTACCGATGTGGAGTTGCCCATC
The DNA here is from genome assembly GCA_003241845.1 of Shackletoniella antarctica. Taxonomy (GTDB): domain Bacteria; phylum Cyanobacteriota; class Cyanobacteriia; order Phormidesmidales; family Phormidesmidaceae; genus Nodosilinea; species Nodosilinea antarctica. Next base: position 20,210 of record QBMN01000041.1, on the reverse strand, counting down.
GACCTGGCCACCTGCAAGCTCGATGGCTTTGACCCCGATGTGGTGATTCCGGCGCTGAAAAAGCTGGAGTTTCAGAACTTTGTCAACCGCCTGGGCAAGCTGCAAACGGCCTTTGGGGGGTCGGGGGCGGAGAAGACGGCGGCGAAGGCAAGTCAGGCGCTGAGTGGGGTCAGTAGCAAAGAATCCACGGAGTCTAGACGCTTTGGGGACTCCGGTGGCGCGGATGTGGCGTTCTTCACGGCGGAAGAAACCGATAGCGCCCAGGGGGTGGATGAGGTGGCGATCGCCCCCCAGATCATCACCACCGAGGCCCAGCTCTACGAACTGCTCGACATTCTCTCTGCCCAAAAGAACCCGAAAACCCCTGTCGCCTGGGATACCGAGACCACCTCCCTAGAGCCGAGGGACGCGACCCTGGTGGGCCTCGGCTGCTGCTGGGGCACAGGCCGCGACGAGATGGCCTACATTCCCCTAGGCCACAGCGAAGGGAAAATGTTGCCCCTGGACATGGTGCTAGAGGCGCTGCGCTCCGTGCTCGAAAGCGACGAGTTCCCCAAGGCGCTGCAAAACGCCAAATACGATCGCCTGGTGCTGCGCCACCAGGGCATTCACCTGGCGGGGGTGGTGTTTGACACCATGCTGGCCAGCTACGTGCTCAACCCCGAGGTGACCCACAACCTGACAGACTTGAGCCTGCGCTACCTCAACCTAGTGGCCCAGAGCTACGAAGACCTGGTGCCCAAGGGTAAAACCATCGCCGATGTGGCGATCGCCAAAGCCGCCCTCTACTGCGGGGCCGATGTGCATACCACCTATCTGCTGGTGCCCCAGCTGGCGGCTGAGCTAGAGCCATTGACCGATCTCAAAGCCCTCTTCACCGACATTGAAGTGCCCCTAGAGCCGGTGCTGGCCGAGATGGAGAGCACCGGCATTCGGGTGGATGCGGAGTACCTGGCCACCTTCTCAAAACAGCTCGAAACCGACCTGGCCCGCCTTGAGCAAAGCGCCTACGAAGAGGCTGGGGAAACCTTTAACCTCGCGTCTCCCAAGCAGCTGAGCGAGCTGCTGTTTGAAAAGCTGGGGCTGGATAGGAAAAAGTCGCGCCGCAATAAATCGGGCGGCTACTCCACCGATGCGTCAACCCTTGAAAAGCTCCAGGGTGACCACGCCGTGGTGGATCTGGTGGTGGAGCACCGCACCCTCTCGAAGCTGAAATCGACCTATGTCGATGCCCTGCCCACCCTAATTCGCCCCGACACCCACCGGGTACACACCGACTTTAACCAGGCGGTGACGGCCACCGGGCGGCTGTCGTCGTCGAACCCCAACCTGCAAAATATCCCCATTCGCACCGCGTTCAGCCGCAAGATCCGAGCGGCGTTTTTGCCCGAGCCGGGCTATCGACTGGTGGCGGCCGACTACTCGCAGATCGAGCTGCGTATTCTGGCCCACCTCAGCGGCGAGCCGGTGCTGGTGGAAGCCTACAACAACAACGACGATGTTCACGCCCTCACCGCCCGGCTGCTGTTTGAGAAAGACGACATCACCCCTGACGAACGCCGCGCCGGTAAGGTGATTAACTTTGGCATTATCTACGGCATGGGGGCGGTGCGCTTTGCCCGCGAGGCCGGGGTCAGCCGCACCGAGGCCAAGACCTTTATTGATCGCTACTACGATCGCTACCCCAAGGTCTTTGAATATCTGCAACAGATGCAGCGGGAGGCGATCGCCAACGGCTACGTGCAGACCATCTGCGGGCGGCGGCGCTACTTTAACTTTAGCGAGGGGAAACTGCGATCGCTCAAGGGCACCGACCCCGCCACCATTGACCTAGACAGCCTCCGCACCAACGGCTACGACGCCGGGTCGCTGCGGGCCGCCGCCAACGCCCCGATTCAGGGCAGCAGCGCTGACATCATCAAAATCGCCATGATTCGCCTGCACGAGTTGCTCAAAGACTACCAGGCCAACCTGCTGCTGCAGGTCCACGACGAACTGGTGTTTGAGGTGCCCCCCGCCGAGTGGGCAGACCTAGAGCCAAAAATTACCGCCGTGATGGAATCTGCTGTAGAACTCAAGGTACCTCTCAAAGTCGAAGCCCACGCTGGCCCCAATTGGATGGAGACAAAATGAACCTTTTCCAAGTCCAGAAGTGGAGTTCTGTCGGTAAGAAAACACAGATCTAGAAGCTGGGTTTGGCATAGAAGCATTAACCAGAACTATGGGGAAGCGAAACCACCGGAAGACAATTAGAACTTTGGAAATCAGAATTCAAGAGCATCGAGAGAAGATTGATCGAGAGCAGCAAATGGATTTCCCAAATCCAGGGTTGATCCGCCATTGGGAAATAGAGATCAGGGCATTTGAGAAAGGTGTTAGGCAAGCCAGAAAACGGCTAGGGAGGTAGTATGCAGCTAGGTTCACGTAATTTAGCCATCCAGGATGCCACTCTCAGGGTATTAATTCGTGAGCTGGGCGATGAATGCGGGCGAGTAATAGAACTCATCCATCAACTTCAGCTGCCCGGGTTAAAAGATACTCAAAAAGCCGATATTTTAGCCGAACTAATAGCTTCGTCAATACACCTAAACAGCCATTGCGATCAGTCATTTCAAGATTCTTTATCTGATGAGCTAGAGCAGCTTTCAAATGAAACCTTACTAGGCTCCGATGACCTGGAGAATGGTGCGAATTAACGCCTCGGCCTCGACCGGCTTAGGCAAATGGGCCTGAAACCCGGCGGCGATCGCCTGGGTCTGGTCAGAGACTCGGGCGTGGGCGGTGATGGCGATCGCCGGAGTCTGGGCCTGGGGCGCGGGCAGCTGCGTGCGAATAGTTTGCATCAGGGTGTAGCCATCCATGGCGGGCATGCTGATATCGCACAGCAGCAGGGTGGGCTGGTGGGCTTCAATCAGCTGTATGCCTTCCCCGGCGGAGACCGCCGTTGTCACCGCGGCCCCCTGGGCCTCGAGCAAAAACCGCAAAAAATCGCGGGTGTCGGTGTCGTCATCGATCACCAAAATAGCCATACCAGACAGGGCGTAGGTTTCATTCCAGGGGGCGGTGTGGTTGCCTAGGGCGGCGGGAGTTTGGGGGTCGGCAGACAGCAGCGGCAGGGCAATGGTGAAGCTGCTGCCCTGGTTGAGGCCGTCGCTGACCGCCCAAACCTGCCCCTGGTGCTGCTCTACCAGGTAGTGCACGATTGCCAGACCCAGACCCAGGCCTCCCTGGGCACGGGTGGTGCTGCTGTCGGCCTGGCGAAATCGATCAAAGATGTGGGGTAAAAAGCTGGCGTCAATGCCCAGCCCGGTATCGGTGACCCGCAGCTGGGCGTAGGCGGCAGCCGGAGCTGGCTCGGCCTCTGTTAGCTGGTTGACATCTAGCTGGTTGACATCTAGCTGGTTGACCCCGGCCTTGTCAATCACCTTGTCAAGCACAGAGACGTGAATCTCTACCTGCCCCTGCTTGGGGGTAAATTTGATCGCGTTGGTAAGCAGGTTCCAGATCACCTGCTGCAATCGCAGCATATCGCCCATCACCTCTAGGCGAGGGGAGTCTGGCAGGTTGGTCACCAGGGCGATCTCTTTGGCCTCTGCCGCTGGCCTGACGGTTTCGAGCGCAGCTTGGGCGACCGCCGCCAACCCTAGTGGATGACACCGCAGCTGTAGCTTGCCGCGCACGATCTGCGACACGTCGAGAATGTCTTCGATCAGCTGTTTTTGGGCGTTGGCGTTGCGCTCAATGGTTTCGAGGGCGTAATCGATTTTTTGGGGGGCCAGGTTGCCCGATCGCAGCAGTTGCGACCAGCCCAAAATCGAGTTCAGCGGCGTCCGCAGCTCGTGGGAGAGAATAGCGATAAACTCATCTTTCATCTGGTTGGCGGTCTCGGCCACCTGGCGCGCCGTCTGCTCGCGAATCACCTGGGCATTGGCGGCTTCGGCCTGGCGGCGCTCGGTAACGTTTTCGATGGTGCCCACGTAGCCCAAAAACACCTTTTGCTCTGACACCAGGCGGGCCGAGCGAACAGACACCCAGCAGTGGGAATCTTCGCTATCGCCGACAAATCGAAACTCCTGGGAATATTCCCGCCCGTCGACCATGTAGGTTGACCAGCTGTTGTGGGCTAGATCGAGATCGTCGGCATGCACACAGGCCAGCCAGGTTTGCTCCTCAGGGCAATCAGAGGAGGTGCAGCAGATATTGCGAAACCGGGGATTGGTGTAGACAAAGTTGCCCTCGGTATCGGTCACAAACACCCCCAACGGGGAGCAGGCGCACAGCAGGCGAAAGCGTTCTTCACTGGTTTGCAGTTCGGCGTTGATCGCCTTTAGCTGAGTTGCCTGCTGCTGCAAGATTTCTGTCTTTTGCCGCAGGGCATCATTCTTCTTAAATAGCTCGATAAAAATAGCGACTTTTGACAGCAAGACATTGGGCGCGATCGGCTTGATCAAATAATCTACGGCCCCCAGGGCATAGCCTTTAAACATAAATTGTTCGTTGCTGCTAAAGGCGGTGAGAAAAATAATTGGCGTATCGCGCGATCGCTGGCGCTGGCGAATCAGGCTGGCCACCTCAAACCCATCCATTTGAGGCATTTGGACATCGAGCAAAATCACCGCAAAGTCGTCGTTGAGCAGACAGCGCAGCGCCTCTCCGCCGGAGGTAGACCTGACCAAATTGGCCTTTAGACCGCCCAAGATAGCCTCCAGCGCCACTAGATTTTCGGGCTGGTCATCCACCAGCAGAATGTTTACTGGAGCGTCGGTCTGCATAGTTATCTGTCCGTTGATTCGCCACAAAGGTGAATGAGGTGGGGCGCAATTTGGGCCAGGGGCAATACCCAATCTACCGCCATCGCCGCGATCGCAGCCCTGGGCAAAACCGGGCATTCGGCGGTGTCTGGAGCCTGCACGATGGTCGCGCCACCCCGGGCTTTTAGGGTTGACAACCCCCGCACGCCGTCCTGGTTGGCCCCGGTCAACAGCACGCCAATCGCCCGCTCTCCGTAGATATCAGCCGCCGACTCTAGCAGCACATCAATGGACGGGCGGGCATAGGAAACCGGGGCATCCACAGACAGCGAAAAATGCCCGTATTCCACCAGCAGGTGGTAGTCGGCGGGGGCAAAGTAGACGTGGCCTGGCAAAATGCGTTCTTTATCTTCAACTTCGTGCACCGGGAGAACCGTAAATTTCTGCAAGAAAGCACTCAAGGCTTGGTCAGACTCCCTGTGTCGGTGTTGCACGATCGCCAACGCCGCCGGAAACTCTTTGGGAATATAACCTAACAGAATTTTTAACGCCGACAATCCTCCTAAAGAGGTACCTATGGCAACCAGGTCATAGGTCATCAACCCCGCCTCCTAAAGAGCTTTTCAGCTTTAACCAGGTCTTCGTAGGCCGCTTCATATTTCGTAAAGCGAATGGTTTCTTGCTTGCCCAAGGCCAAAATGCCAAATTTGCACAGGCTATTGTAAAACAACTCGTGCACCTGGTTTTGCAGGGTTTGGTTGAAATAAATCAGCACGTTTCGACAGATGATCACGTTAAATTCATTAAACGATCCGTCGGTCACCAGATTGTGTTCGCCAAAGACCACTCGCTCCCGCAGAGAGGGCCGCAAAATGGCGTTGTTATAGCTGGCGGTGTAATATTCTGAGAAGGTTTGCTGGCCACCGGCCCTCATGTACAGCTGGGTGTAGTCCTGCATTTGCCGGTAAGAATAGATGCCCTGCTGGGCGGTTTGCAGCACCCGATCGTTGGCGTCGGTGGCGTAGATGCGACAGCGGTGGTAAAGGCCTTCTTCTTGCAGCAAAATCGCCATCGAATAGACCTCTTGCCCAGTGGAGCAGCCCGCGTGCCAGATGCAAAAGAAGGGGTAGGTGCGCAGCAGCGGCACCACCTGCTGCCGAAAGGCCAGATAAAAACTGGGGTCGCGAAACATGGCGGTGGTGGTGACCGTCAGCCCCAGCAGCAGACGCTGGGCACAGGTCGGGTCGCTCAAAACCCGCGCTTGCAGCAGCGCAATGGTGGCCATCCCTTCGGCTTTCAAAAAGCTGTGAAGGCGACGTTTGAGAGAGGCCGGGGCATAGTTGCGAAAATCGTAGCCGTACCGCTGGTACAGCCCTTCGATCAGCAAATGAACATCGACATCTTCTGGCTTCAATAGATTGGCTAGACCCCTAGGGCCATTGGTAAAGACCATTAGCAGCCACCTGTGTCAGGCCCGTGGGCGTTGTTGCCCGCCAACCCCTAGCGAACTGGCCACAGCTATAGTATTCCCCAAGTCTCGGGCTGGGCCATAGCTCGAAAAGGGGATTTTGGCCGAGAGCGGCCCTAGCGGTAGAGCCACAGGCGCAGCAGGGTGAGCAGCTGATCGGTGTCGACCGGCTTGGTGATGTAGTCAGAGGCTCCGGCTTCGACGCACTTTTCACGATCGCCCTGCATGGCCTTAGCGGTGAGGGCAATGATCGGCAGCGATTTAAACGGCTCGATCTGGCGAATTAGCCGGGTGGTTTCGTAGCCGTCGAGGTCGGGCATCATCACATCCATCAAGACAATACCCACATCGGCGTTGCGCTGGAGGGTGGCGATGCCCTCGCGGCCATTTTCGGCAAACACCACCGCCATGTCGTACTGTTCGAGCAGGCTGGTGAGGGCAAAAATATTGCGCACGTCGTCGTCGACGATCAGCACTTTTTTGCCCGCCAGCGAAGCATCGCCGGGCTGCAAGCGGCTTAGGCTTGGCTGCTGGCTGGGGGGCAGGTTGGTCTGCACCCGGTGCAAAAACAGGGCGGTTTCGTCGAGCAGCCGCTCGGGCGATCGCACGTCTTTGATGATGAGGGTCTCGGCCAGCCGCCGCAGCCGGGTCGCTTCGGCCTCGGTCAGGTCTTTGCCGGTGTAGACAATGATCGGCAGGCGGGCCAGGGCTGGCTCCTGCTTGATCTGCTCGATCAGATCAAAGCCATTCATGTCGGGCAGGCCCAGGTCGAGCACAACGCAGTCGCAGGGCTGCGATCGCAGCACCCCCAGGGCCGCCGCCCCGGTGTGTACAGCCGTGCTGGTGACATCGCCGCCGCCAATCAGCTCAATAATGCTCTGGGCCTGCACGGGGTCGTCTTCGACCACCAGCAGGTAGCGCACCCGGCGCTCGACAAACTGCTTGATGTCGATCAGGGCCTGGGTCAAGATTTCGGGCGTAACGGGCTTTTGAATGTGGGCGATCGCCCCCATGTGAAACTCCCGCTGCTGCTGGTCATTCACCGTCATCACATGCACCGGAATGTGGCGGGTGGCCGGGTCTTGCTTGAGCTGCTCCAGCACCGCCAGCCCCTCTGTATCGGGCAGGTGCAGGTCTAGGGTAATGGCATTGGGCACAAACTGCTGGGCCAGGGCCAGCCCGGTCTGCCCCTGGAGCGCCACCAGCACCTTAAACCCCTGACCTCGGGCCATGTCGAGCAAGATGCGGGCAAAGTTGGGGTCGTCTTCAATCACCAGCAAAACCTGGTCGGTGGCCCCCTGTCCCGGAGGCGAGAGCCGGGTGCGATCGTCCTCTAGGCTAGCAGGCAGGGGGGGAAGGGCTGGCCCAGGGCGATCGGCGATCGCCGGGGCGGAGGCCGCAGCAGCGGTGAAGCTGCGCGGGTTATTAAACCGCTGGCCCGGTGCCGCAGGCTGAAGGCCTTCCCTGTCGGGAACGGGGTCGGGGGCGATCTCCGAGGCCTCGTAGCGCTGGGGCAGGTAAAGGGTAAAGGTGCTGCCCTCGTCGGGCTGGCTCTCTAGCTCAATCGAGCCGCCCAGCAGCTCAGCCAGCTGCAAACTGATCGACAGACCCAGCCCCGTGCCGCCGTACTTGCGGCTAGTGGTGCCATCGGCCTGCTGAAACGCGCCAAAAATGCTCTGCTGCTTGTCGGGCGCTATGCCAATGCCGGTATCGCTGACCGCAAAGGCCAGGCGATCGCCCTCGACCGGCAAGATCCGCACCGTCACGCCCCCCCGCTCAGTAAACTTGACGGCGTTAGAGAGCAGGTTTTTGAGAATCTGCTGTAGCCGCCGGGGATCGGTGGTCAGGGTATTGGGCAGGGCCGGGTCAAGCGCAATCTGAAGCTGTAGCCCCTTCTCGGCAGCGGCGGGCTGAAAGGTGCGCTCTAGCTCAAACTGAATCGCGGTAAAGGCCAAAGCTTCGACCGCCACCTGCATGGTGCCCGACTCGATCTTGGCCAGGTCGAGAATGTCGTTGATCAGCGACAGCAGATCGGCCCCGGCGGAGTGAATGGTGCGGCTGTACTCGACCTGCCTGTCGCTGAGGTTGCCGTCGCCGTTGTCGCTGAGCATTTTGGCCAAGATCAGCAGGCTGTTGAGCGGCGTCCGCAGCTCGTGGCTCATGTTGGCCAAAAACTCTGACTTGTACTGCGACGACTGGGCCAGCTGGCGGGCCTGATCTTCTAGTACTTGGCGGGCTTGCTCGACCTCTTGGTTTTTGCGCTCGACCTGCTGTTTTTGGGTTTCGAGCAGCTCGGCTTTTTCTTCGAGTTCTTCGTTGAGCTGTTGCAGTTCTTCGTTTGACTGCTGCAATTCTTCCTGCTGCTGTTGCAGGGTCAGCTCTGACTCTTGCAGCGACTCGGTGCGCTCTTCGAGCAGATGGTTGCTCTGCAAGAGTTCTTCCTGCTGCTGGCGCAGCTCTTCGGTGAGCACCTGCGATTGCTCTAGCAGCTGCTGGGTTTGCATGTAGGCGGCGATCGCATTGATCATCACCCCCGCCACCCGGCTGGCCTCGTCTAAAAACGTCAGCTGCAACCCGTCAAAGCGCTGAAACGAGGCCAGCTCTAGCACCCCCATCACTTCGTTTTCAAACAGCAGCGGCAGCACCACAATATTGAGCGGCGGGGCCTCACCCAAACCCGAGCTAATGCGAATGTAGTCGCCCGGCACCTGGGTCAGCAAAATGCGCTGCTTTTCGAGCGCACACTGGCCGACTAGCCCTTCGCCCAGCTCAAACTCATTTGACAGGTGCTTGCGCGCTTGATAGGCATAGCTGCTGAGCAGCTTCAGCCGGGCCGGCTCGCGGGTGGTATCGCATACGTACAAAACCCCCTGCTGAGCCTCCACTAAAGGAGCAATATAGGTCAACACCAGGTTGGCCAGGCTTTCTAGACTGCGCTGCCCCTGGAGCTGCTGAGACAAATCGGCCAGGTTAGACTTCAGCCTGCGCTGATCTTCGTTGGCGCGAATGGTTTCCCGCAGGTTGGTGACCATTTGGCCAAAGGTGCGGGTGAGAATGCCAGTCTCATCCTGGGCGGTGCTCTCGGGCAGGGTGACGCCCAGGTTGCCGTCGGCCAACTGCTCGGCGGTCTCTGAAAGTTTGTGCAGCGGCCTAGAAATATTGCGCGACAGCCACCAGCCCAGCAAAGAGATCAAAATAAACGCCGCCGGAATGCCGTAGGCGATGGTGCGGGTGGTTTGCTGGGCCGACAGCCGGGACTGGGCGGCCCGCTCTTGCAGCATCGATTCTTCTTGCCGCCGCATTTCGTTGATCTGATCGCGCAGATTTTCCATCATCTGGCGGCCATCATCGTTCACGATAAAGGCTTGCGCCGCCTCAAACCCGCCGGAGTCTCGTAGCAGAATGCCGTCGCGCAGTACGTTTAGTCTGGCTTCAATCAGGGGATCGAGATCGGCTAGACGACTCTGGAAGTCGGGGTTATCGCTCTGGAGCAGGCGCAGGGCCCCATAGATGTTGTCCAGCTCTAGCAGGGCGCTGTCGTAGGGCTCTAGGTACCGGGGCTGCCCGGTGATCAGGTAGCCCCGCTGCCCAGTTTCGGCGTTGGTAAGATCTGCCTCTAGATCGGTGAGATAGCCCAAGATCTGGTAGGCTTCCCTTTCCCGTTCGGCACTGCGAATCAGGGTGGTGGTGGTTCCGTAGGCGATCGCCCCCAGCACCGCTAAGATTGTTAGCCCCACCGCAAACCCTGCACCAATGCGCGTCCCAATTTTGAAGCGATTTACCATCAGGTGTCGTCAATTATCTAGCGTCATTATTCTATGGGGAACGGGCAGCCCTAGGCTGTGGGCAGGCTCTAGCCGTCGTTATACATGGCTTAACTGGCTTAGAGTAGCGCACCTTATTCCCCCTGCCATCCACCCTGGGCCATGGGCTAATGACGCTAGGGTTTATCGCGCTAGGTTCAGGTGCCAGATTCAGGTGCCAGATTCGGGCACTAGATTCGGGCGCTAGGTTGGACGCTAAATTTGAAAAAAGACTGTGCTTGATTCACTGCTGCATTCCCTAGATACTTTTTTGCCCCCAGAGCCTGATTGTCTGACGACGGCTGAGGAGCACACCGACTACTCCTATCAGGGCAGCTGCCCTCGCACCGGGCAGCCCTACACCCTGCCCCGCACCGCCCCAGCCCGAGCGATCGCCGCCGGGTTGATCGCGCAGCTCAAGGCGACCCACCAGCCAGAGGGCAAAATGTATGGGGTATTGCTGGGGCAAACCCCGGCGGGCGACATCGGCGTACTCAAGGCCTTTTCTGGCCTGTGGCAGGGGCAGGCCCAGGTGCCGGGCTGGGTGCCGCCGATCGCAGGGCGATCGCAGGTGGCGCTGCAAGAGGCCCACACCCTCGACCAGCTAGCGACGATCAAAGACCGCCTGCTCACCTTGCAGAAACAACCAGAACGAGAGACCTACCATCGCTGGCAGCAAGCGCAGGCCAAGGCTCGCCAGCGGTTGAACCAGCGCCACCGCGATCGCAAACAGGCCCGCGATCACCAACGCCAAACCTTGGCCCCCACCCCCACCGGAGAATCTCTCCCAGAGGCTTTAGCCGCTCTGGAGCAGGAGAGCCGGGGCGACAAGGCCGAGCTGCGGCAGTTTAAGCAGGGCTGGGGCGATCGCCTCGCCCCCCTAGAGACCACCATCCAGGCCGCCGATGCCGAGATCACCGCCCTCAAGCAGCGGCGGCGCGATCTCTCCCGCCAGCTCCAGGCCAATATGCATGCCGCCTACACCCTAACCAACTTTGCGGGCGAGTCGGTGGCGATCCAATCTTTGGGCAACCTGCCCACGGGCACGGGCGACTGCTGCGCCCCCAAACTGCTGCATGCGGCGGCCCAGGGTGGCCTCAAGCCGCTGGCGATGGCCGAGTTTTGGTGGGGGCCACCCCAGGGCGACAAACAGCCGGGCAAATTTTACGGAGCCTGCGCCGAACGCTGCCAGCCAATTATGGGGTTTCTGCTGTCGGGATTATCGGCCCAGGTATTGACCTCAGCAGACATTCCCCTGGGGGCGCACGGCGGTGCGCCCCTACCTGTCCGGGGCATTCAACCAGGGCGTGAGATCACCGTTCTATACCAAGACCAGTGGCTGATCGCGGTGGATAAGCCAGCAGGGCTGCTGTCGGTGCCGGGGCGGTATAGCGATCGCCAAGACAGCGCCCTCACCCGCCTGCAACTGACCCTACCCGCAGGCGCTTTCATCAAGCCCGTCCACCGCCTCGACCAAGACACCTCAGGGGTGCTGCTGCTGGCGCTAGATGCCGCCACCCACCGCCAGATCAGCCAGCAGTTTGCCCAGCGCCAGGTGGCCAAAACCTACCAGGCCCTAGTGACGGGGAACGTCGCGCCAACCTCAGGGCTGATCGACCTACCGCTGTGGGGCGACCCCACCCAGCGACCCCGGCAGCAGGTCAACTGGCAGCGGGGCAAGCCCAGCCAAACTCGATACACAGTGCTGAGCCAGGCGGGAAACCTGACCCGAGTGGCCTTCTATCCCCTGACGGGCAGAACGCACCAGCTGCGCGTCCACGCCGCCGCTGCCCAGGGGCTAAATGCGCCGATTTGGGGCGATCGCCTCTACGGCCACCGTGAACCCGGCCAGCGCCTCCACCTCCACGCCCAAACGCTGCAATTTACCCATCCTCACCGCCAAACATCGCTTACCATAGATTCCCCCGTCCTTTTCTAAACCGGCCCGCCTGCAAGACGTTTTAGAGCCTTGCAGTATCTTTGGAAAGAACCATACCAACCCGCCAGCCTCACCCCCGATACCCAGCATCTTCATTTCCTATCGCATCAGTGACAGCGCCGATATTACCGGGCGCATCTACGAGCGGCTGGCTGACCACTTTGGGCCAGAGACCATTTTTCGCGATGTGCAGTCTATTCTGCTGGGCATTGACTTTCAAGATTACATCAACAGCACATTGCAAGACTGCCAGGTGATGGTGGCGGTAGTTGGCGCTCAGTGGCTCACGGCTGTGGATGCCGACGGCGATCGCCGCCTTGATCGCCCCGATGCCTGGGTGCGGCTAGAAATTGCAACCGCCCTCAACCGAGATATTCCGGTGATTCCGCTGCTGGTTGGCAACGCCTGGCTCCCCAAGGCAGAAGATCCGCCCGACGGAGCAAAACATCGGTACCGAGATCGTCACCTTCGCCCGCATCTACCTGAACCTGACCCCACCAGATAGGTTACACCTGCCCCACCAGGTGGCCTACCTCTGGCAAAATTGGCCCCGCAGGGGCGCACCGCCGTGCGCCCAGTGCAACTGAAAAAGGCTGAGAGCCTTGTCGGCAGGGGTATTCAGGACGGATCTGAGATGATAGAGTGCAAGGAAAATCGCCCGATAGGGCTAAAACCCTTGCATCAAATCGCCCATGTACCGCCGTGCTACCCCTGAGCAACCGAGTTTTGAGGACTTCTATCTGCCCTTTGGCGGCAAGCTCTCAGGCGAGAACCGGTGGATAAAGCTGGCGGAACTGATCCCTTGGGAGGCCTTTGAATCGAATTACGCGGCGCAGTTTAGCGAGCGCTAGGGTGCCCCAGCGAAATCGTTTCGGCTGGCGCTGGGGGCATTGATTATCAAAGAACGGCTGGGGACATCCGACGCGGAGACCGTGGAGCAGATCCGCGAGAACCCGTATTTGCAATACTTTCTGGGGTTGCATGAGTATGGCGACCAGGCTCCCTTTGACGCGTCAATGCTGAGCCACTTTCGCCAACGGTTGAGCCTGGAGCTGGTCAACCAGGTCAATGCCCGAATTGTCGAGGCAGCGTTAGCAGCAGCGCAGCGCACGCCAGCGGCTCAGAATGAGGCAACGACCCGAGGGTGCTGGGTTGACCGCCCACCCTCAAGCGCCGGTCGAGGTGGCATCAGACCCGGAGCCGTCGCCCTCGAAGGATTCAGACGATCAGGATGACCCACCGTCGCCCCCAAACCACGGGCAACTGATCATTGATGCCAGTGTGGCGCCCGCCGATATTCACTACCCCACTGACCTGCATCTGCTCAACGCCGCTCGGGCGAGCCGTGAACGCATCCTCGACCAACTCTATAACGCGGTCCAGCAACCGGGGATGCGCAAACCCCGCACCTACCGGCAGCAGGCCCGGCGCGACTATCTCAAGGTGGCCAAACAACGTCGTGCCACCCAAGGACAGATTCGCAACGCGATTGGTCAACAACTGCGCTATCTGCGGCGCAATCTGGCCCACATCCGACGACTGGTGAACGCTGGGGCACCCTTGGCTGTCTGATCGCGGTTTTGGTATCGGCGACTGCTGGTGATTCAGGAGGTGTAACGGCAGCAGTGGCATCTCTATCAGCACCGGCAGCGGCGGATTGAGCACCGCATTGTCAGCTTGGCTCAGCCCCATGTACGGCCCATTGTTCGCGGCAAAGCGGGAACGCCCGTCGAATTCGGGGCCAAGATCTCGATTAGCTGCGTGTCGGGCTACTGCTCCCTTGACCGGCTCGATTGGGAGGCCTATCACGAAGCGGCTGACTTACCCCGCCAGGTGGAGCAGTACCAGGCTCGCCATGGCTATTATCCCGAATCGGTTCATGCGGACCAGATCTATCGCACCCGGCTGAACCGAGACTGGTACAAGGCGCGCGGGATTCGCCTCCAGCGGCGCTGCTACACCCTTACCCAAAAAATCACTTTTTCAGCAAGCCCTACCTAGCCGCCCAGCCCCTCAGGCATGGCCTCGCCCCAGGCCAGCCCTAGAAAATCAGCAGTACATCAGCTGGCTAGGCACAGCGGGAGTGCCGGAGCAGCAGACTTGCGAAAACGGGGCAAATAAAGTACAAGTGTACTTATTCGGCGTCACCTATGGTCGCTTTAATTTGGTCTACAAACTCCTGATGGTCGATCACTGGCTTAGAAATATAGCCATCGGCACCGCTCTGGCTCAAGAAATTCTCGCGATCGCCTTCCATGGCGTGGGCCGTCACCAAGATCACCGGCAGCTTCGCTGTGGCGGGGTCGGCCTTCAGCAGCTGGGTAATTTTGATGCCATCCATGGGCTTGCCCTGGTACATGCTGTGGGCCAGTGAGACATCCATCAACACCACATCCACTTCGCCACTGCGGGCAATGGTGATCACCTCTTCCACGTCTTCGGTGTGCTTCACGGCCAGGCCGCCGCGCTTGGTCAAAATTTTAGAAAACACCCGAGCATTTACCAGGTCGTCTTCGACGAGTAGGACGGTCTTCATCGCGTGCGTTTAACCCCTGTCATCGAAGAAATATGCTGATAGAACTAAGTCAAGCGGCGGCTTCTCTGACCTGTGCTCGGTGCAGAATATACCCGGATGGTTGAACCTCGGGCGATCGCCCCGGCTCGGCCAACCAATCGCCCTGGGTGCTTGCCTTGGCCACAGACTTGCCTATAAGTTACAGCATTGTTACGGCCAATCTATCAAGCCCCCGCTAAATTAAACCGTGCTAAACCTTAGCAATAGACCGTAAAATCAGCCGCAAGATCTTATTCAAGATGTTATTTCAGGCCACTGCTGTGGCTAAACTCAACTACCAGTCGGTCTAAACCGCCTCCCCCGCCCACCTTTTTCATCCAGGAACACCGCCCATGGCCGACCAACTCGACATTCTTGCTGCTGGGCAAATTGTGCCCACCTCGCTTCACACCGAGGTGCAGCGGTCGTACCTGGAATACGCCATGAGCGTGATTGTGGGCCGGGCCTTGCCCGACGTGCGCGACGGCCTCAAGCCGGTGCACCGCCGCATTCTCTACGCCATGCACGAGCTGGGGCTGACCCCCGATCGCCCCTACCGCAAATGCGCCCGGGTGGTGGGCGACGTGCTGGGCAAGTACCACCCCCACGGCGACCAGTCGGTCTACGACGCCCTGGTGCGCATGGTGCAGACCTTTTCGAGCCGTTACCCGCTGCTCGACGGCCACGGCAACTTTGGCTCGGTCGACAACGACCCCCCGGCGGCCATGCGCTACACCGAGACCCGCCTGTCGCCCATCAGTCACGCGGCGATGCTGGAGGATATCAGCGACGCCCTGGTCGATTTCAGCGACAACTTCGACAGCTCCCAGCAGGAGCCGGTGGTGCTGCCTACCCAGCTGCCAAACCTGCTGCTGAACGGCTCCTCGGGCATTGCCGTGGGCATGGCCACCAACATTCCGCCCCACAACATGGGCGAGGTGGTCGACGGCCTGGTGGCGATGATCGACCGCCCCGCAATCACTGACGAGGAGCTGTTTCGTCTGATTCCTGGCCCCGACTTCCCCACCGGGGGCGAGATCATCGGTACCGAGGGCATTCTCGACGCCTATCGCACCGGGCGGGGCAGCATTCCCGTGCGCGGCATTTGCAATTTTGAAGAGGTACACCCCGGCAAGGGGCGGCAGCGGCGCAACGCAATTATCGTCACCGAGCTGCCCTACCAGGTGAACAAGGCCGGGTGGATTGAGAAGATCGCCCAGTTGGTGAATGCCGGGCGGCTGGAGGGGATTGCCGATATTCGCGATGAGAGCGATCGCGACGGTATGCGGGTCGTGATCGAACTCAAGCGCGATACCCCGGCCCAGCGGGTGCTGCAAGATCTCTACCGCACCACCCCCCTACAGACCAACTTCGGCGTGATCATGCTCGCCCTCGACGATGGCCAGCCCCGCCAGCTGCCCCTGCGCGACGTCATGCAGGCGTTTCTCGACTTTCGCGAAACCACCCTCACCCGCCACTACCAGCACCAGCTGGAAAAAACCGAGGCCAAGCTGCACATCACCGAGGGCCTGCTGAGGGCGCTCAACAACCTCGACGCGATCATCGACATTCTGCGCAACGCCCCCGACGGCACCACCGCCAAGCAGACCTTTCAGCAGCGGTTTGACCTCAGCGAGCGCCAGTCTGACGCGATTTTGGCCATGCCCCTGCGCAAGCTCACCGGCATGGAGCGCCAGGGCCTCGCCACCGAGGCAGAAGAGCTGACCCAGCGGCGAGAACAGTTAAATCGGCTGCTGAGCGATCGCAAAGAGCTGATGAAAGGCATGAAAAAAGAGCTCAAAGCGCTGAAGAAAAAATTTAGCGACCCCCGCCGCACCCGCATTCAAACCGAGGCCCAGCGGGCCGAAGAGTCACAGCAGGTCGAAGAAATCATTGCCGAGGTCGCCGAAGCAGCGGCGGTGGTGGAATTTACCCAGAAGGGCTACGTGCGCCGCTATTCGCAGAAATCCTACCAGCGGCGGCAGGCCCGCCTAGAGGCTGACACCAACCCCAAACTCCACGAGACGGAGGATGATCCGGTGATCCAAACCGAACCCGCCCTCACCACCCAGGAGGTGCTCACCCTCACCCGCGACGGTCGTGCATTTACTGTGGCGATCGAGACTATCCCCAACAACCCACGCCAGGGCAAGGGTGCGCCCCTGGTCAACCTGCTGCCCGGCTCGGTGCCGCCCGATGCCGACACCGTTGTGGCTCAGCTGGTGATTCGCGACGATCTGCTAGAGCACGACCTGATCTTGGTCACCCGCAGGGGCAAGATCAAGCGCGCCCCGCTGCAAGAATTTACCAACCTCACCGGGCGCGGGTTGACGGCGATGAAGATCAAAGACGGCGACGAGCTAGCCCACGTCACCCTGGCAGAGCTGGGCGATGACCTGGTGCTGGGCACCACGGGCGGGCGGCTGCTGCGCTTCCCCATCGATGACGACAACCTGCAAGTCATGGGCCGCGCTGCCCAAGGCCCCCAGGGCATTCGCATGGGCAAGACCGAGACCCTGGCGGGCTGTGTGCGGGTGCAGTCGGGCAAAGACTGTGTGCTGCTGGTGTCGGCGGCGGGCTACGCCAAGCGCCTGCCTGTAGAGGGCTTGCGGGTGGCCAAGCGCGGCGACATTGGCACCCAGTCGTTTCAGTTCAGCCTCAAGACTGACAGCCTGGTGGCGCTGCTGCCGGCGGTGCCCAAAGAGACGGTGACGATATTCACCAGCGCAGACCGAACCGCGATTATTCCCGCTGAGTCTATTCCGCGCCAGGGCCGGACGGGGGAGAGCGATCGCATCGTCAAACCCAACAAAGGCGAAACCATCACCCAGGTGATTCGGGCGGCTGTGCCAGAGCCAGATGCCAGCAACGGTGCGGTATCAGAGGAGAAATAGGGTAGATTCGTAGAGCAGGTGTTGGTTATAAGTCAACATCTCCGACTGCCTGAGAGCGTTCCATCTCAGTAAACGTCCCCTTTGAGGTTGCAAGCCCGGCCCGTTGGCCTGTTGCCGTAAACCCCTGGATACGTGTTCAGCTGGAACACCCTGAAGTTGGTTAGGTCAGAAATGAGGTCACCCTATGGAAGCGGTTGAGTTCGAAGCCAATATCAGAAACGGCAGCATTGAAGTTCCCGCTGCCTACCGTTCTGGCCTGGTTGAAGGAGACAAAGTTAAGGTCATTCTGCTCACGACTCACAGCGCTGGGCAAATTCAAGCGGTCAAGACATTGTTTAAAGAAACCCAAGCTTTACCCCAGGCTCAAACCATTACCGAAGACGAAATTGCCGCTGAAATTGCTGCCTACCGGGCGGGGCAGTGAAGGTTGTCATTGACACGAATGTTTTGGTCTCAGCCGTCTTGCGCGATCGCGATCCTGAAGCCGTCATTCTCTTTGTGCTTGAGCAAGATGATTTTACCTGGGTTGTTTCGGATGCCATTCTGACCGAATACAGAAACGTGCTGGCCCGCAAGCGGTTAGGGATTTCTGATTTAATCCAGCAGCGCTGGCTTAAGCTAATTGGTCCCCTGACGTCTATCGTTTCGGTTGATCAGACCATCAGCTTTCCACGAGACCCAAAAGACGCTAAATTTTTGGCCTGTGCCCTGTCTGCTAGAGCTGAGTTTTTGATTACCGGCGATCGTGATTTCTCAGAAGCTCGTCGCTTGGTATCAACAAAAATCCTCTCTATATCTCAGTTCAAGCGGCTTGTCTGTGATAATTACCCATAATCAAAAAAGTCGCTCAACCTGCCGTGGCCCAAGTTGCAATCGAAAACGTCTACAAAACCTTCCCTAAGTTGCGCCAGGCGGCGGCGGATGTCACCCTAGACACCGAGCACGATGGGTTGGCGGTGCTCAAGCGCATCAACCTCACCATTGATGACGGCGAGTTTATGGTGCTGGTCGGCCCCTCGGGCTGCGGCAAAAGCACCCTGCTGCGGCTGATCTCGGGTCTGGAAGAGATTACCGGCGGCAGTATCTGGGTGGGCGATCGCAAGGTCAACGACCTGCCCCCCAAGCTGCGCGACACCGCCATGGTGTTCCAGAGCTACGCCCTCTACCCCCACCTGACGGTCTACGACAACCTCGCCTTTGGCCTGCGCCGCATGGGGGGCGACCTCGAAACCTCTTTACCAGAGCTGGGCCAGAAACCGCTGCCCCCCAGCGACTCCCCCGCCAACCAAGAGCTAGAGCGTCTGCTCACCGCCAGCCGCTGGTGGGAAAAGCCCCTGGTCTCAATTACCCGACGGCTGCCCCCCGGCCTGCGCTATGTCTCTGAGGCCGAGCGGCTGATCGACGATCGCGTGCGGGCCGTGGCCAAAATGCTGCAAATCGACCTGCTGCTGGGCCGCC
Organism: Shackletoniella antarctica; assembly: GCA_003241845.1. GTDB lineage: Bacteria > Cyanobacteriota > Cyanobacteriia > Phormidesmidales > Phormidesmidaceae > Nodosilinea > Nodosilinea antarctica. The sequence goes on along the minus strand of QBMN01000041.1, from coordinate 1,343 downwards.
AGCCCCGGCAGCTCTCCGGCGGGCAAAAGCAGCGGGTGGCCCTGGGCCGCGCCATGGCCCGCAACCCCCAGGTGTTTTTGATGGATGAACCCCTCTCTAACCTGGACGCCAAACTGCGGATGGAAACCCGCGCCCAGATCGTCAATCTCCAGCGGCAGCTGGGCATTACCACCATCTACGTCACCCACGACCAGGTGGAAGCCATGACCATGGGCCACCGCATCGCCGTGATGAACCAGGGCCAGATTCAGCAGGTGGCCACCCCACTCGATCTCTACAACCGCCCCGCCAACCGCTTTGTCGCCGGGTTCATTGGCTCGCCGCCGATGAATTTTATTCCGGTGCAGGTGCAGGCCCCGTTTTTGCTCATTCACTCCGAGTTTCGTCTGTCGCTGCCCAGCGAGTGGGACGACCGCCTGGTGCCCTACGACCACCGCGAGGCCCTGCTCGGCATTCGCCCCGAGCACCTGAGCCTGGCCCTGCCCGCGCCCAAAAATATTCGCGGCCACATCACCCATATGGAAGCCCTAGGCAGCGAAACCTACCTGACGGTGCAGGGCGAGGGGCTGACGCTGTTAGCAAAAATTCCCCCCGATGAGGTGGTGCGGGTGGGGGATCAGGTCTGGCTGGCGATCGCCCCCGAAAAAGCCCACCTGTTTGACCCCACCACCGAACTCTCTCTAAAAAAACCTTAGGTAAACAAATCTGGCGAATTGCGGTGGCGGCCCACCTGGTAGATCAGCAATAGAGCAACGATGACGCCAATGAGACCGGCGGCGATCGCCCAGGGGAATGTAGAGACCCACGCGACTCAACCGCTGCCATGGTCGGAGTGGGGGATTGTGACCTTGAATCTGTCAGAGTATCTTGAGAGCAAGATAACCCCCTTTAGACAGATTTTAAGATTCTTCTCCCCCATGAAAATACTTTTGCTAGAGGACGATCGCTCCACCAGTGATTTTTTGGCCGAGACCCTGACGGCCCAGCGCTATGCCATAGATGCGATCGCCTGGTGCGCCTGGTCAGTGATATTCTCAGCTTTGAGCGCCTCGAGTCGGGCAAAGTGCAGCTCGAACCAGAAGCCTGCCAGGTGACCAGCCTGATGTACAAGGCGATCAACAGTGTGCAACCCCTGGCCGATCACTCCGGCATTACCATCGCCCTTACACCGCTGAATGTGACCCTGTGGGCCGCCCCCGACGCCATTATTCAAGTGCTCACCAACCTGCTCAGCAACGCCATCAAGTCCTCTCGCCCTGGGGGAACGATCTGGCTAAAGGCTGAAGAGCGCATGAGTGAATGGACAGGTAGCGACGATACCTTACCCACCCATCTATCTACCC
>QBMN01000040.1 GCA_003241845.1 Shackletoniella antarctica | reverse complement strand
GGTGGGGGCCGGGCTGGCCCAGCGGGGCTGGCGGGTGGCAATTTTAGAACGCGGTGTGCTGCGGGGGCGCGAGCAAGAGTGGAACATCTCTCGCCGCGAACTGGCGGCCCTGGTAGACCTAGGGCTGTTGACAAAAGACGAGTTGGACTCTGTTATTGCCTCTGAGTACAACCCCGCCCGCATTCAGTTTGGCGAGGGCGACCCCCTGTGGGTTGAGGACGTGCTGAATGTGGGAGTTGACCCCAGGGGGCTGCTGGAGCGGCTCAAGGCCAAGTTTCTAGCCGCCGGGGGGCAGCTGTTTGAAAACACCGCCTTTGACTCGGCCTGGGTACACCCCAACGGCGTGCTCGTAAAAGCTGAGCAACCATTTACCACCCGGCTGCTGATCGACGCCATGGGCCACTTTTCGCCCCTGGTGCGCCAGGCGCGGGGCACAGCCAAACCCGATGCCGTGTGCCTGGTGGTGGGCACCTGCGCCCAGGGCTACCCAACCAACCCCACGGGGGATTTGATCGCTTCGTTTACGCCCCTGCGCCACCAGTGCCAATACTTTTGGGAGGCGTTTCCGGCGCGGGATGGGCGCACCACCTACATGTTTACCTACCTGGATGCCGACCCCCGGCGGCTGAGCCTGACAGAATTTTTTGAGGAATACTGGACGCTGCTGCCGGAGTATCAGGGGGTGAGTCTGGAGGATTTGCGGGTGCAGCGATCGCTGTTTGGCTTCTTTCCCTGCTACAAAAATAGCCCGCTGCGCTACCCCTGGGGGCGCACCCTGGCGGTGGGCGACAGCAGCGGCAGTCAGTCGCCCCTGAGCTTTGGCGGCTTTGGGGCGATGATTCGCCACCTGGGGCGGCTGGTGACGGGCATTGATGAGGCTCTGGGGTGCGATCGCCTCGGCGCTGCCGCCCTGGGGGCGCTTCAGCCCTATCAGCCCAACCTGTCGGTCACCTGGCTCTTTCAAAAATCCATGAGCGTGAGGGTTGACCAGACGCTCTCTGAACAGCGCATTAACACTATGCTGACGGCCATTTTTGCCGCCATGGCCGAGCTGGGCGAGCCTACCCTCAAGCCCTTCTTGCAGGATGTGGTGCAGTTTCCGGCCCTGGCCAAGACCCTGGCGGTGACATCGCTGAAATATCCGGGTTTGGTGGCGAAAATCATTCCCCAGGTGGGGGTGGGGGCGCTGGCGAGCTGGCTGGGGCACTACAGCAGCCTGGCCGGCTACAGTGCTTTGGCACCGCTGGCCCGCGCCCTAAACCCGGTAATTGAGTCACTGCCCCCGATGCCGCGATACTATAGCCATCGGTGGCAAGATCGGCTGTTCTACGGCAGCGGCAAGGACTACGACGCTTAAATGACCAACTCTGCACTATTCAGGGAGCACCTCTACCAAGAGCTACAGCAGCCTGCGGCACAGGTCAGCCTGGCTAGGGCTGCCCTCTATGTTGCCCAGGAAGACTATCCTCACCTGGTGGTAGACGATTACCTGGCCATGCTCGATCGCATGGCCGACACCCTCACCCAGCGCCTGCCGAGCGATCGCTACCCGCTCAAAATCATTGGTGCTATCAACGACTATCTGTTCACCGAGCTAAACTTTCGCGGCAACAGCATTGACTACTACGACCCCCGCAACAGCTTTCTCAACCAGGTGCTAGAGCGGCGGGTGGGCATTCCGCTCACCCTGTCGCTGGTGTATCTAGAGCTGGCCCAGCGGGTGGGCTTCCCCATGGTGGGGGTGAGCATGCCGGGGCATTTTCTGATTCGCCCCACGGTCAGCGAGATGGATTTGTTTGTCGACCCCTTTCACCAGGGAGAGATCTTGTTTGAGCAAGACTGTGGCAACCGCCTCAAGCAGATGTTTGGCGAGGCGGCCCGGCTAGAGCCTCAGCACTTGGCACCGATTACCCCGGCGACTTTTTTAGTGCGGCTGCTGACCAACCTAAAGCTGATTTACCTACGCAATAGAGATGTGCCCAAGGCGCTCGATGCGATCAACCGCATTTTGCTGATTTACCCTGAGGCGGTGGGGGAATGGCGCGATCGCGGCCTGATTCTCTACCAGCAGGGCTTGCTCGACAAGGCCCAGCTCGACCTAGAGCGCTACCTCTACCAGCACCCTGAGGCCGCCGATGCCTTCGAAATTCGCCGGGTAATTGAACAAATCGAGCGCGTACAGGATGAACCATGACCAACACCCTCAAAGCCCCCCTAAATCAGCCCGAGGCTCCGGCATCGCCGCTGCTGAGGTTCTATCGTTCGTCTCTAGGTAAAAAACTGATTACCGGGGCGACCGGGCTGGCTCTGGCCACCTTTGTACTCGTCCACATGGCCGGCAATCTGCTGCTGTTTCAAAGCCGCGAGGCCTACAACACCTATGCCCACCATCTGGCCAGCCTGGGAATTGGCCTCTACGCCATTGAGCTAGTGCTGCTGGCGGTGGTGGTGCTGCACGCCGCAGTGGGCATTGAGATTTTTTGGCGCAAGCGGCAGGCCCGGCCCCAGGGCTACAGCGCCTACCAGTCGGCAGGTGGCCCTAGCTATCAGTCGCTAAGCTCACGCGCCATGATCGTCACCGGCTCGGTGATGGCGGTGTTTTTGGTGGCCCACCTGCTGACGTTTAAGTTTGGCACCTACTACACCACGGAGCTGGGCGGCGAACCCGTGCGCGACCTGGCTCGGCTGGTGGTGGAGAAATTTCAGCACTTGCCCTATGTGGTGGGCTACAGCGCTGTTTTGGTGCTGCTGGGGTCTCACCTGCGCCACGGGCTGTGGAGTGCGCTGCAATCGATCGGGCTGCTGAATGCGGGGGTGCGGCCTTTGGTGGTTGGGGCGAGTGGGGTGCTTGGGGGTGGCATTGCGATCGGTTTTTTGCTGCTGCCCTGGGCGATCTATCTGGGTCTGGTGAGCTAGTTCGTATTAATCATTTGCCCCTTACTGTTCTGCGGGTGGCCCTATGCGGGAGGGACAGAACTGGCTTTTCATACTCCGAAGACTGGATGCCTCAAATAAGCCACGCAGCGTTTGCGGCTTTAGCGCACTCTCGGATCTCTTTCGGTTATTAGCTTGCTAATAGTCTGTAGCTGCTGTGTTGCCCTTTCCAGCAATATACTTTGTGCTCACTAGTTTTTTTGACGCTTTGCTTCATTCTTAATTCTCTTTTTCAAGCGCCTTAGCTCACCCTGAAGAATAAGTAGCCTTGGATGTTTGGAGTGTAGCAACCTACGAAAAACAGAAATTGCTTCTTCATAAGCTTCCACTGCCTCTCTGGGCTGATGATTTTTTTCATAAAGTTTCCCTAGAGTGCAAGTCTGCTCGGCATAGTCAGTACTTGCCGTCTTCTGAAGCTTACGCTGAATAGAAAACCACTTGCTAAGTAAACGAATAGCCTCTGAAAACCTTTCTTGCTTTCGATAAAGTCCAGCCAGATTATTCAAGCTATTAGCGGTTTCAGGATGATTTTCTCCAAGCTGCTCTTCTTTGATTTTTAGAGCTCTAAGATAAAGTGGTTCTGCCTCTTTATAACGCCCTAAGACCTGATAAAGGGTAGCCAGATTATTCAAGCTATTAGCGGTGTCAGGATGATTTTCTCCAAGCTGCTCTTCTCTGATTTTTAGAGCTCTAAGATAAAGTGGCTCAGCTTCTTTGTAACGCCCTGAAATCTGACAAAGGCTAGCTAGATTATTCAAGCTATTGGCGGTGTCAGGATGATTTTCTCCAAGCTGCTCTTCTCTGATTTTTAGAGCTCTAAGATAAAGTGGTTCCGCCTCTTTATAACGACCTAAAATCCGATAAAGGCTAGCTAGATTATTCAAGTTATAAGCGGTTTCAAGATGATTTTCTCCAAGCTGCACTTCATTGATTTCTAGAACTCTAAGAAGAAGTGGTTCTGCCTCTTTATAACGCCCTAAATTCTGATAAAGTCCAGCCAAGTTATTCAAGCTAATAGCAGTATCAAGATGAATTTCTCCGAGCTGTTCTTCACTAATCTTTAAAGCTTCTTCCGTAATAAGCCGTGCACTTTCGGGATCGCCCTGATCACTTATACTGCTACTAAGATCGCGTAATAAAGTGGTTTCATAACGACGATTCCCTAGATTTTCATCCATGTAAACTTTTTTGGCCTGTCTAAACAAGGACTCGGCTTCTTGATAATTTGCGATGCGACTCTTGGCTAAACCATTTAAGTGAAGTGAGAACCCTTGACCAAAACAACTTAGTCTATCTGCTCTTGCATGCTCTAGAAATCTTTGAAGGGCAGCTTTTATGGTGTCAATTTGATAGTAAGTCCACCAGTTGATTACACGGTCAAGTAATCGTCCAGTTTGCCTAACCCCTTCATTTAGAATTTCATGGTAGGAAAACTCAACGTCTTCTTCTGCTGATTCTTTGAGTTCAAAAAAATAGTCTGCTGCTCGCTGAGACAGCATTAAAAACTCTTCTTGTTGCTGTCCCCAAAGTCTTTCTAGTAAAACATTCCTTGTAAGCTCATGAATGTTGAACCCATGTCCTGGAAATTCTTCTACGAAAGTCAACTTCTTTAAATCATCGTAAAGTCTATTTGCATCACCCGCTAGCTCTGGCCTTAATGCTGACAAAACTTTTTCATCAAAGAAATGAGGAATGGCGGCAGCCCAAAGCATAGAAACCAATGAGTTAGGCATCTGACTCATTTGGAGCTCCAGCAAAATCCACTGCCGATCCTCTTCTGTCTCGGCTGCCTGGATCTGCTTAAGTAAATCTTCTATGCTGACCAACGTTCTATTAGTAGCGACAGTGTTTGATGGGTATTTTTCGGATGACCTTCACAAGATATAGCTGCAGCTTTAATTGCTGCTTCTGGCAGATCTGAACAGAACTCGCACCAAGCTTGTATATCAATGATGGCGGTCAGCAAAAAGTGTTCGCAATTATCACCCCAAACTGAATTGTTCGGATTGGGAACGCTCTGACCTGCAATAACTGTCACGACATTTTTTACCCGCCGATCCACAGTCCTAAGCCACTTTGTTTCAATCCAAGCTTGAAGTGAATCGTTTGCATCCTGATAGGTATCAAGTGATATTACTGTCCGATGCTCAAGGAGTGCTAAGTCATCAAAAAATGCTTGTTGAAGTTGTTCTAGCCGATAGTCTTGAGTCGCAAGATCAACATTTGAATTAATGGCTATTGAAATAGTTTTCTCTGCCGCAATATCATTCTCGGAAAAGTCAACGCCTCCCTGAACAAAAAACTTGACCTTCTCTAAAAAACGCGGGAAGTTTTCATGCCCTAAGTCAACTACAACTTCCGCTAAAAAAGTAGCAATGCTATTTACGCCCTTGCAATCAAACGGTACAAATTTAACCTCAGATGGACATTCATGTCTAAATCGGCTGAGAAGAGATGTTTTGCCCATCCCTGATACTCCTTCAATAAGCATAATGCGACAGTCATGATCGCCCGCCGCCATTTTAAGAAATATATCGAGTTCTTTAGTGCGATTCGCTAAGTTACGCAGTTTTGGCATTGATCGGCTTTACTGATTTTGCTCAGGTTGGTCAGCATCCGACGGCTCATCATACCCCAGGTCTAGGTTTTGCTTGCCATCTACGTCGTTGTCAGAAAAATCAGCGTCCCGCATTCGATATTGGCCCTCACCTCTTAGCTTATTTCCTTTGAATGTGACACTCACGGGCTTGTCGTCCCGAAGCTCTTCCTCAGTCTGCGCTTTATTTTGCATCTTCGCCTGTATCGTTGTCTCACGCCCATTGACAGAAAGCTCTGAAAGTCTGTCTCGATAAAGGAACAACAGGACAAGCACAACGATTGCAATAATGCCTGCGACTATAACGACAGTTGTGTCCATGCTTACATTTCAGCAGTTTTAGGTGAGACTCCCACCATTATGGCTACCCAAGTCGTAATAGTGCAACAGTCACTTGCGTTGGAATTGTTAGATGGCAGTAGTAGGATGCGCTGTAGGCCTCCCGTAGCACTGGTAAGAAGTTTTATCTCCTGGCTGCAATATAATCGCTGCTCCGGTTGTAGAGATGGTAGTACTCCCCCTGCGACTAGGGTAAGTGTGCGTCGCTGCATGGGTCTGCCCGTTGAGCCCTATAGCTGTAGAGTTCCCCAAAAGACCAGCGCTCCCAGAGGGGGCGGGTGCTGTTAGAGCGCATCCCCATCCTCCGATGTCGTCGGAGCGCTACTCGATACCAGCGTCTTGTTCCAAAGCAACGTTCGACCATTGCTTTGGAATCGGCTCTGGTTCCTTTGCAAGATCACGACGTTCCTTTAGAGCGTCACCCCGTTGCAAAGGAACAGCCTGATGTTCTAAAGGAACAGCCTGACGTTCTAAAGAAACAGCCTGACGTTGCAACAGAACATCCCGATGTTCTAAAGGAACAACCCCTCGTTGCTTTAGAACACCTGCCCGCGCTAGCAGTGCTCTAGGCCCAGCAAAGGTTTAGAGGCTTGACCCACTACAGATAATGCGAGGATGCCCTGCGCGGCGTGGTGCAGGCCATGCGAGACATTTGTGGGTAATGGCCATAAGGGGATAGAAAAGGGTAAAAAGTGAAGGTAAAAGCGAGGTTGGCTGTTTGTAGTGGAGGGGGAAGCGGTGTCAATTCACAGTTTGTTTTGCTGCATCAGCCCCATCAGCTTGCGTTTACGACCGTGCTGGTTGAGCAACGTCTGGCGATAGCCAGACCAATCCGCCCCTTGACCCAGGGCGTGGTAAGCCGCCTTAACTCGCTTCAGCCATTCCACCGCACTTTGATAATCCTTGGCCTTACCCCCATCCATAATTGATTCGGCGCGGGGGCGAGCATTGTCAATCACCCACTGGCTGTGGGTAGCCACCACCCGATCCATCACCCGCAAAATGATTTGGCTATGGTAGCTGCTCAGACCCGAGGCCACCGCGATCGCATCCTCCAGCAGCCCTTCCTGGAGAAAAACATCGACCTGAGCCTGCTCTCGCCCCCAGATTGAATCTGTGCGGAGGTGGTGCAGCAGCGTCTCTCGCACCGCAGGCCAGTCTGTATCGGCTAGCCTTTCGATTTTTTGATAGTCCTGCAAAGACGGTTTGGCCTTAAACGCCATAACGCGAGCTTCCAGGGCAGCACTGGTGTTGCCCATACCCTCCGCCAGGTCGCTGGCCCAGGTGGCAAAGTCAAAGGCCACATAGGGGTTGTTATTCTCAAACCGGAGCCCCTGCAAGGCAATGTCTAAGGCTTGGGGCAGCTGGTTTTGCGATCGCAGCATCTCGGCCAAGGCCTTGGCCTCTGACAGGGTGGTCATTTGGCGCTGGGCGATCGTCATCGCCTGGTCAACCCGCCCCAGCTGCCCCAGCATGGTCAAATACTGCTGGGTCTGCCCTTCTGCCTTGGCCAGATGCAGGTATTCTTCGTAGCGTTCCTGGCGGGCCAAAATCTTCAGGCGAATCTGGCTAAACTCATCGGCCCAGTCGGGCGCTTCCCCCGACCAAGCCCCCAATTCTGAAATGTCGCCCTGCAAAACCCGCACCAGAGGCGGATAGTCCCAGCCCTGCCGCAGGGCTTCTAGGGCCATGGCAAAGCTGCCTAGTCTGTCCTGCCAGACTTCCAGATTTTCTTGCCACTCTGAGATTTCGTCTTCGCTCAGGTCAGCACTCAAGAGGGCTTCGGCCCAGGCCGCATCAAAATCTACCCCCACATCCTCGGGGGTGAACCCACAGAAGTCATCAATCTCGTCCCAGTTATTGACACAGCCTTCGGTAAGGCCCTGCAACGCCACCAGGGCATTGGCCCAATCCCCTTGTTCGGCAAAGGCCAGCGCATCGACGATTAATTCGCCTATTTCAAGCCCAATATTGTCGTCGTCTTGGCCATGTTCCCAACCGCGCACGGCATTGCGCAAAATCTCCCTGGCCTGGCGGGCAAAAGGGGCCGGGTCAACGCTGGTTTTGCGTTTGGGGGGTGAGGCCGAGGTAGAGATGGTCTCGGGTTGGGCCAGCTGATTCACATACAGATTGATCGACTCAATCAAACCAGGATTCTCAGCGATCAAGTGCTGCACCAACCCTTGGGTTTGCGCCAGCGTCAGCGGGTTTAACAGCTGGGCCAGGGCCGGACGCTGCTCGACGGTCTCGGGCTGGTGAATGCAGGCGAGCAGGGTAGCGACGATGTGCTTGCACCAGCCTTCAAAGTCGTAGGGGCAGGTGCAGTCAGCCTGGGTGACACCACCCCCATCAAAATCAATGGTGACTCGGTAGGGGGTCACCTCATTGCCTTCGACCTCGGCCTGGAGGGTCTGCTGCCGCTGGGTGAGAGAAACCACCGCGCCAGAGCGAAAATAGCTTTCACCCCGAGCGTAAGACGGCTCGGTGGCGTGGTGCTGGATAGTAGCCGAGGTGAGGTGAGGAAGGGGCATCGGCAGAAACCGGTAGGTCTAGTCGTCACGTAGGGGCGCATCGCATGCGCCCGGTCAAATCAAGGATAGACAAACCGCAGGGGCGCATCGCATGCGCCCAGTTAAATCAGGGATAGACAAACCGCAGGGGCGCATCGCATGCGCCCGGTCAAATCAGGGATAGACTTGGCTGCATATTTCTCGGCAATCCTAGGTCTGCCCACGCGGGTTCCAGCGCGATCGCTGCTCTTCAATGTGCATAGTGGCCTCGTTTTTCTTGAGGTGCCGGGGGCTGCTCTCAAACGATAGGGACGACGGCATTGCCTCTGGCCCATACTCGGCGCGAATAAACGCCGCCACCTCGGTGTAAGTTGGCGAAAAGACCGCGTCTTCTACCCCCGAAGCCGTGGCGAGATACGACCTCAGAGCAGCAGAAAACAGCCCCGTACCGTCATCAAAGAAGCGCTCTGTGGTGGCCCCGTATTGGTCATAGGGGTAAAACGACAGATCCGCCGGGGCCTTGGCCGCCACCCAAGACGAATAGATCCAGTATTCGCCAAAGGTGCCAAACTCATTGGCCGATCGCATCATCAGCAAGAGCCAGTGATCGTCGGTCTGGTAGTGGTGGTTGAGCTGGCGCTTGAAGGTCGCCAAATGCTCTTGTTTGAACCACATATGGTGGGGAATAAACGTGCCCTCCGGGTCGGTGCAAGGCTCCACCTCCAGCACCGTGCGAATCCATTTGGCCCAGGTCGAGACGATGGCGGCATTGCCCCACTGGTTGTGCTGAAGCAGGGCAAAGCGGTGCTGGAGGCTGGACGGGTGCTCTTCAACTAGGGGCCAGGTGGCCACGGGCAGCAAATCACTGTCCCACACGACGTACCACTCGCTTAGATCTGGAATGCCCTCCGCCGCGCCCAGCTTGAGCAACTGCTGGTAGAACCAGCCCGGCGTATAGAGCGATGCCCCCAGATCTAGCTCGGCGCAAATGGCGTCTTTGGTCAGACCGCAGCCCTCAAAAAAAGATTCTTCCGAGTGGGTGAAGAGGCTGGCCACCTGCCAACCCTGAGCTTTTTCTTTAAGGGCCTGGGCCTCCTGCTCTGGGGCAATGATATGAATGGCCCGAGGGGCGTAGTGGGTGGTGATGCCCTCCAGCACCGCCTGGGTGTTCCAGCGGCAGCGGTAGAGCGGCATCACCACATCAAACGATTCGTTTACCATGGCTTGAACAGATGCCTCTCTAGACGGTTGATAGGGTTTGGGCCGGGTTGTCTTGGTAGGCCGAGCCTAGCTCCACCGGAATGTGGGCCACCGTGGACGGGTCTTCTAGCCCCACATCGCTACAGAGGGGTTCGATGCCAATGCCCTGCCGGGGGTAGGTGACGCAAATGTCTCGGTAGGCGGCGATCGCCTCATTCAGCTCGTCCCGAGTTAGATCATTGAGATACCCACACTGCCCAATGGCACCCTTGGGCAATGGCACCACCAGATTGCCGCCGCGCTTCTGCACGATTTTTTCTTGGGCGGCCCACAGCGTGTCTTGATTCAGCAGAATATCGTGCCAGAGGCTCAGCCCAAAGGAATCGATCAGCCGCAGAATGCGGTGAAACTCTTCGGCGCTAATCCAGTTCAGGCGATGGCTGAGGTAGGCCCCAAACCCCATACCAATCGCTACCGCATGACCATGCAACAGCCCGGCTTCGATTTCAAACCCCGGCGACCAGGTGTGGCCATAGGCGTGGGGGCGGCACTGATGGGTCTCGTAGAGGTTGTCGTATTCGGCCTCTACGTAGCTGCGCATGGCGGCACCCAAAATTTTCTGAGACAGATCGCTGAGGTTACCCCCTGGCTGGCAGTGGGTGGTACCAAACCGCGAGGTAATTAGCTCGGGGCCAGCCTGCTCTAGGTAGCTAAACAACGCGGCATTTTTGACCACGGCCATTTTGATAATTTCGGCAATGCCGTGGCGCAGCCAGCCCTCGCGCAGGGTCTTAAAGAATGAGCGATCGGTAATCGACAAAATCGGCGCGTGGTAAGCCCCAAAGAGATTTTTGTAGCCAAAGCCATCGCAGCAGGTGCGGGGGGAGGGGCCAGCATCGATCCCCGCCACCACGGAGGTAGAGAGCATCACGTAGGGGGTGTTGCGGTGATACAGAGCGCAGGCCAGGCCACCGGTATCGGTCAGTACCCCACCGCCAATAATCAGCACAGGCTCATGGCGGGCTACCCCCAGCTGCTTAAAGTCACCGAGCATGCGCTCCACGGTGTGGATGCCCTTATCGACTTCCATGGCCCGATAGACCAGCTTTTCTAAACGAATGCCGTGGTGGCGAAAGTAATGCTCAATCTGTTCGCCGTAGAAGCTCTCAACATTTTGATCGACCAGGCAGACGCAGCGCCCGAGGGTTAGGTAGGTGTCTTTTAAGATGGGCTGCTCAGGGTCGAGCACGTTTTCCAGCACTTTAATCGAGGTGAATGTGCTCGAACTCATCACCGCTTCGATGGTTTGATCGTCGGCCGTGCTCACCACGTGGCCCTGGCTTTCGCGATAGCTAGAGGTCGGGTAGATGGCATGGGGATTGGTCTCGACTAACCGCAGAGCCAGCTCCTGGTAAAACGCCTGCTCTTGACCCTTCAAGAGTTGCCCCAGCAATTTATGGTCGCCCAGGGTAGACGATTGTATTCTGCTGGCAAAAGCCGACCAATAGACCCCATCGGCAACCTCAAAGGCCGCAATCAGCTCAGCGAGTAGGCCAAAAAAACTCGCCAGAGACAAGTTTAGGCAGCTGCGCAATCGGCGACAGGCCGCCAAGCCCTGAATCGCCCCCAGAGCAGCAAACTCTTGCCCCAGCTCTGGGGAAAAGACCTGGCAATCCACGAAGCAAAGCAGGAGATCTTTGAACGCTGGGTGGCGATAAATGGCTTCAACGGCATGGTCTAAATCTGGGTAGGCCAAAAGCTGGCTGTCGTAGGTACTGATAAAAGCCGCAACCACCGAGGTAGTTTTCGTCATTATTGAGTTCCCGCAAAGGACGTGAGTGCAATCTTGGCCAGGGTGTTAAAGCTAGAGGAAAAGCGCTGAGAGAACCGTCTGACTGACTTAATGGCCTGGCAACATTATCCTAAGCCCTGAAATCGAAGGTTTCAAGGGAGCATAGCTAACATAATCGGCCTTGCTGGGAGAAAAGATAGGTCTTCCAGAGTAGGCAATGGTTTCCATTGAATTTTGCGCTTTTCCTGGGTGAAACCCTTTCCTCAGGTAACCTAACATGGGTGTCAAGAAAAATCAGTGGCAGGGATACCTGCTCGCTGAGTGGAGTCGGTCACGCGGTGTCTCCCCAAGGGAGAAGGCGATCGCGCTGTCTGGCTGCCCTATACAGGGCATCGTCATTGGCACCCTGGCGCTGCTGGCACTGATTTCGGGGTAAGGGCAATTCTGGCAACGAAAATACCCAAGAATTTTGCTGCCTCCTAAGGATGCAGGCTCTGCGCCCCTACCTGGTGGTATTTTCTTTCCTGGAGACCACCTAAGGCCTGATGTTTTGGGGGCGTAGTTAACTAAACCCCACACCTCTTGCTGCAACCCACAATTCAGCGTGGGGCGATGATCTCCTGTATGTTGTGGGAGAGCTATTGGTGCGCCTATTTTTTGGGGTCATGGTGATGCCGGGTAGCCGTTCATCTAAAGCCATCGTCAGGCCAGGCTAGGTGCCGCAGTCGGTTGTACAGGAATAGCCCCAAGACAAAGGGGTGATCGCTAGAAGATGCTTGAAGCGGCTGTTTTGGAGGCGTTGGTATGAACGGACTGTTGAGCTTTTTACCAGACAGCCCCATTGTGGCCTTCACGGTGCTGCTGCTGGTGACGCTAATTATTCCGCCTATTTTTGAGCGGCTGCGGCTGCCGGGGCTGGTGGGGCTGCTGGCGGCGGGGGTGGTGCTCGGCCCCAGCCTGCTGGGGGTGCTCAACCCCGCCGGGGAGGTCGAAACTCTGCTCTCTGACGTGGGCAAAATCTACCTGATGTTTGTGGCGGGGCTAGAGATTGACCTCAAAGACTTTAAGCGCACCCGCAACCGTTCTCTAGGGTTTGGGTTTACCACCTTTGCCATACCCCTGACGGCGGGGCTGCTGCTGAGCCGCGCCTTTGGCTTTGGCTGGGTGGCGGCGGTGCTGATCGGCTCGCTGCTGGCCTCCCACACCCTGCTGGCCTACCCGATTGTGATGCGCCTAGGCATCAGCAAAGAGCCGTCGGTGTCGGCCACGGTGGGGGCGACTATTTTTACCGACATTGGGGCGCTGCTGGTGCTGGCCATGTGCGTAGCCGCCCAGGCGGGCGAGTTTTCGGCCCAGACGGTGGTGACGCAGCTGGTGATGCTGGGGCTGTTTGCCACGGCGGTGCTGGTGGGCATCGACTGGGCGGGCAAGCAATACTTCAAGCGCAACGGCGATCGCGAGGGCAACCAGTTTTTGTTTGTGCTGGCGGCGGTGTTTTTGGCGGCGCTGGGGTCGCAGCTGATCAACGTCGACAAAATTGTCGGGGCGTTTTTGGCGGGGCTGGCGGTCAACGACGTGGTGGGCAACGGCCCGGTCAAAGAAAAAGTAGAGTTTGTCGGCGGGGTGCTGTTCATTCCGTTTTTCTTTGTGTGCATGGGCCTGCTGCTCGACCTGCAAGTGTTTATGGAGTCGATGACCACCAACCTGGCCTTTACCCTGGCCCTCACCGCCACCGTGATCGCCAGCAAATTTGTGGCGGCCCTGGTCACCAAGCCCTTCTTTGGCTACCGCTGGGCGCAGATTTTGACCATGTGGTCGCTGTCGATGCCCCAGGTGGCGGCTACCCTGGCCGCAGCCCTAGTGGGTCTCCAGCAGGGGATTATTTCAGAGCTAGAATTCAACGCTGTGATTGTGATGATGCTGGTCACCTCGGTGATCGGGCCGCTGCTCACCGCCCGCTTTGCCGGGCAGCTGGTCGCGCCTAAGCTGATGCGCTCTGAGCCAGACTCGCTGTGGTTTGACTACGGGTCTGCCCCCGAAAGCCGTGCCGACTTGACTATCACCGGCCCGTTTACGGTGGTGGTGCCCATCTATAACCCCATCACCCAGCGCTACTTGATCGAAATGGCGGCGCTGCTGGCCACCCACGAGGGGGGCTACGTCATTCCTGTCACCGTGGCCCGCGCCCACGTGCACATGGATGACCCTAACTTGGTCGATGCCATGGGGCAGAGCCGCAAGCTGCTGCAAAAGGCCGAGAGCCTCAGCCAGGAGTTTAACGCCCAGGCCTACTCGGTACTGCGCATTGACGACGATGTGTCGGAGGGCATTACCCGCGCCGCCCGCGAGCAAAACGCCAGCCTGATTTTGCTGGGCTGGAGCCGCCAGGGGTTTCGGGCCAAGCTGTTTGGCACCCTAGTAGACGAGGTGTTTTGGTCGAGCCACTGCCCGGTGGCGGTGGCCCGCCTGCTCACCGAACCCATCGACATTCACCGGATTTTGGTGCCGATGAAAAATGTCACCCCCCAGGCGGCGCGCACGGTGCGCTTTGCTCAGATATTTGCCGGCACCCACAAAGCCTCGGTGACGCTGCTGCACGTGTGCGATCGCCACACCCCCGACGATCAGGTCAAAGCCCTAAAAGACGCATTGGCCAAGTTGATGGCCAACGGCCCCCAGATCAGCTGGACCTTACAGACCCTGGAAAACGACAACCCCGCCGAGGTGATTCTCGAAACGGCCCGCAACTATGACTTAATTGTGCTGCGATCTATGCGGCGGCGCACCGCCGGGGGCCTGTCTGTCAGCGATGTCACCCACCAGGTGATCGACGAAGCCACCTGTTCTCTAGTGCTGTTTGGCGAACCCCACACCTAACTCCAATGCAAAGCCCCCGCGCACTCAGAGTGAGCGGGGGCTTTTGTTTTGACCTTGAAGCAAGTTAGAGAGCCGACTTGGCTTTATCTGACCGCTGAAACACGTCTTCTAAAGAAGCGCGCTTGCCGTTGGCTTGGTTGGTGCGCAGCCCGTTGACCACGTTGGCCAGCAGCGCATCGACAGAAAATCGACCGCCGCCGTTGATCACAAAGAACAGGAAGGTGGCAGCGTAGATGGCCGACAGCTCTAGGTAGGGAATGCTGAAGCCTGCGACCTTGATGTGGTGGTACATAGCCACCGTCATGGTGAAGAACAGACCCATCGCCGCTGGGCGAGTGAACAGACCCAGGGCGACTAGGGGAGCGCCAATTAGCTCGGTATAGGCGGCCATGTAGCTGAGGGTGATGGGAAAGGGCAGCCCCAGGTAGGCCACGTAGGCGTTGGCAAAGCTCTCGATATTGGCTAGCTTGTCAAGACCGTTATGAACCATAACGACCCCGGCGACAACTCTCAGAATTGTCCAAGAAATCTGAAAGGCGGTGTTGGTGGACTGGTTGGGCTGAAGCGCAAGGCCGCCCAAGGATAGAAGGCGTTGTTGAACAACCATTGGGTTAAGAAAAATTAACTTCGTTATTAATTATTCTAACGAAGTTTTAAGGGAAGTGAAGGGTGCGCTTATAAAAGTTTGCTCTTTTGGCAAGAAAATGCTCAAGGCAGCCGTACCCATGCGTGGGGGAGGTAAGCAAATGGCGCTGTCTGGTCACAGGCAGGAGCGATCGCGCCAAACCCCAAGGCCTTAACCCGATGGAGAACCCATGTGCCCTTGCCGAGATGGGGCTGGCTTGGGCTTCCCGCTGGCGTAATAGTTCTGGCGATGGCTCTATCGGCCCGGCCACGGTGATGCAGCTTTAACCTGAGAGCCAGTGTTAACTTTTCTGTCTAGATGTCGCCTTTGCTGGTGAGTGAGCGTAACGGAACTTGATAATCAAGTCAGAAACACAAATTCATAAGGACAGACCTATGGGTTTAATCAAGTCTATTTTCGGCGCAATTTTCGGCGCGATCTTCGGGCTGCTTGGCGGCATCTTCAAGGCCATCGGCGGCCTAGTGGGCCTGGGCAAAAAGTCTGAATTTTTCCTAGAGGCAGACGATGACGACAGCGACAGCCTGCCCGCAACCCCAGCGGCTCCTAAGGCTCAGCCTGCTGCTGCCCAGGCCGAGCCGGTAGCGGCTGCCCCGGCGAAAGCTTCGGCAAAAACTTTAACCAAAGCCCCGGCGAAGGCGAAAGCTTCAGAAAAAGCCCCTGCCGCCCCGGCTGAACCTGTGCCCACCGCCTTTGCCAGCATCTACCTGACCAGCGTCGGCACCACCATGCCCCGTCGCCGTCGCCCTGGCCCCAGTCTGTCGCCCTTTCTAGACATGGCTAAGCAGGTCAAAACCAGATAGCTTCGGGTTTTAAGCCTCGTCTAATACTAAATTCTGCTTGCTTACCCCCGATTCCTCTGGGCGAATGCAATTCGCCCCTACGGTTTGGCCTTTTGGGAATCGGGGTTATGTGATTCGGATTTGCTATAAGTCCAGCAATGGGGTTCTGCCTGGGGAAAGGCTAAATATGCTGAGCTGGACTGGGTATATCTGTGGCAGAGCAAATCAAGGGCTGAGGGGTTAAGCATCCTCAGCTCTTTTGGTTTGGGTCAAAAACCGCAGGGCGCTGTAGAGATGAAACGCGCCATCCCAGGGGGAGGGCAGCGATCGCCCCAGGTCTACATAACTGTCAAAGGGAGGCAGCAGCTCAAGCAGGTCGAGGGCGCTCTCGCCAAAGCCGGTAAAGTCTGCCCTGGGCGCTGGGGTAATGCAGTCTTCGAAGTAGCGCTTCATGGCCTTCCAGGCGACCGTGGCAATCAGCGGCGAGGGGAAAGAGTCGGCGGGCGGCAGGGGGATGGCGTCGCGGTATCTATAGGCGCGATCGCAAAACCGCAAAATGCAGCCCCGCCCGTGCAAATGCCAGTCGATGATCTCGCCGTAGTCTTGGGTGGCGTCTTTGCGCTTGAGCCGGCCTCGGGCGTCGAGGTCAACCACCGACTCGTAGATTGGCAGCTGCCCCACCACCCACTGGGTAATGTCGCCCCAGGCCAGCTGAATGGTGCCCTTTTGCCCGGCGCTGTTGTGACAAGTCAGGGTCACCTGGGGGTCTACCGCCTGAATAGCCTGCACCCGAAAGGTGGGCAATGCTTTAATTTGCTTTACCTTGACCCATCGGGCCGGGGCACCCTCAGCCCTCAGCTGCTCGCAGAGATATTGCAGTTCCCCCGCTGGCCCGGCTCTCAGCAGCCGCCAGTTTTTGCTGGGCAGGCGGGTGCGGGCGGTGTAGGCGTCGATCTGCATGACGCGGGCTAGGCCCTGGACGGCGGCTTCTCTGCGATCGCCCGTCACCGGCTCTAAAATCAGCACCGCCGCCGCCTCGGCCCCCGGCTGCTGCTTGGCGGCGCTGAGGTTATGCTCTCGCTGCTGGGCCAGCTGGTCGCGCACCCGCTGCACGCCCTCTCTCGCCTGGCCGATCACCTTGCTGTTGGCGGTGTTTTGCAGCAGTCGCGTGTAAGTGACCTGGGCCTTCTCTAACTCGGCTTTAGCTTCCCAATATTGCCCCATGGCCAGCTTGAGCCACGGGTCTTGGGGATTTTTTTGCTGCCACTGTTTGAGCATCTGGGCAGCCTGGGTGAGCTGCTGTGCCCCCAGGGCGGCGGCGACAAGGTCATACATGGGCCGAGTGAGAAAGCTGCGCGTGGTAAGACTTTAACACTTGCCCTAAAGCCACGATGGATAACTCCCTTGGGATGGTGTCCTGGGCCTAAGCCATCAGATCGTCTAGCCGCAGCGTGAGGTTGGGGAATCGGTGGGAGGCGATCGCCTCCCCCAGCCGATAAACCCGCTTGTCGTAATCTGGCCCCATGAGTTGGCATACCGTCAGGCTGGGCTGCTTGGGTCTGCCGATAAACTCCACCCCGCCTAAGCCGCGAAAATCGACCATCCAGTATTCTGCAATGCCGAGCAGGGCATACTCCTCTACTTTGCGGGCGTAGTCATCTTGCCAGTTGGTGCTCACCACCTCCACCACCATGACAATGGGCCTGCCCGAGGACACGATTGGCTCCCGCTGCCATAGGGGTTCTGCCTCTAGCGCTGGTTCATCCAGAATAATCACGTCTGGGCGCAGGGCGGTGGCCTGGTAGGCCGGGGGCCGAATCAAACAGTTCTTAGGAATCGTCCACCGCTCCCCGCGCCGTAGAATTTCGGCAAACAGGTAGCCCGCTACTTTGCCAGCGACCGATTCATGGGGGCCAGTGGGTTCCAAATCGCGCAGCTCTCCGTCGATGAGTTCGTAGCGAGGGTCATCGCCATAGCGGGCTAGAAAGTCTTCTAGCGTCAGGGATGTGGATGGGGCTTGCACCATAGTTGTCTACCCACCAGTTTGGCCTAGTTCAATTATGCAGTTAAATGGGGGATGGTTCTGGAGGCCGACCGTGGCCCAGATGCTGTTTACCCCCGGCGAGGCGCTGTGTCAGACGCAAAACCTTCTCGTTCTCTCGCCAATATTGCGGGCATTGTGGCTGTGGCCACCATTCTCAGCAAGTTTGTCGGGCTGTTTCGGCAGCAGGCGATCGGGGCGGCCTTTGCGGTGGGGCCAGTGGCCGACGCCTACAGCTTTGCCTACATCATCCCCGGCTTTTTGCTGATTTTGCTGGGGGGCATCAACGGGCCGTTTCACAGTGCGATCGTCAGCGTGGTGGCGCGGCAAGACCGCAAAGACACCGCCAAACTGATCGAGGCGGTCAACACCCTGGTGGGGTTGATGTTGATCGGGGTGTCGGTGCTGCTGTTTTTGCTGGCCGGGCCAATTATCGACACCATTGCCCCCGGTTTATCGCTGGCTGACACGGTGGCGCGAGACATCGCCGTGCTTCAGCTGCGAATTATGTCGCCGATGGCGCTGCTGGCGGGGCTGATCGGCATTGGTTTTGGGGCGCTGAATGCCGACAGCCAGTTTTGGCTACCGTCGATCAGCCCGATTTTTTCTAGCGGGGCGGTGCTGGTGGGGCTGGGGCTGCTCTACGGGGCGATCGGGAGCGATATGGCCAGTCCAGATTTTTTTATGCTGGGCGGCGCGGTGCTGGCCACCAGCACCCTGGGCGGCGCGGTGTTGCAGTGGCTGGCCCAGATTCCAGCGCTGTGGAAGTCGGGGCTGGGCCGACCGCGCCTGCGGTTTGACTGGTCGATTCCGGGGGTGCGCGAGGTGATGCGGGTGCTGGTGCCCGCCACCCTGTCGTCGGGGATGCTGCAAATCAACCTGTTTACCGATTTGTTCTTCGCCTCGTTTATTCCGGGTACGGCGGCGGCGCTGAGCTACGCCAACCTGCTGGTGCAGACGCCGCTGGGGATTATCTCGAACGTGATTTTGGTGCCGTTTTTGCCGATGTTTGCCCGGCTGGCCGCGCCAGAGCACTGGCCCGAGCTGAAGACCCGCATTCGCCAGAGTTTATTGTTCACCGCGCTGACCATGCTGCCGCTGGGGGCGCTGTTTGTGGTGCTGGCGCTGCCGATTGTGCGGGTGATCTACGAGCGCGGTGCCTTCGACCAAGACGCCTCTAACCTAGTGACCTCGGTGCTGATGGTCTACGGCATTGGCATGTTTGTGTACCTGGCGCGGGACGTGCTGGTGCGGGTGTTTTACGCCCTGGGCGATGGGCAGACGCCCTTTCGCATCAGCCTGATCAACATTGTGCTGAACGGGGTGCTGGACTTTTTCTTTATTCGCTGGCTGGGGGCACCGGGTCTGGTGCTGGCCACGGTGGGGGTGAATGTGTTTTCGACCCTGGCGCTGACGGTGATTTTGCACCGCAGGCTGCGGGGGCTGCCCTTGGGGGAATGGGGGGGTGCGATCGCCCTGCTGACTCTGCTGAGTGCGATCGCTGGCACCGCCGCCTGGGGCACCCTGCAATGGCTCGAAACCTGGCTCGGCACCGAGGGCTTTGGGGTGCTGGTGCTGCAACTGCTGATCCCCGGCGGGGTGGGGCTGCTGATTTTTGTAGTGGGAGCGTTCTTGCTGCCGATACCTGAGGCGAAGCAGCTAGCCGCACGGCTGCGGGAGCGGGTGAGACGGTAGGAGAGTAGGTGGAAAAGATAGCGAAACACCCCAGCTGAAAACCAGCCGGGGCGTTTGCATTGGTTAGCCCATGGTCACCCCCCGGCGGCGGGTCATGATGCTGAGATATTCGCCACTGCGACCGGTGGGTATGGGGTCTGACCAGGCGACTCGGTCGCAGTAGCCCAGCGATGCCATGTGGTTGATGGCTTCTATCAGCACGGCGTAGTCGCCGAGCAGAATGTGGCGCAGGGTTTCTTGGCGGTAGGTGGGTAGGGTGAATGGTGCAGGGGCCATGCCCTCTGCGTCGGATGGTTGAAACATACGGGTCACTCCGTTTTCGGTAAAGAAAACGGGGAACTATCCAGATCCCTCGTTGTGGTGAGTTGAGAGACCGGATCTAGAATGAACCCAGTCATCGCAGCTTACCTAGACTAAGTTGGGATGATTAGGGGATTTGAGGAGTCCTACCTCCTCTCTTCCCCGCCTAGAATCATTCCCCGCAAACATTACCCTACAAGAACTCGCAGGGGAGTTCAACCGTATTGTCTAGCCGATATCTAACGGACTCCTGACACCTCTGCCCCCTCGATTGAGCACGTGGATATAGATTGTCTTGAGGCGAATCGCTTCCATCACTTGGTCAAGCAGGCGCGGCGGCGGTGACATAGGCAGACACTGGATAACCCCTGGCTCCGGGGTATTATCCGGCACTTTTGCTGGATAATACCCCCAAAATCTATACTCAACCCTCAAATCTGCTAGATAACACCCGGACATTACGGACTTATCCAGCAGAGATGATGTTTTCTTCCTTAAGAAACAGGTATTATCCCGTGGATCCGGGCCTCTGTCATCGTTTCGGCCACCTACGACCACCCATGCATAGTTCACCTGAACTACTAAACTCCAAAACCTTGTTCCACAAGGGCTACGGCTTCCTGGGGACTAAGCTTGCTTAGTCTGAGTAGCCGAAACGATGATTAACGCCTGGATCCGCTGGATACTCCTGAGGAGTAGGGGGCTTATCTAGCGGATCTGACACTTAATGCATATAGCAATCCGGGAGCATGTCTTCCTTTTCCAGAGAATATTAAAAGCCTATAAACTGGTCTTAATGGAGGTACGTGTTTCGGGGATTTGATTTTTCTCTCAGAAAGGGTGACATGCTCCCTAGCAATCCTATTTGATTTGTGAAATAGAGATCCTTGTTAGATAAGGCTTTTAAGCCCCTTTTTATTCAGTAATCACGACGGATTGCTATAGTTAGGGAGACACGAAGTCCCGTTATTCCTTCTCAGAATGTAAAAGCTACTATCTGTTGAGCTACAACTTATACAATGTACGAATACATGAGTATGAGCGAACCTTAACATCAGCTCTAAACTGAGGTCTTTCTGGAAAATTATGATCGTATCTGCAAGAAACCGGCTTCATCTCCAAGCAGAGACTCTCACAGTTGAGGGCTTGATTCGTCAAGTTAAGCGTGGCTTAATACGAGTTCCTGATTTCCAGCGTCCACTCCGATGGGAATCAGAAGATGTGAAGTTATTCTTCGATAGCATTTATCAGGGATATCCTGTTGGCTCTTTTTTAATGAGGCGGGCATATGCTCCCGCCTCTGTAATCCGATATGGCCCTGTTAGAGTTGATGCGCCAGAGTCAAATTCAGCATTATGGGTTGTCGATGGGCAGCAACGGTTGACCGCGCTTACTGCCGGATTGGCACGTGATGAAGAGATGCCAGTGATTCCTGACGATCCTTGGGTTCTCTACTTTGATGCTAAAGAGCAAATATTTCACGTTCCATCCAGAAACGGTATTTCTCCCTCAATATGGGTGCCTATTACACAGCTATTAGACGCATCCACTCTAAGCGAATGGGTTTTCAATTGGAAGCACGCTAAAGATTCAGAGCTTCGAAAGTCCGTTTTCGAGGCTGGAGCACGGATTCGTCAGTACGAGATTCCGCTGTATGTTGTTGAAACAGGAGACGAGACACTTCTTCGAGATATCTTTTATAGAATCAACGATTCAGGCAAGAAGATGAGATGGGAGGACATTCATGATGCACTTTTTGGGCGGAAGTCGGATGAGCCATCTACTCTTAGCGGATTAGCAGATGAATTGAAGGCTCTGGGTGTTGGACGCCCTTCAGAAGATCAACTGCTTTCTGCCATTATTGCTTTTAAAGGCCTAGACGCTACCCGAAGCATTTCGGAGCATTATCGTCGAGACCCTGAGGTACTTCGTGATGCAGTCAGCGATGCATTGCCTGCACTTAGGCAAGTACTAATTTTTCTCAAAACACATGCAGAAATTCCTCACCTTAGACTACTACCACGCTCACTTCCTTTCTTTGTTCTCGCAAAGTTTTTTGGACTCTATCCAGAACCTAATAGTAGAACAATAAACCTACTTGTTCGGTGGACATGGCGAACTCTACTGGGAATAAGGTCAGTTGACGAAAGAACCTTGCTTCGTCATAGCTTAGATGCTATAGAAGGTGGTGAAGCAGAAAAAACCATGCAAAAATTATTAGGCGAGATTCCTCGCACGAAAGGATCAGGCTTCACTTCGCCACAAAAATTTGATGCTCGTGCAGCAGATAGCCGAATTGTTCTCATAGCTTTAAGTTCACTGAATCCACTTAATCCTGAAAATGAAAAATTCATTGATATTGCTGATTTGATTGAGGAGCATGATCTCAATGCCTTTCGCAAAATCATCTCAATTGGCACTGAAGTAACACATAGCCCATCAAATCGTATTCTTCTGCCTCCTGTTGCCAAAGGAGTTCGAAACGAGCTCATTGGCCTAATTGATAGAAAGGGATTGGATTCAAAGATACTCAAATCACACTGCATTGATAAAGATGCGGCAGAACTTTTCAGGCGTGGAGAATTTGATGATTTTTTATCGTGCCGAGGCAGGCTCCTTGCAGAGACAGTTGATTCTTTTGGTTCACGCTTAGCTTCTTGGGGCATGAGTGATCGACCAAGTATCAACTATATCTTGCAGCAAACAGGAGAAGAGGAGTGACAATTACTTTAGGAGTCGGTCTTCATGGCAAGATAATTGGCTATTTGAGTCAGACCATAAACGGTCAGATAGCGTTTCGCTTCACTGAATCCTATTTGTCATTGTTAGAGCGTCCTGTATTAAGTCAATCTTTTGAGGATGATATTTTCCGAACTTATTATGGAAAGAATCGTTTACTTCCTTCATTTTTCGCTAATTTGATTCCGGAGCATGGTGCATTACGAGATCTTATTGAAAATAATTTGGGAGTTAGCTCTGGTGACGATCTAGCTTTGTTGGAGGCTGTTGGGCGTGACTTGCCTGGTGCAGTAGAAATAATTCGTGTAGATGGGGATGATTTGTCAGTTCAAGAGGATTTAAAAATCTCTACATACATAGATGAAGATGTTCTGAAAAACAAGAGGTCTGGACTTCGATTTTCATTAGCTGGTGTGCAAATGAAATTCTCTGTTTTACGAGATCCAGATAGAATAACACTACCTGCAAGCAATCAAGATGGTGAATGGATTGTCAAATTAGGATCAACACGTTTTCCGTTTACTGTCGAGAATGAATATGCCATTATGCAGTGGGCAATGTCTGCTGGGTTTGATGTGCCTGAGTGTTACTTGCACAATGCCAAAACAGTTAGTGATTCTCTGAGGAAGTATACTGATTTTGGAGATAGTGTTTTTGTGATTCGTCGGTACGACAGGCAAGCAGGGCGCCGCCTTCATCAAGAAGACTTTGCCCAGGTTACTAACTTGCGGCCAGAACTTAAATATGACCACATAAAGTATGAACAGTGTGGAGGGTTGATCAAACAACTTCTTGGTAATGATGCATATTATGAGTTTATTCGTCGACTTACATTTGTCATTGCCTCTGGAAATGCAGATGCTCATCTAAAAAACTGGTCTTTTCTCTATTTGAATAATCAGCAGGCAAGCCTTGCACCAATGTACGATCAAGTCTGCACAATTGCATGGCCAGAACTAAACTCTGAACTTGCCCTTAAACTGGCAGGTACAAAGAACTGGTTTGCTTTAGAACTGAGACGGTTTGAGTCACTTGCGGAGCGTGCTGGCGCTGATCCGACCAAGACGACTGAAACGGTTCACGAAACGCTGGCTCAACTAGTAGATGCATGGAATAACTCACAAGTATCAACCTTACTTCCTCTACCTCATTTAGAACGCCTTCAGATTTTCTGGGAACGAGTTCCGCTATTGCGCCCTTTTGTGTCTGAAATGCAATGGCCTACATAAAGAGTGGAAGTATTCTTGTTTTTATGTGGAATCCTGATGCAATTGGCATGTTATGCGTCCTATGAACTAATGTACCCTAACAAAACTAATATACCGGAACAAAGTCAAGTGGTCGGTGAGCTGCAAAGGATGTCGGTGGGGAGCATGTCTTCCTTTTCCAGAGAATATTAAAAGCCCATAAATTGGTCTCAATGGAAGTACGTGTTTTGGGCGTTAATCATCGTTTCGGCCACTCAGACTAAACAAGCTTAGTCCCCAGGAAGCCGAAGCCCTTGTGGGACAAGGCTTTAGAGTTTAATAGTTCAGATAAACTATACATGGGTGGTCGTAGGTGGCCGAAACAACGACATAGGCCGTGTTTTGGGGATTTGATTTTTCTCTCAGAAAGGGTGACATGCTCCCACTCCCATGTCCTTGGGGTGGCGCTTGTCATGGAACAAAATGTAGCGACGAACCCACTGCACATAGGTTTGCTCTGTGCGGTAGGAGTAGTGCTTCAGACGAATGGCATCGCGAACTTGGTCAAGCAGCTTTTTAGGCCGAGATTCCGGTTGCATAGGGCAGCATACCAACAGAGATGGTAAACAAATGTTAAACAACCTAGGTGGCAAAGTGGAGGGCTGATTATACTGAATCTGTCTGCCTAATCACCCATATAGGGGAGTTAGACTGACGTATTTCCACCTATACATCCGTCTGGGGCGTATAGACTGATACATTTCCACCTAATCACCCGTATCGGGGAGTTAGGTGGAATGGTTCCCTCTAATTAAGAGTTAGGTTTCTATTCCTTGGAGAAAATCAGATGTGGATTTGATAATTGATACACAAATATTGTCATATCGATTCAAAGGTGTTGAGGTGAATACTCACAACACACGGTTGGCAATTGCTTCCATTACAGCTAATGAGTTCTTAGTAGCTCAGGCTAAAGAATCAGAACAGCCTGATTACTATACTATTCATCCAGCTAGATACCCTAATCTCGAATACAGTGCCAATGTTCTTGATCATTTTGGAAATCCTAAAAGCGCAAAATTAGGTGCTCGTCGGACAGATCGGATAATAATCGATTTCGGCACTCAGTTTTCAGCATATCGAGAATTTGGGAATGAGGCGATTTCTGAAATTATCAATGCAAAGAAACTTGATATATATAAAATCAGCATTGCTCATCTTTCTAAACAGAGGCAAAAATATCTTTTAAGCCGTTTAAAGTATATTCTTGACAATGATTATTACTGCTACTCTCTCAACAAGACAGCATTAGGACAAGCTCTGAGCCTTTTTTCGGAATTTACATCTCAACATAACTGCAAAGGTAATATTCGCAATACTATCAATGACCTTTTGATATTGGCGACAGCTATTGATAGAGGAAAGAGATTTTTAACAAATGATAATCTGCTTGCTCGTTTTGCTGCTGAATATTAT
The DNA here is from genome assembly GCA_003241845.1 of Shackletoniella antarctica. GTDB lineage: Bacteria > Cyanobacteriota > Cyanobacteriia > Phormidesmidales > Phormidesmidaceae > Nodosilinea > Nodosilinea antarctica. The sequence continues at coordinate 3,815 of QBMN01000040.1, read as the reverse complement.
GAAGCACCTATTCATGAGTGCGAAGATGAATTGTTGATTGACTTTTCAGAAAAGCAGGTTGAGAGAAGAAAAAGCAAAGAAAGTAAAGGCTACATCAATAAGGGTTGGAGCTATGCTATGCGTAACAACCGATCACCTTCCGAAACCTAACAAGCCCGTTGCACGCCGACCGTACAGAGTCTCTTTGTTGAGTTCGAGAGTTCACTAACGGCGGGTGAACGGGGTCGTTGTGCAATAAGAACAGAGGACATGCAAAATGCCAATCATGAGGTCTTGTATGTACTGGGATGCAAAAGTTGTTAAGCCGTTATCTGATTATCGCATCTATGTTGAAATTGAAGATGGTCGGCAGGGCATTTTTGATATGAAGCCTTACCTTGATCATGGTATCTTCCGAGAACTGAAAGACGAACACTATTTCAATCAGGTAGACATTCTTTTTGGTGCAATTACCTGGCCGCACGAACAAGACATTGCACCAGAAACTTTAATTGAAGAAATGGTTCAAGTTGAAAACATGCGTAACAATGCGCTGCACTCGGATGGCAATTCCGCTGCGCTCCATTGTCGCCAGTAAGATTGGTCGTTAGCTAGCTTCGTTTCAAGTTTTAGGGCGTTCTTTCCAAGCTACCTGTCTGCCTTTCAGATGACGACGGCAAGCCCATAAATCGACACTGAATGTGGTGCTATAGTGGTATCATAACTGGTTTGATGTTGCCTCGGGTTGTTGTTGATACCAATGTTGTGTTTGAAGGTTTGACCAAGTAAGGCGGAGCTTCAGGCTTAATTGTTGATGCCTGGTTGGCTGGGCTGATAGCGGTTTGTGTCTCCAATGCGCTTGCCTATGAATATGACGACGTGCTGTCTCGTAAGCTCTCAAAAGAACGCTGGAGTAGACTGCAACCTGTATTGGGGCAACTTTTAAGCATCGCTCAATACACAAATATTTATTTTTCGTGGCGACCGACTTCCCCAGACGCAGGCGACGACCTTGTGATTGATTGTGCGATGAACGCAGGTGCAATTGTGGTTACGTCTAATATCCGAGATTTTCGGAGCGCGAAAGAGGCGTTGGGGTTGCGAGTTCTGACTCCGGTTCAGTTTGTAAGCGTATTAGCGTCAGGAGAAAAATCATGAGCCGATTGACCTTACAATTACCTGAAACATTGCATCAACAGCTTGCTCATCTCGCTGAAGGCGAAGGTGTATCGCTGAATCAGTACATTGTTTATGCATTAACTCGTCAGGCAGCCTTAGCTCATGCGCTTCAGGTCGTCCCTGAAGCGGAGGTTAAACAGCAACAGCAGGCGTTTCAGTTATTGATCAAGCAGCTAGGACAAGCTTCGTCAGCTGAGATTGAGTCTGTTTTAGCGACACGTGAGCAAACTGAGCCAGAAGCAGAGCTAAGTGCAGATGTTGTTTCGCGTTTAAAAGAACAAATCCAAAGGCAGGAATGACCACGGCAGCACCCGTAGATCGAGAGGCGGCGCTACAGGCCATTCGCGCGGGGCTGCGGCGGGGTCAGCAAGAATTGGCCGACTGGGCCGGGGGGCGGCTGGCGGTGTCGGCGGTGCCAGGCTCCGGCAAGTCTACGGGCATGGCGGCGGCGGCGGCGATCGCGATCGCCCGCCACCAGCTGCATCTCAACCGCCAGCTGGTGTTGGTCACCTTTACGCGATCGGCGGCGGCCAACCTCAAGGCCAAGGTGCGCGGGCACCTCAAAGCCCTGGGCCTGCCCCAGACCAGCTTTACCGTTTCCACCCTGCACGGGCTGGCCCTTACCATTGCCACCCGCAACCCCGAACTCTCTAACCTAAACCTGGACACGCTGACGCTGGTTTCCCCCGCTCAAAACAACCGCATTTTGCGCACCTGCGTCGAGCAGTGGATTGTCGCTAGCCCCGACCTCTACCGCCGCCTAATCGAGGGCCGCCAGTTTGACGGCGAAGAAACCGAGCAGCTCAGGCGGCAGTCGGTGCTGCGTACCGAGGTGCTGCCCAGCCTAGCCCACACCGTCATTCGCGAAGCCAAAAGCTCGGGGCTGCTGCCCGCTGACCTGTTTGAGCTGGCCCAAACCGTCAACCACTCCCTGCCAGGCGATGTTGAAAACTACGACGTGCTCACCATTGCCGCTGGTCTGTACGATCGCTACCAAACCCTGCTGAGCCAGCGGGGCTGGATCGACTACGACGACATGATTTTAGGTGCCCTGCGTACCCTGGATGACCCCGACAGCCGACGATTCTGGCAGGGGCGTACTTTTGCGGTGTTTGAAGACGAGGCCCAGGATTCGTCACCGTTGCAGACGCGGCTGTTGACCCTGCTGGCGGGCGACCCAGACGACCCTGCCGGGGAGCCAAACCTGGTGCGGGTGGGCGACCCCAACCAGGCGATCAACTCCACCTTTACCCCGGCAGACCCGGTGTTTTTTAACCAGTTTTGCGACCAATGCCGCCTTCAGCACCGCCTGGTGACGATGGATCAGGCGGGGCGCAGCAGTGGAGCGATTATGACCGCCGCCAACCGGCTGCTGGCCTGGGTGAATCAGGCGCGGGTGGCGGGGCCAGAGACCCCCTTTCGCGACCAGGCGATCGCCCCTGTGCCCCCCGACGACCCCCAGCCGGGGGCCAACCCAGCGCCCCTAGGGGCCGGGGTTGAAATCGTCTCGCCGCCCACGACGCTAGAGTCGGTGAAGCTGATTGCCCAGCGGGTGCGAGATCTCTACGCCGAGCACCCCGACACCAGCTTTGCCATTTTGGTGCGGGAGGGCCGCCAGGGCAGGTTTGCGGGCGACCTGCTGCGCGACCCCGAGCAGGTGGGGGTAGACCTGGCCGCTCTGGGGCTGACCTTCTACGACGTGGGCGAGCAAGACCGCCAGACCCAGGTGCCCAGCGACATGCTCACCCTGCTGCGGTTCATTGAGCGGCCCCACTCCGCCGACACCCTCAAGGCGGCGCTGCGGGTGCTGGTTGATCGCAAGCGCATTCCCACCCAAGACCTCAACGCCTTGGCCCAGGCCCCCGAGCAGTTTCTCTACCCCGGCCCCCTCGATGCCCCACCCGACACCGAGGCCGCCCGCACCGCGCGGCGCTATTGCACGGGGCTGCTGCGATCGCGCCTAGAGCTGCCCCCCTACAGCCTGTTCTTTTTCATTGGCCTCACCCTGGGCTATAGCCAGGGCGAGCTGGCCACCACCGACAAGCTGGCGGTGCGGGTCAGCCAGCAGATTCGCCAAGACGACACCCTGGCTGCTGCGATCGCCGTGCTGCAAGACATCGTTGGCTCCGAGCGCTTCACCGCCGTCGAAACCGAAGACACCGACTCGCTCTACACCCGCCCCGGCCAGCTCACGCTGATCACCATGCACAAGGCCAAGGGGCTAGATTGGGACGTGGTGTTTCTGCCCTTTCTCCACGACAAAACTATCCCCGGCACGCTGTGGGTGCCGCCCCAGGGAGAATTTCTCGGCGACTTTACCCTGGCCGAGGTGGCCCGCGCCCAGATTCGCGCCCACGCCCACGCCGATGATCGACGGGGCCAGGGCCAGAATGAAATACCCGACATCATCACCGCCTGGGAGCAGGCCAAACACCTCAAAGCCGCCGAAGAATATCGCCTGCTCTACGTGGCCATGACCCGCGCCAAGCGCCTGCTGTGGATGTCTGCGGCCCAGCAGGCCCCCTTTACCTGGAGCAAGCCCGAGAATGTGCAGGGGGCGAACCCTTGCCCGGTGCTGCCGGTGCTGAGGGAGTGGATGGGTAGGGGATGAAGGATGAAGGGGGTGGATGGGTGGATGGGTACGGGGGTGTATGGGT
>QBMN01000003.1 GCA_003241845.1 Shackletoniella antarctica | reverse complement strand
TCACCCCCCAGCTCAAAGGCCCCAGCGACTACCAGCGCCACGCCCAGCTGGTCGAAATCGCCCGCCTAGCCGCCTACGGCTCCACCATCCACCTGCACATCCTTTGCCGCATGGGCAAAGCCGACCGGGCCACCGCCTGGCGGTTCTCCAAAATCGAAATCAAAAGCCGCCTGCGGGCCATGTTCGAGGTGAGCACCGATGACTAAGAAAGTCGCCCGCGTCTGGGTCACCACTACCCAGGCCGCCGCCGAGCTGGGCTGCAGCCCCAAATATCTTCGCGAAAACCGCGACCTATTTAAGCGCGGCACCCATTACCGATCGCTCAACCCCCGCGCCTGGCGGCCCACCTACCGCTGGCACCTCAAAAATCTACAAACCTTCATGGCGGCTTCGGACGATCCTCCCGACCCACCAGCAGCTGATAAACGCTCTCAATCTGCTGAGAGCTAATCCATCGCTGATAGGTGCGCGTGTGCACATCGACGCTGTGGCCCATCTGCCGAGCGCTCAGCTCCACCGGCCACCCAAACAGCAGCGTCCTAATCGCCCAGGCGTGGCGCAGGTCATAGGGCACAAAATCTAGCAGCGGCGAAAGATAGGCACTCACCGAGTGCCCTATCTTCTGGTTGCTACGGTCGAGCTCGATATTCGGCAGCTTCACATACTCCAGGCCCCACTCTTCCGCCCATTCTGGGTAGCAGGGCCACACCTCCCTAGCCCCCGTCTTCGTCGTCTCCCTCACCTTCACCCGTGGGAAGCACGATAGATCGCAGTGAAATACTTCATGGTTGCGCAGGCCATAGGTGGCCATCATGCCAAATACCCACCGCCACCCTGGGTTTTGTACGTTATTCCTGGCCTCCACAATCGCCACATCGGTAGGCAAGTCTCTGGGGGCTACCTTAGTTGGGCTGTAGTTGCCCCGGTAGGGCTTAGGGTCAAACTCCACCCCCACAAACTTGGCCAGCGCCCCCGCCGCCACGCAGGCCCTAACGCGCGATCGGCTGTGGGGCGTGGTGCTCTCCACCAGCTGCTGCAATAGCGCAGCCGTCACCACCGCCCCCGGTGGCAGTTTTCGCAGCGGCTTATAGTAGTCGCCCACCCAGGTGTCAACGGTGCCCCCGGCTGCCATGTAGTGAGCCTCAAAGGCTTCAATAGCCGCCCCACAGACCCAAACAGGCCCAGATGGGGCCACGTGTCCCCACCTAGCCCAGTCAAATTCGCGCGCCGCCAGTTGTGCCCCCAGCAGCCGCGCCTCCTTCTCAGCCCGTCTGAGGCCGTCTGGGTTGGCAGGCAGGCCCAGGCTCACCCGCTGCTGGCTGGGCTCCGTCTGCTTCGCCCCCGGCTTGGGTGGCAGCGTTGCCCGCAGGCGTAGCTTCTCCCCCGCCTGCTCTACCACTACCCCCACCTTGCTGGCCTTAAGCCGCCCATTCACCTGCCGAAGTTTGCCCGAAATATCCATGCCTAGAATTTGGCCTAAAAAAACAGCGGCGTTTAGGGTTAATTGGGGTTAATTAAGGTGAATATACATTCCTTTACGTGGCCTAAAACAAAAGCCTTGCAGGGTTTTGACCCCTGCAAGGCTTGTTTTCTCGTGAAGCTTAACCGATACCCCCAGGGGAATTCGAATCCCCGTCGCCTCCGTGAAAGGGAGGTGTCCTAGGCCTCTAGACGATGGGGGCCTGTTTTTTCGACATTTCCAAGTATAGGCAAAGGGTACACCCTTGTCAAACTAGGTCAGATTTTTCCAGCAATTATAAATTCAAGGATAGCTAGGATGTATTACCCGTGGTCGCTGGTGTCGACTCGTCGAGCGTGAAGTCAATCAGATGTTGCCAGGAGTCAAAGAACAGGTACCTGGCTAGGGTCTGAAGGTCTTGAAAGAAACCGTTGCGGGTGCCTCGCTGCTGTCGGATACGCTGGTAGGGTGCAAACCTTCAATCCAGAACATGGTGCAAACGTTAATTCGGCGGCTCAGCTTAACGTCTCGCTAGTCACTCCGGTGAAAGCACCCCGGCCACAACCTAAATGGTGGTTGCCGGACTTGTCCGCCAAACTGGGCATGCCCACAATGACGCTCTACAACTGGGTGAAACGGGGGTGGGTGAAGGCCAGACAGCAGGCGGAACCACCTAAGCATTGGATTATTTGGGCTGATTAGGCTGAACTGGAACGATCAAGAACCCACCGCCAATATCCAAACGGGGATATCCTCAGGCAGCGCAGGAAGGGAGAAACGTCCAGCATTGCCTGCCCTCCTGAATAAGCCTTTTGACGTGCATGAACTCAAACTCTTGACTGGAGAAAAACTATGGCAAAGCATACACCTTCAACTCCGCAACCTCGGCATCAGCCTGGCGACACCGAAATCTGTTAACACAGTCCCACTAAAGCTGTTGGGGCGACTTTTACACTGTTTCAACCAGCAGCCAATCAGGCAGGTTTGTTACACTGTGAGGGTTCTAACGGTATTCCCCTCACCCCATCCCCTCACCACATCAAGGATTATCTGGTATGACGGTTGCCCCCTTGCCAACCCCGCTGCTTAAAACCCACGACCTGCTGCAAAATAACTACTCTGCTCCGCGCGATCGCTTCGACGGTACCTGGGAAGCTACCCTGTCTACCCTGCTGGGTCTAGGTCGCGCTGCCGGGGCCGACTTCGTAGAATTTTTTCTAGAGCGCAGCAACTACATCAGCTGTCAAGCCGAAGACGACGCCATCACTAGCCTCTCTCCTCAGCTGGTGACCGGGGCCGGGGTGCGAGTCTTTTTGGGGAAAGCCGACTGCTACGTTAGCACCAACGACCTGACATTTAACGGTCTTAAGGCCGCCCTTGACAAGGCTTTAGCCATCATGGGGTTAGCCCTACCCGGCCCCAGTGCCAACCTGGCTGACATTAATCTTGAGCTGCTGCGCGACTACGCCACTACCAAGGGCAAAGACGCCTGGCTCGACCAGTGCAGCTCGATGCAAGAGATGGGCGAGGTGCTGCTGGCCGCCAACAGCGCCCTGGCTAAAGCGGCCAGCCATGTACAGTCGCGCCGCGCCGTCTACTTTCGCGACTGGCAAGAGGTGCTGGTGGCCGCTAGCGATGGCACCTTTGCCCGCGACATTCGCCTCACCCAGTCGGTGGGCTACAACCTGCTGTGCGCCGACGGTGAGCACCGTTCTTCCATTGGGCAGCGGGCGGGCGACACCAGCGACCCCGGCTTTTTGCGAGAGTGGAACTACAGCACGGTGGCCGCTGACGTGGCCGAGTCGGCGGGCAAAATGCTCTACGCCGACTATGTAGAGTCGGGCACCTACCCGGTGATCATGGCCAATAAGTTTGGCGGCGTCATCTTTCACGAAGCCTGCGGCCACCTGCTCGAGACCACCCAGATCGAGCGGGGCACCACCCCTTTCATTGACAAAAAAGGCCAAAAGATCGCCCACGAAAATCTCACCGCCTGGGATGAGGGGCTTTCCCCCGACGCCTTTGGCACCATCGACATGGATGACGAGGGTATGCCCGCCCAGCGCACTCTGCTGATCGAAAATGGCATTCTCAAAAACTTTATCTCTGACCGGGCTGGTTCCATGCGCACTGGTCACCCCCGCACCGGCAGCGGTCGCCGCCAGGGCTTTACCTACGCCGCCGCCAGCCGCATGCGCAACACTTACATTGCCCCCGGCGACTATTCCGTAGAGGAACTGTTTGCCTCAGTCGAGAAAGGTATCTACTGCAAGCAGATGGGTGGCGGCAGCGTCGGTGCTACCGGCCAGTTTAACTTCGGGGTTTCTGAAGCCTACCTGATTGAGAATGGCCAAATCACCAAGCCCCTCAAGGGCGCAACTCTGATCGGCGAAGCCACCGAAATTATGGACAAAATTTCCATGTGCTCCAATGACTTAGATCTCGCTGCGGGCTTCTGCGGCTCCATCAGCGGCAGCATCTACGTTACCGTCGGGCAGCCACATTTGAAGGTTGACTCGATTACGGTTGGCGGACGGTAAGGGTGTAGGTGATGTGGATGGGTGCCGATCGCAGGGTGTCTGGGCAACAGTGTCCTCGACCCAGCCTACGTAAATACCAAAGCTTGCAGCACCCTCCGCACCAGCCCCTCGGGCGTTAGTCCCTACGACCCAAGCGGTCAGTCGTCGAGCCAGTTGCTGTCGTCGTCATCCCAGTTGCTCTCTGAGGTCTCCGCTGGGGAGTCGGTGGGCGGGGCAGTTGCAACGGGTTCTGGGGCGATCGCCTCTTTATCCCCCTCACTTTCCACCGCTGCCGTGTCCACAATGGTCACGGTCTCTGGAGCAGGAGCTTCCTCCTCCGCAGGCTGGGGCTTTTTGCGATCTAGCGGCGAGGGTCGAGGCGGGATGTCGATCATTTCTCGCTGGGTCTTTTTGCGATCCAGCGGCGAGGATCGGGGCGGGATATCAATCACCTCTCGCTTAGGCTTTTTGCGATCCAGCGGCGAGGGCCGGGGGGGAATCTCGATCACCTCTCGCTGGGGCTGAGGTGCCTTCTTTGCCACACCGCCAAGCCAGGTCTTCAGACCCGCCACCCTAGCCCCCAGAGAGACCCCTCTCGGCTTGGCTGTCGGTGCTGGAGGCCTCGATGGCGCTGCGGTCTGGGGTGTGGGCGATCGCCCAGGCCGCTGGGCTAGTGAATCCGGTGATGGCGCGGTACTTGCCTTGGCCGTATTCGCTTTAGCCGTATTCGCTTTAGCAGCATCTATCTCTGTCTCAGGGGAACCGGTCTGGGCCGGGGCCTTGGCGGCTGGACGAACAGCGGGGGCTAACTCATCGACAAATTCGTAGTCCACATCCCTGAGGGAAGAGGCGCGAATCTCTGCTACCGCGATCGCCAGATCGCCGACCTTCATCGCGCCTGTAGGCTCCGGCAGCCAGCGACCCAGGGGTGTCGCCCGCAGCAGCTCTAAACCCGACTGCTGAAGCTGCCGCCCCAAGGCGGGCCAAGAGTCTTTAGTCAGGGGAGTTTGCCGGTCTAGGGGCGTGCGCTTGCGGCGCAGAGTCAGGGTTTGCCAGCCCAGCCAGCCCAGCAGCACTACGCTAGCGATGTGGCCCAACAGCTCTGTAGGCGAGGTCTGAACGGCGGTAAACCACAACACCAGCCCATAGAAAGCCCCCACCCCGCTGAGCAAGAAGTCGTGGCGGCGGTGCACCTCTGGGAAAAAGAACGCAGCGCCGTACAGCGCCAGGCTGCTGGCCCAAATTGCGATCGCTAAGCCGTGAGCCAGCATGGCCACACCCCCTGCACAACCCCCTTACTCTATCGCGGCTTGCTCAGCTCCAGAACGAATGAGTGAATGGACATCACCCGCTCACCGCCCTAGGATGCTCCAGCTTTCCTTGAGAACAACACCAGAACGGTCTTGACGATGAGCTGGATGTCATACATCAGGCTCCAGTTTTTCTGGTAGTCCAAATCCATCCGAATCACATCTTCAAACTTTTTCACCGTAGAGCGACCGTTTACCTGCCATTCGCCAGTCATACCGGGTTTGACATCGAGGCGCTGCCACTCGGGCACCTTGTACTGTTCAATCTCATCGGGGGTGGGGGGGCGAGTGCCGACCAGGCTCATGTCGCCCATCAGCACATTCCAAAACTGGGGTAGCTCATCGAGGCTAGTGCGCCGCAAAAAACGGCCGATCTTGGTAATGCGGGGGTCGTTCTCGTTTTTAAACAGCGGCCCTTCAACCTCATTTTTCACCTGAGCCTTGAGGGCCTCAGCATCGATCACCATCGAGCGAAACTTCCAAATTTCGAAGCGCTTGCCCATCCACGAGCAACGTACCTGCTTAAAGAGAATGGGGCCACCATCTTCTAATTTGATGGCAATCACAATGGGAACCGCCAGCACCGTAGTCAGCACCAGACCCACCAGCGCCCCCACGACATCCAGGGCGCGCTTGCCCTTAGAGGTCACCGAGGGGTGGGTGGTGAGCGCCGTAAAGCGCATTTCGGGCTTGACCGCCAGAGCCTCTGGCTCCCCAGGCGCAGTCTCAAAGGTGAACAGCTGCTCTAGGTCAGTGAGAGCTAGCACCATACGCACCTGCTCTTGCACGCCGCGCAGCACCATAGAGATGCCCTTGGTCTGGCAGCTGCGGTAGCAGATGACCAACGCCCCAAGGCCGCTACTGTCAATAAACCCGGTTTTGCTCAAGTCAATAATAATGACGTTGAGATCAGGCTGCTCTAGACACTGGTGCTTAACCTGTCGCTCAAACTCGACCGCCTCGACCACGGTCAGGGTGGACGGTACGCTGACGATACAGGTGGTGTCAGGCCCATCGGCAAAGGGCTGATCTGTAACCATTTTAGAATCCTGATCTTGGGCGATGGGTGAGGTCATACCGACATCCCTGATAGTGGCCAACGACATGGGGTACTGTCAACATTCCCCTCAGCCATGACCAAACTATAGGAGCCATATCCGTAGGTTGCCCTATCTCCGCACTCAACTTCAAAGAGTCTTAATAGGTCTTTGATGAATTAGGTAGGAGAAGCTAGGTATTTTCCCCATTGACGGAGACAGGTAGCCACAGCTGTCGCCTAGACACCCATGCCCCTAGGCTGCTAGCAGCTGCCGCAGCACGTAGGGCAAAATGCCGCCGTGGCGGAAGTATTCCACCTCGTCGAGGGTGTCAATGCGGCACAGCAGCGGTACGGTGGTGGTGTCGCCGCTGACTCGGTAAACAATTAGGCTAACCGTCATGCCGGGCTGAATACCGCCGCTGAGACCCGTCAGATCAAAGGTTTCGGTGCCGTCTAGGTGCAGCACGCTCCGCTGCACGCCCTCGATAAACTGTAGCGGCAGCACCCCCATGCCCACCAGGTTAGAGCGGTGAATGCGCTCGAAGCTCTCGGCCACCACGGCTTTCACCCCCAGCAGCCGGGTGCCCTTAGCCGCCCAGTCGCGCGACGATCCGGTGCCGTACTCTTTGCCCGCAATCACCACCAGGGGAGTGCCGCTGGCCTGGTACTTCATGGCTGCTTCATAGATGGACAGATCGGTGCTATCGGGCATGTACTTGGTGACGCCACCGGAGGAGCCGGGAACCATTTCGTTTTTGAGGCGAATGTTGGCGAAGGTGCCGCGCATCATCACCTCGTGGTTGCCCCGGCGAGAGCCGTAGGAGTTGAAGTCGGCGGCGGTGACGTGGTTACCCACCAGGTAGCTACCGGCGGGGCTGTCGGTCTTGATGGCTCCGGCGGGGGAAATGTGGTCGGTGGTGATGCTGTCGCCTAGGATGGCCAGAGGCCGCGCGCCAAAGATATCGGCGAAGGCCTGACCGTTGACGCTGGGGGGCATGCCATCGAAGTAGGGCGGGTTTTGCACGTAGGTGCTGTCGCTATTCCAGGTGTAGGTTTGGCTCTCGGGGGTGGCAATTTTTTGCCAGTCGGCGGTGCCGGTAAACACGTTGCTGTAGCGGCTGCGGAACATCTCGGGGGTGAGGGCGGCGGTCATCACCTCAAAGATTTCGGCGCTGGTGGGCCAGATGTCTTTGAGGTAGACGGGGCGACCCTGGGGGTCTTGGCCGATGGGGTCGGTTTTGAGGTCGATGGCCAGATTGCCGGCGATCGCACAGGCCACCACCAGCGGCGGCGAGGCCAGATAGTTGGCCTTGGTGTGGGGGCTGACCCGGCCCTCAAAGTTGCGGTTGCCCGAGAGCACTGCGCCTACCACCAGGTCGTGCTCCTCAATAGCGCTGGCAATGGGGCCTGACAGCGGCCCCGAGTTGCCAATGCAGGTGGTGCAGCCGTAGCCCACCAGGTTAAAGCCCAGGGCGTTGAGGTCGTCTTGCAGGTTGGCCTTTTCGAGGTAGTCGCTCACCACCTGGCTACCGGGGGCCAGGGAGGTCTTCACCCAGGGTTTCACCGTCAGCCCCTGGGCGCGAGCTTTGCGGGCCACCAGGCCGGCCCCAATCATCACCGATGGGTTGGAGGTGTTGGTGCAGCTGGTGATGGCGGCGATCACCACGTCGCCGTCGGTGAGGCTGTAGTCGGTACCGGCCACGGGCACCGACTGTTTCTCGCTATAGTCTTTGCCGCTAAAGCCGGGAAAGTCAGAGGTTTTGAACTGGTTGGCCAGGGCCGCCAGGGCGACGCGATCTTGAGGCCGCTTTGGCCCGGCTAGGGAGGGTTCTACCGTGGCCAAATCTAGCCCCAGGGAGTCGGTAAAGATGGGTTCGGGGGCGGCGGCATCGCGCCAGAGGCCCTGGGCCTTGGCGTAGGCTTCCACCAGGGCGACGCGCTCCGGCTCACGGCCTGAAAACTCTAGGTAGCGGAGGGTTTCGCCGTCGATGGGGAAGAAGCCGCAGGTGGCCCCGTACTCGGGGGCCATGTTGGCGATGGTGGCACGATCGGCCAGGGTGAGGTGGTCGAGGCCGTCGCCGTAAAATTCGACGAACTTGCCAACTACGCCCTTGGCCCGCAGCATTTCTACCACGGTGAGCACCAGGTCGGTGGCGGTGGCCCCCTCGGGCAGCGCCCCGGTGAGCCTAAAGCCCACCACTTCCGGAATCAGCATGGAGATTGGCTGGCCCAGCATGGCTGCCTCGGCCTCGATGCCGCCCACGCCCCAGCCCAGCACCGCAAGGCCGTTGATCATGGTGGTGTGGCTGTCGGTGCCCACCAGGGTGTCGGGGTAGGCGATGGTTTCGCCGTTTTCGTCCTTTGTCCACACCACCTGGGCCAGGTATTCTAAATTCACCTGATGGCAGATGCCGGTGCCGGGGGGCACGACGCGGAAGTTGTCAAAGGCGCTCTGGCCCCAGCGCAGAAAGGCGTAGCGCTCAAAGTTGCGCTGAAATTCTTTCTCGACGTTTTGACCAAAGGCGTCGGCGCTGCCGAAGGCATCGACCATCACCGAGTGGTCGATCACCAGATCGACGGGTGACAGGGGGTTGATCTTATCGGGGTCGCCGCCCAGGTTGACCATGGCGTCGCGCATGGCGGCCAGGTCGACCACGGCGGGCACCCCGGTGAAGTCTTGCATGAGCACGCGGGCCGGGCGGTAGGCAATCTCTCGGCTGGAGGTCTTGTCTATGAGCCAGTCGGCGATCGCCTGCACATCGGCAGCGGTGACCGATCGCCCGTCTTCATAGCGCAGCAGATTCTCAAGCAGCACCTTGAGGCTAAAGGGCAAGCGGCTGATGTCGCCCAGGGTGGCCGCAGCGGCGGGAAGGCTGTAGATGGTGTAGGTGGAGTTGCCGACGGTGAGGTGGGTTTTGGCGTTAAAGCTGTTCACAGGGCTGTTCACAGGTAAGTAGCTCTCCGGATCGCGACGGGGATCGTGCCTAGCGATTTTAGTACATCCCATGCCCTGCTGTGCTGTAGGCGTTGTTGCCGATCACACTCTGATTAGCGGCTGGGGTTAGCGGCTGGGGTTAGCGGCTGGGGCCTTTAGAAAATAGACCGCCAAACAGCGATCGCCTGCCGTTGGCCGGTACCGGTACAGCATCTGGCTGGGCTGGGGTCGTCTCTGTAGTCGCCATTTTGAGCTGCCGCGCATACTTGAGGGCCACGGCGTTGGCGGGGTTGATGCGTAGTGCTTGCTTAAGATGCACCTTGGCCATACCGGGCAGCTGGTTGAGCAGGTAGGCCTGGCCCATTAGGCAGTGATATCTGCTGTTTTGGGGGTCAATTTTCAGCGCGTCCTTCAGCTCTTGAATGGCGGCCTGAACATTTTTGCCCTTCAGGTACTCCTGGGCGCGGCCATAGTGCCGTTCGGCGTAGGCCAGCCCTGGGGATGACTTGTCGCCGGAGGGTGGGTCGGTCGCCGGGGCAACCGTAGAGGCTGGCGACCTGGGTACGGAGGTGGTAGCCATTAGCCCAGTGCGCTTTTCGCGAATTACTGGGGCACCCATTTTGCGACGCAGATACACCAGGTTTAGCTCGCTGAGCTGCTGAGTGTAGGTCTCAAAGTCGGCCAGGGAAGCGTATTGGCGATCGCACAGCCGATCTACCGCCTGTTCGTAAAACACGTCTACCTCGGCTTCGGCGATCGCCAGCAGGGTTTTGCCCTGCTTTGTGGTGGGGCTAATCTGCCCATCGCGGCTGAGGCGGCGCACCTTAAATCGCAGGAGGGCCAGCACCTCGTTGCGGCCCTTCTCTTGCTTGAGACGCTGGTAGGCGGGGTTAACCAGCTTGGGCAACACCTGATCGGCAAACTGACGCAGCTCCGCCGGCATTTCTTCGATCAAGGCGTCGGGGTGCACCTGTTTAGCCACCGTCCGATATCGCTTGATGATACGACGCTCATCCGCCGCCACCGACACCCCCAGCAGGGCGTAGGGGTCGGTGTAGCGATTGAGCCATTCGGGGGAGAAGGCGGCGAGGGGCATTCAGCGACGGGGCGAAGATTTACTGTTTAAACTTATACGTATTGTCACGGATGAAGGCTGAACACAAACCAGAATCCGGAGGTGAATGCTGATTCTTTATGGTCGGCCTATACTAAATCCACAGAGATTAATCCCAAGTTTAAACTCTTTAAGTGATCTCTAGGGGCAACTGAGGGGAATGGGACGATGGTTTTGGCACAGCGTAATCGCCGAACAGCTGTAACCCTGGCATGGCTAGGGGTTCTTGTCCCCGGACTCCACAAATTTTATCTGGGGCAGCACAGATGGGGGATTTTATATCTGCTTTTAGGATTTGCTCACCCGATCTCTAGAGTGGCCTGCGCTGTTGAAGGGGTGATACTGCTGAGCGAGTCACCGGAAGACTTTGCCCAGCGCTGGGGCAGTCCAGACTCCACGGCCAAAGGAACTGCTTCTGCTGTGCCCTTCGACCCAGCCCAGGTGAGCGCTCTGGGCGTCGCCCTGCGGGAGCTAGACACCCTACGCCAGGAGGGGCTGATCTCAGAGCTAGAGTTTGAGCAAAAGCGCCGCTGCCTGCTAGACCAGGTGGCCTAAGGTGAGTGGGTGAGTGGGTGAGTGGGTGGGTAAAGTTATCTAATTGTTCCAGTCGGGCTGCTTGAGAATTTAGGGATCAGCAATTAAATAACATCCCAGTTCCAGATCACTGTAGGGTGCATTCGCGCAGCAATGCACCAATAGGCAAGATGGCAGTTGGTACCTTATTTTCTTGCGAGTCACTCATCTGCTTGTTCAAGGCGGGCTGCTTGAGATTCTACTGGGCTTTGAACTTATTTAGGTTGGGTCGATTGCGGGCTGTGCAGCTAGAGTTAAGTCATTAACTACAGGCAGGGCAGAATTAGCGGTGTTGAAGCGTTGGCAGTCTCTCAGGGCACAGCTGCATCCCCTAGCTAGTCGGCTGAGCCGAGACCCGGCTCACCGGCTGCGGTCTTACCAGGAAGTCAGGCAGGCCGCCCAGCTGGGTTTTTCTATCGACGTCAACCGGGCGACGGTAGACGACTGGCTGAGGCTACCGGGGCTGTCGATTCGCCAGGCCCAGGGGCTGGTGCGGTTGCGCCAGGCGGGGGTACAGTTTCACTGCCTAGAAGATGTCGCGGCGGCCCTGGGGGTAGCCCCTGACAGCCTGCGGCCCCTGACCCCGGTGCTATCGTTCTGCTACTACGAGGAGCACAGCGGCACCCTGCCCTCGGTGAGCCTCAACCAGGCGACAGTTCAGCAGCTCTGCGGGCTGCCGGGGGTATCCCCTGGGCTGGCCCAGGCGATTGTGCAAGAGCGATCGCACGGTGGCCCCTACCGAGACCTGGCTGACCTCCAGCGCCGCCTAGGGCTGACGCCTGACCTGGTGCAGGCCCTGATTTACTACCTGCGTCCCTAGGCACAGGAGCAGCAGTCTAGGCCGTGGCTGTTGGTCATAGCTGTGGGGTTCATCCGTAGCAATACTGACAAAAAACGTCAACCTACTCTGTTTTATGGGGTTGTCTAAAGCAGTAGACCACACCTAAAGCTCAATGGGTTGAACTGTGCCCTGGGGCGTAAAGGTAAAGATAGATTGCCATCGCAGGTCAGCCCTCAGCCCCGGCTCTAGGGGGTCTTAACCTCGGTCAGGCACCATAACCCAAGCTTAATTCCATCGGGGTACCGTCTAGATGATAGAAAATGCTCTAGAACGTTAGACAGAACCTTAGATACAGCGCACAAAGACCGCATTTGCCCTCTGGCAACACGAAAGAGAGCTTAAAGGCCAACAGGAAAAGGCCAACAAAAGTAAAGATCAACGAGCACTATAAATACTATTTGCTGGAGCCAGCGTCATGGTAGTAGCCTCCCATCCCCAGACCAAGCCCCTCACCGACGAAGAACTGCGCAAAACCCACGCCTACTGGCGAGCCTGTAACTACCTCGCTGTGGGCATGATCTATCTGCTCAAAAATCCGCTGCTCAGAGAAACCCTCCAGGCCGAGCACATCAAATATCGCCTGCTGGGCCACTGGGGCGCTTCTCCGGCCCTCAGCTTTACCTACGTTCACTGTAATCGGCTGATCAAAAAATATGATCTAAATATGATCTTTGTGGCTGGGCCAGGTCACGGCGCGCCCGGTGTGCTGGGGCCGGTGTACCTCGAAGGCACCTACTCCGAGCTCTACCCCGACAAGAGCCTAGATGAAGACGGCCTGCGCCGCTTCTTCAAGCAGTTTTCTTTCCCTGGGCATATTGGCAGCCACGTCACCCCCGAAACCCCCGGCTCGATCCACGAGGGCGGTGAGCTGGGCTATAGCATCTCCCACGCCTACGGCGCGGTGCTCGATAACCCCGACCTAATTGTTACCTGCGTGGCAGGCGATGGCGAGGCCGAAACCGGGCCGCTAGCCACCTCCTGGCACTCCAACAAGTTCATTAACCCAGCCCGCGACGGCGCGGTGCTGCCGATTCTCAACCTGAACGGCTACAAAATTGCCAACCCCAGCATTCTCTCCCGTATTTCCCACCAGGAGCTAGAGGCGCTGTTTGTGGGCTACGGCTACACCCCCTACTTTGTCGAGGGCAGCGACCCCGCCGAAATGCACCAGATCATGGCGGCGGTGATGGAAGAATGCGTGCTCAAAATTAAAGAAATTCAGCGCGATGCCCGCATCAACGGCAACCTAGAGCGGCCCCGCTGGCCGATGATTGTGCTGCGCAGCCCCAAGGGCTGGACCGGGCCTAAGCATGTGGATGGTCATAAAGTAGAGGGCTTCTGGCGATCGCACCAGGTGCCCATGGGCGGCATGCACAGCAACCCCGAGCACGTGCGCCTGCTCGAAGAGTGGATGCGCGGCTACGGCCCCGAGGAGCTGTTTGACGAAAACGGCACCCTGATCCCAGAACTGCAAGAGCTGGCCCCGGTGGGCAATCGCCGCATGAGCGCCAACCCCAGCGCCAACGGTGGCCTGCTGCGCAAGGCGCTAAAAATGCCTGACTTCTGCGAGTTGGCCATCGACGTGCCCAAGCCCGGCAGCGTGGAGTTTGAGAATACCAAGGCCCTGGGCATTCTGATGCGCGAAATCATGCGCCACAACCCCCACAACTTTCGCCTGATGGGGCCAGATGAAACCGCCTCTAACCGCCTCAACCCCGTATATGAGGTCTCTAAGAAAGCCTGGATGGCAGACTTCTTGCCCGAAGACCTCGACGGCGGCGAACTGTCGCGCGATGGCCGGGTAATGGAAATGCTCAGCGAGCACACCCTCCAGGGCTGGCTAGAGGGCTATCTGCTCACCGGTCGCCACGGCCTGTTTCACACCTACGAAGCCTTTGCCCACGTGGTTAGCTCGATGTTTAACCAGCACGCCAAGTGGCTGGATATCTGCAAAAATCACGTGCCCTGGCGGCGATCGGTGTCGTCGCTGAATATTTTGCTGTCGTCGCTGGTGTGGCGGCAAGACCACAACGGCTTTAGCCACCAAGACCCCGGCTATGTGGATCTGGTGACCAACAAAAGCCCCGACGTGGTGCGGGTTTACTTTCCGCCCGACGCCAACTGTCTGCTGTCAGTGGCCGACCACTGCTTTCGCAGCGTTGACTACATCAACGTGATTGTCTCTGACAAGCAGAGCCACCTGCAATACCTGAATATCGATCAGGCGGTAACCCACTGCACCAAGGGCATCGGCATCTGGGACTGGGCCAGCAATGACGACTGCGGCACCGAGCCAGATATCCCCGACGTGGTGATGGCCTGCTGCGGCGACATTGTCACTAAAGAATCGCTGGCCGCGACAGCCATCCTGCGCGAAGAGTTTCCTTACCTGAAGGTGCGCTTTGTCAACGTGGTCGACCTGTTTACCCTGATTTCCCATGGAGAGCACCCCCACGGCCTGAGCGATCGCGACTTCGATTCGCTGTTTACCCCCGACAAGCCGGTCATCTTCAACTTTCACGGCTACCCCTGGCTAATTCACAAGCTGGTGTACCGCCGCTCTAACCAAGATCGCATCCACGTGCGGGGCTACAAAGAGGAGGGCAACATCAACACCCCGCTAGAGCTAGCGATCAACAACGAGATCGACCGTTTTAGCCTGGTGATCGACGTGATTGACCGGGTGCCCAAGCTGGGCTCGGCGGCGGCCCACGTAAAAGAGAAGATGAAGAACAAGATCATCGAGTGCCTCAACTACGCCCACACCGAGGGCAAAGACCAGGACGAAATCGTTCACTGGCAGTGGCCCTACTAGTGGCCTACCGGGAGGGCAAGGAGTCTTGAGCAGTTAAGGGCGATCAAAGGCGGCCCGCCTTTCGGGTCGCTACGGGAAAAAGCTTTTGTGCCTGAGGTTACACCGCCAGGGCCGACAGACAATTAGCGTTTAGGAAAGCGTAGTCACCAGGCAATGTTATGGTCGAAACCCGTGCGATCGCATCCCCTACCACCCATATCACCCCAGCCTTAGACTTTCGCGATATTCGCCTCACCTACCACGGCAAAGGCGCGCCGCTGACGGTGATCGACCAGATCTCCTTTCGGGTCGCCCGGGGAGAATTTGTGTCGCTGGTGGGGCCGAGCGGCTGCGGCAAAACCACCCTGCTGCGCATGGTGTCGGGCCTCAACCCGGCCGAAGAGGGGGCGGTTTATTTCCACGGGCAGCCGATCATTGGGCCGCTGAAAAACATCGGCATCGCCTTTCAAAACCCGGTGCTGCTGCCCTGGCGCAATACCCTCAACAATGTGCTGCTGCCCCTGGAGGTGGTGCAGCCCCACAAGCGCCGGTTTCGCCAAAACCGAGCCAAATATGTAGAAGCTGCCGAGCAGCTGCTGGCCACGGTAGGCCTTAGCAGCTTTCACCACCACTACCCCTGGCAGCTCTCCGGCGGCATGCGTCAGCGGGCATCCCTCTGCCGGGCGCTGATTCACCAGCCCGAGATCTTGCTGCTCGACGAGCCCTTTGCCGCCCTCGACGCCTTCACCCGCGAAGAGATGTGGGGGCTAACCCAAAATCTCTGGCAGCAGACGGGCTGCACCGCCCTGCTGGTCACCCACGACCTGCGCGAGGCCCTGTTTCTCTCCGACACGATCTACGTGCTTGGCCCCCGCCCCAGCACCTTGGTCTACGAGCTGGCGGTCAACCTGCCCCGGCCCCGCACCCTTGACCTGTGCTTTACCGATGAGTTTCACCACATGTACACCGAGCTGCGCCGCCACATTCAGCGCAGCTAGATCTACCGTGCCCAGTGAATCGTGCGCTGCTCGATCAGGGCAAAACAGGCGTAGAGCACAATGCCCATGGCCGCCAAGGTCAAAATAGCCAAGAACGCTAGGGGCACATTAAAGCTAGAGCTAGCCGACACAATCACGTAGCCAATGCCTCGGTTAGAGGCCACGGTCTCTGAGATCACCGAGCCGATGAATGCCTGGGAAATCGCCACCTTCAGCGAGGCAAACAGATAGGGTAGGGAGTGGGGAAAACCCACTTTCTGAAAGACTTCCCAGGGGGACGCGCCGAGCGATCGCAGCACATCCTGCATTTCTGGCTCCACCGTCGCCAGCCCCGCCGCCACGTTCACCACGATCGGAAAAAACGCCAGGGTAAAGGCCGTAATCACCGCAGGCAGCGCCCCAATGCCAAACCAAATCGCCAGCAGCGGCACCAGCGCCACTTTTGGAATCGTGTTAAACCCCACCAGCAGCGGATACAGCACCACGTAGGCCAGCCGCGAATAGCCGATCAAAAAGCCCAAAAACACCCCCAGCCCCAGCCCCAGCAAAAAACCCATCAGGGTGGTGCTGAGGGTGTGGAGACCGTTTTTCCACACGGTGGTGCCATAGGTTTGGGCCGCTGCCCAGACATCGCTGGGGGCCGGCAAAATAAACATCGGAATCTGAAACAGCCGGGTGGTTACCTCCCAGACCAGCAGCAGCAGCAGTAGGGCCACCGTCGGCAAGAGATAAGCGGCTAGCTTGGTCTTGAGGAATTTGTTCAAGGCTTCTGTTCTCAAATCTGTTCTCAAATCTGTTCTCAAAGTAGTGCAGACTACTAACTTGCCTGTATACAGCCACTATATCTAAGAAGCAATTCAGCTTTGGTCAACTGGGCCACGGAGTGTTCCAAACTATGATCTCAATTCGTTCTATTGCAGGTTCTTTGCTGCTGGCCACCACTCTGGGTTTGGTGGCCTGTGGCGGTGGCGCTGAGGTGGCCACGACCGACTCCCCCGCCGCCGAAGAGACCGCCGCCCCCGCCACCGACGAGCTGACTCCGGTGAGCTTTACCCTCTCGTGGTTGTTGCAGGCGGTAGACGCTCCCCTGGCCGTTGGCCTAGAGCAGGGATACTTTGCCGAAGAAGGCCTAGAGGTCAGCTTTGAGCGGGGCTTTGGCTCCGCCGACTCGATTACGAAAATCGCCGCCGGGCAGTACGACATCGGTGAAGGCGATATGTACTCCATGATGGAGTTCAATGATCAAAACCCCGACGATCAGCTGGTGGCGGTAGCCATCAAGTACAACCGATCGCCCTTTGCTATCGTCACCAAGGCCGATTCAGACTTCGATACGCCAGCCGAGCTAGGCGGGGCCAACCTGGCCGCCCCAGCGGGCGACGGCCCTCGGCGGCTGTGGCCGGTGCTGGCCAAGGAGGTGGGCGCTGACCCCGACAGCGTGGAGTGGACCAATGTGGAACCTCAGCTGCGGGAGAGTTTGCTGGCCCAGGGCAGCGCCGACGGCATCTCCTGCTTTTCGATCACCTGTCTGCCGGTGCTCAACCAAAAGCTGGGGCTGCCCCCCGAAGACCTCAATGTTTTCTACTACAACGACCACGGCCTTGACCTCTACGGCAACGCGCTGATCGTGCGCAAAGACTTTTTAGAGGCCAACCCAGAGGTGGTGCAGGGCTTTGTGGCAGCCTACCTGCGCGGGCTAAAAGAGGCCCTGGCTGACCCCGATGCCGCCCTTCAGGCAGTGGTTGACCTGGCTGACGACGAGCTGTTTGATGTGGCCATTGAGTCAGAGCGGATTGCCATTGCCCTGGATCGGCTCTACACCAGCCCCGAAGTGGAGACCCAGGGCCTGGGCGGGGTAGACCCCGATCGCCTGGCGACCACCATTGACCAGGTGGTGGAGGGCTTTGGCCTATCGAGCACGCCCAGCGTAGAAGAGGTGTTTGACGACAGTGCGCTGCCTCCCGTGAGCGATCGCATGCTGTAGGTCTGTCAGATCAATCCGGTGTCGCTGCCGCCATCGGGGCATTGCTTCCGCTAAAGTAGGCAACGACACCACCGGCAACGACACCGCACCTCCGCAACCATGACCACGACCAAACTCAAGCCCGACTGGGCTGGCGACGACCTGCTCTCGCGGGTCGTCAACCGCGCCATTCAGACTCCGGCCCTCTACGCCCTAATGAAGCGCCAGGCCCGCCAGGTGATGATCAAAACCGCCGAGAAAAACGGCGTTCCCTGGCGGCAGACCTGTATCGATCTCGACACCCCAAAGATGCGCCAGCGCCTAGAGGCGTTGACCAACCCAGCGCTAGTCTACCCCGACTATTACCAGGTGCCCTTCCACGCCTACAGCGAGGGCAATCTGTGCTGGCAGGCTGCCTTTGAGGCCGCTCCCGCCACCTACGCCATGGCCCTGCGCATTTGGCCCCAGGAAGCAATCTCTTGGCAAGCGGCCCAGGCTCGCCTGCGGCAGAGCTTTCTGGCGGTGCTCGATGCCCACGGCCCCGCCCAGGTAAACGACATGCTCGATCTGGGCTGCTCAGTGGGCATCTCCACCCTGAGCCTGCATCGCCACTACGCCCCAAGAAATTCCCCAGCAGCACGCACCGTGGGTCTAGATCTCTCGCCCTACATGCTGGCGGTGGCCCAGGCCCAAGATGCCCAGGGCGAGATTGCCCAGTGGGTGCATGCTGCCGCCGAGGCCACGGGCTTCGCCGACGGCTCCTTTGATGTGGTGACCATGCAGTTTGTCGCCCACGAGCTGCCCCGCACCGCCACCCAGGCGATTTTTGCCGAAGCCCTACGAGTGCTGCGACCCGGCGGTGCCCTGGCGATCGTCGATAACAACCCTCAGTCGCCCGTGATTCAGGCGCTGCCCCCGGTGCTCTTTACCCTGATGAAAAGCACCGAACCCTGGAGCGACGACTACTACACCTTTGATTTGGAGGCGGCATTGCGGGCTGCCGGGTTTGAGTCGTCGGTGACAGTGCCTAGTGATCCTCGGCATCGGACGCTGGTGGCGAGGAAGGGGGAGTAATACCAAATCCGAATCACATAACCCCGATTCCCAAAACGCCAAACCGTAGGGGCGCATCGCATGCGCCCGGTTGAATCAGGGGTAGACAAGCAGGATTTGGTATAAGGAGCGGAGATGGGGGATTAGGGAAGATGGGGCTGGGAAAATGCAGGTAATATAGAGTGAACGCTGAATAGGGCAATGGCGTAGCCTGATTGGGTTCTCAGTGGCAGAATTCTGGATTGCGGGTTGGCGATTGGCGCAGCTTTAGTAACGACAGGGAGAAACCATGGGTGAATGGCTCGATCACAGCGTTTTAGTCGATGTCGATGTACCGGTGGAAACCTCCTGGGAGTTGTGGTCTGACCTGACGCAAATGCCGCTTTGGATGAAGTGGATTGACTCGGTAAAAATCTCTGAGGCCGACCCCGACATCTCAGAATGGAAGCTGGCTTCGCGGGGTCTAGAGTTTACCTGGCGCTCTAAAATCACCAGCCTAGTGCCTCACCAGATTATTCAGTGGGAGGCGATCGACGGGCTGCCCAACCGGGGGGCGATTCGCTTCTATGACCGCAAAGAGGGCGAGTCTACCGTTAAGCTCACCGTGTCGTACTCGGTGCCCGCCGTGATCAAATGGATGGACGGGCTGTTTTTAGGTCGCCTGGTAGAGGCCACCCTGCAAGACGACCTCAACCGCTTTCGCGACTACGCCACGGCGGCTAAGCAGTCACCCTCGGCCTAGGCGCTATGGGCCTGACGGCAGAGCAGCTACCCACCCTGGCGGCGGGCTTTCACCAGAGCTGGCAGACGTTGATCGACGCCCTCAGGCCATTGCCCGGAGGACAGCGCATTCACTACGCCACCCTGCTGCTGAGCCGGCTGATTGCCGTAGCGGCGCTGCAACAGCGGGGCTACCTGGGGGGCGATGAGTGGTATCTGCACAATCAGTTTGGCCAGAGCCAGCAGCGCGAGCTGGACAGTTTCTTTGGGCAGGTGCTTCAACCTCTGTGCCAGCAGGGCTTTACCCTACCTGTAGAAGAACGTCCTCCGGCCTTTGGCCAGCGGTTTGGGGCGCTGCCTTTTTTGCCTACGGGGCCGTTTCACTTTACTGAGCTAGACCAGCGCTGGGGTCATGTGCCCTTGGCCGATGGGGCCTTTGAGCCAGCCCTCAACTGGCTGGCTGACCTAGCGGCAGCGGCCCCGAGCGGTCTAGATGCGGGCCTGGGGGTGCTGCTTGAGCAGGCGGTCAATGGCCATGCTGGGGTGGTTTTGGCCACGCCAGAACCACTGCTGGGGGCGCTGTGCGATCGCACCATCCACGCCACCCTGCTCGATCAGGCTGAGGCGCTGATCGGGCGTCGCCCTAAATCTACCGATCTCCTGCTGAAGGATCTTTCCCCCATCGAGGCCGGCGCTCTCTTGACAGAGCTGGGCCAGCTCACTCTGCTTGACCCCGCCTGTGGGTCAGGCCGCTTCTTGGTGGCGGCGCTGAATCAGCTGGTGGATTTAGCCCAGGGGTTGAGGGCGATCGCAGCCCCTGGCTCCACCAAAAATCTTCCCGACTGGGCCAAACCTGCCGCCAGTGATTCTACCCTGGGCCTCTACCAACACTTTGCCACCCACGCCCTCTACGGTCTCGACCTGTGGCCCCCAGCGGTGGAGCTAGCCCGGCTGCGGCTGTGGTTGCAGGGGGTGCAGCACGCCACCCACCCGGCGGAGCTGACCACCCTGCCCGACCTGACGCTGACGGTGCTGGCGGGCAATGCCCTAGTGGGCCTAGTGCAGGTAGAGGACGAACGGTTTGACCAGGTGCCGCCCAAGCGGGGGGCGAAGACAAAAGCTACGGAGCCAGAGGCTCCCCTCCAGGGCAATTTGCTCCAGCCGCTGATCGCCGACAGCTACCAGTCGGCCCTCGCTGAGCGCCAGGTGCGGCTTGAGCACTACCGCAGCCAGACCCAGCTCTTAGCCGAGGTGGGCAGCGTGCCCGCCTACGCTCAGGCCGACTTTTTGCGCGATCGCATTGACGAGCTAAACGCCATTGCCCAGGGCAAGCTCACCCACCTGCTGTGGAGCGAGTGCAGCCAGCAGCTGAGCCTGCGGGTTTCCGACCCGGTGGGCGATCGCCCCACCCGCCCCGTCAGCCAGGCCGACGTCAATGCTGCCCAACCCTTTCACTGGGGGTTTTACTTCCACGGGTTACTGCACGATCGCGGCGGGTTTGACATCGTGCTCAGCCACCTGCCGCACGGGGCGATCGAGGCTACCCAGGCAAGCTTTGTCGAGCAATATGCACCCCTATTTGAGCAAAAGCAGGTGGCCCCCTCAACCTTCTTGCACAACTACCGCGAAGTACTGACCATCGACCCCGATCTCGCCCAGTCCTGGGCCGAGTATCGGGGCCAGGTTACCTGGCTGAGCAACTACCTGCGCCGCTCTGAGCATTACCCCCACAGCAGCCAGGCAGGCGAGGGGCAAAACCAGGGGCGACTTTACTGGTCGAGGCTGTTCCTGGAGCGCAGCCTCCAGCTGTTGCGCCCCGGCGGCCGCTGCGCGGTGGTGCTCGACCCCTTTTGGGCGCAGGGCAACAGCGCCCCCCTGCGCCACTGGCTAGAGCGCCAGACCCATCTGGCCACCGTGCTCGACCTGTCAAACCACCGGGGACTGTGGCCCCATGCGCCCGCCCGCACCACCCTCTGTGCCCTCTGGCTACACCATCAGGGGCCGACCCCTGGCAGCCCCTACGCCGCCTACGCCAAAGACTCTGCCCTAGACCCGACGGCCCTAGGAGAGGTGCTGCAACGCGTCATCGACGCAGCGAAATAGGGCGGGCAAATCGGCAGAATTATCAATCACCAGGTCGGCCCGGTTGACTTTTTCGGCCAGGGGCATCTGGCTGCAAATGCGAGCATCGGCCTGCTCGGCGCTGAGTCCGTTGCGCTGCATCAGCCGCTGGCGCTGATCGGCCAGGGCGCAGGTCACCACCCAAATTTCGCTCACCTGGTCGGTTAGGTTGGCCTCAAACAACAGCGGTATCACCTGCACCACCACCGGAGCCTGGGAGAGTTCTGCCATGGCCGCCCCAAAGCACCGCCGCACCACAGGGTGAATCTGCTGCTCTAGCCAGGTTTTCTCGGCGGGGTCATGAAAGACAATTTCCCCCAGCCGGCCTCGGTTTAGATTGCCATCGTCGTGAATCAGATCTGCTCCGTAGCGGGCCCTAATGGCGTCTAAAGCTGCTGACCCTGGCGCCACCGCCCGCCGCGCGTAGAGATCGGCATCCAGCACCGGAACCTGATGCCGCTGCGCCAGATAGTCTGACACGGTAGATTTGCCCGTGGCGATGCTCCCGGTTAGCCCAATGATGCGCTGGCCCATGCGGCGATCGCCTCCGTTAGCCCGTCTAAGGTGTACTCGCGTGGCTCAATATCGACCCGGCCCAGCAGCCGGTGGCAGGTGTCTGAGGTCTTGGGGCCAATGGAGGCGATCGCCACGCTGTCTAAAAGGCTTCGCCACTGGGAACCCAGTCCCTGTTCTAGCAGCTGAGCCGTGTGGGCCACTGTTTTAGAACTGGCGAAGGTGATCACATCCACCCGGCCCGCCCTCAGCGCCTCAATTGCCTGAGGATCGGGAAACTCTGGACAGCCCGACTCGTAGGCCGCCACCTCCACGACCTCCGCCCCGGCGGCGGTGAAGGCCTGCACCAGCACCTCGCGCCCGCCGCTCTCGACCCTGGGGAACAGCAGCCGCTGCCCCGCCACAGTTTCGGGAAAATTCTCAACCATAGAATCGGCCACGTAGTCGGGGGGCACAAAATCGGGCACCAGCCCTCGCTTTCTCAGCACCGCCGCCGTTTTGCGGCCCACCACAGCAATTTTCAGTCCGCTTAAAGCCCGCAGATCCTGCCCCTGATCCAGCAGTCGATCCACAAAGAAATTCACCGCGTTGGCCGAGGAGAGTAGCAGCCAAGAGAAGGTGGGGAGGGCAGCGATCGCCCCATCCAGCCCCGCCCAGCTCGACGGTGGCCGCATCTCCAGCGCTGGCAGATCCACCACCGTCGCCCCTTGGGCCATGAGCAGGTCGGCAAAAGCGCTCGATTGATCCGTAGCGCGGGTGATCAGGATGGTCTTGGAAGAGAGTGGATGGGTGGATGGGTGGACGGGTGGATGGGTGGACGGGTGGATGGGTGACGGGGTCACCGTAGGGGCAGACCTACGTGTCTGCCCTAAACTGGGCGTGATGAATTCTGCATCCCGAACACCATCTGATTCTTGTTCCCGAACACCATCTGACCCGCTGGCCGTTGCCGCCCCCAAATACCGCCGCAGCCGCACCACCTCCCCAAACACAATCACGCAGGGCGACAGCGCTTCTCCCCGCGTCACCTGGCGAATCGTTAGCAGCGTGCCCTCCCACACCTGCTGCTGGGGGTGACCGCCCCAGCGAATGATCGCCACCGGCATGTCGCCCCGACAGCCGTTTTGGCGCAGGCGCTGAATAATCTCCTCCAAATGGCGGCTGCCCATCAGCACCACCAGAGTCTGCATACGCGCCAGGGTAGCCCAGTCGAGTAGATCGGGGTCGTGGGCGGTGACCACACCAAATCCATGACTCCACACCGGGTCGGTGAGGGGAATGCCCGCCAGCAGCGGGGCCGCTAGGGCCGAAGAAATACCGGGCACCACTTCCACCGGGCAGCCCGCTTCGTTGAGCGCCTGCACCTCGGCGGCGGTGCGGCCAAAGATAAACGGGTCGCCGCTTTTGAGCCGCACCACCGAGCGACCCGCTAGGGAGAGCCGCACCAATAACTGGGTGATCTCGGCCTGGGGGGGGCTGGGCTGGCCGCCGCGTTTGCCCACGTCAATGCGATCGCACCCCTCTGGCAGCAGCGCCAGCAACCCCTGATCCACCAGAGCGTCGTACACCAGACACTCGGCATGCTGTAGCAGCGCGTACCCCCGCACCGTCAGGTAGTCGAGGCTGCCCGGCCCCGCCCCTATGATATAGACACTCCCTGGCTCAGTCATAGCGTATTACAAAGCGTGGGTTAAACGGGCGAGGGCGGCAGTCAGCGCGTGGTTTTGATCAGCTGTCCCGATCGAAATCCGCAGCTTATCGCCTAGCCGGGGTTGGTTGAAGTAGCGTACCAAAATGCCCTGCTCTTTTAGGGCAAGATACAGCTGCTCCGCATTGCCCTGGGGCGGCGTTGCCAAGACAAAATTGCCGTGAGAATCCAGCACTTTAAAGCCCATCTGCCGCAGCTCTTTGGTCAATGCCATCCGCGATGCTTTGATTTGGTTGACACAGGCATTTTTGTAGACTTGATCGCGTATTGCCGCTGCCCCCAATGCGATCGCAAGCGCATCCACGTTGTAGCTGTCTTTGACCTTAAATAGCTCAGCCAACAGCGTCGGATTAGCTACCCCAAACCCCAGCCGCAGCCCCGCCAGCGAATAGCCCTTCGACAGGGTACGCAGCACCACCACGTTGTCGAACTCCTGCACCAGCGATAGGGCAGAACCCTCGGCAAAGTCAACGTAGGCTTCATCCACCACCACCAGGCCCGAAGCCTGCTGCGCCAATTCTCGCAGGTCGGGCAGCGCCACCACATGACCCGAGGGGCTATTTGGAGACGCGATGAACGTAATCGCTCCCTGGGCATCCACCAGCTGCTTTAAAGGAAACTGAAAATTGTCGGGATAGGGAACCTCGACCACGGTGGCAGGTTGCAGAGTCGCCAGGGTGCGGTACAGCACATAGGTCGGAGTGGGGTAGACAATCGGTCGGGCTGCGGCGTCGGCACAGGCGCGCACTAAGAGATTAAGCAGATCGTCACTCCCGTTGCCCACAATGATCCAGTCTGCGGGTATGCCTAGAACCTCGGCGATCGCCTGGCAAAAGTTGCGGGCAAAGGGGTCAGGATACCGCCTGAGCAGCTCACCCTCAAAATGCCGCAGCACCTCAATCACCTGGGGAGACGGCGGGTAGGGATTTTCGTTGGAGTTGAGCTTCAGGATGCCTGTGCCAGGGCGCGGCTGTTCTCCTGGAACGTAGCCAGCCATCGCAGCGATGTTGGGGCGAACGTAATTCATTAGGCGTTATGCATGGACAAGCACGCAAGACTATGTAAATAGGAGGGCTCAACTATATGTAAACCGCCGTAGGCTCTTCACAAAGCGCAAAACCCTTTACCAGCATAGGCTACGCTGCACTAACCCCCACTGTGACAACAATAGATGAGACAGCTAAGCCAGTCCGCCCATTGCTGGGAGGGTTGAAATGAAAGCTCTTTGGGTGGTCTCACCCTTACCGCTTGATTGAGAGGCGCATTAGCCCTCTCAGTAATGGGGGCGCTGAAAGGCATAACCCAGCTTTCGACCTTTCGAAAGTTGGAAAATCATGAATCAGAAGGGTTGAAAGGAGCGCCTGCCTTACAATAAAGCAATCTGTCACAGCTCATTCATGGCCGCACTAAGCAGGAATTTCAGAAATTCGAGCAAAAAAGAGGCTCGGCATTTTGTACCAAGCCTCTTTTTTATTGTTTACGACATCTAATTTGCGAATCGCAGAAAAGATGGCCAAACCCTTCCATTTCGGCTAGAACGATATGATTGTGCGAAAAACGACACTAATCTGCGAACCGCGACATTTAATGTGCGAACGTACAACAATGAAACATATGGGCGATACTGGACTCGAACCAGTGACATCCTGCTTGTAAGGCAGGCGCTCTACCAACTGAGCTAATCGCCCGTGCTGCGTTTGCAGTCTCTTATAGTAGCAGAGCACGGAAACGTTTGGCAGCAGCGTCCAGAAACGTTTCTTGTGTGCAGAGTCTGCTAAAGCAGCCGAATGTTATGCGGGAGTTTGCAATTATTCCATTTGGGGTGCGGTTTTATAAGCAGAACTTGGCGATCGCGATCGCCCTTTCTCTGAAAGGATTTAGGATTTACTGTCGAAGTACTGGTACCAGACCCAGTTGCCTGCCACCGTTACGGCTAGAACGCTGCCGCCGCCGAGCCAGCCGAGGGTGGGGTTGTAGCCGCTGCGGGAGAGGTTGGTCATCCACAGGTGGGTGAGATCGCTGCCGACTAGACGATCGGCGATCGCAGGAAAAAGATACATCAAGGCTGCTCCCACGATCAGCCAGCCCACCATGGAGGCCAGGAGAAATATGGTTTTTGCAGTAGATTGAGTGCCGATCATAGGTTTATCAGACATCTAGGGCCATGCCCTAGGTTAAAGCCCCGTCGATCTAGAGTCTAGATCAACGGGGCTTCACACCATCGTCACAGGATTGTCATATCGCAGTCATCTTTGACTCTTAGGGTGTCGACTCAGAGCAAATTTTGGCCCAGGCTCGGCAAGATCCTGCTTTACAAACCGAAATTGTTGAGCGGCTTAGCACCGACAATCAAAGATCACTATGCAGTCGCTGTAGTTAAGTTAGCGAATTTAGAGACTGGCTGACTCTAAATTCGCTTTTGCTCCATTGCCCTCGCCTAGGGATGCACATCCCGGTTTTGATCCCTAGGGGTGTCGCTGTGATGGTGTATGGATGGTTATGAAAATCGAATCTCCATCACTGAGAAATCATCCTGCAAGCTTTCACAGGCACTAATTTGGTGAACCTCTTCTAGTAACAAAGACAGATCATTTTGCTCAGAGTGCCAGTACTGCCTCAGCAAATTGGCCCATCGATCAAATCCAAAGATCTGTTTTTCATCCACCATCTCTTCATAGGCACCATCGCTAAACAGAAACAGCGTGCCCCCAGGGGGAATGATGCACTGCTTAGACTCAAAGGGAAAATCAGGCAGCATGCCCACCGCAATGCCATCACTATCTAGGTAACTCAGCTGGGCTTGGGGGCTATCTGGGGTAATTAGCACCCCTGGAGGGTGCCCGGCAGACGTGAAGGTGAGCCTTCGACTAGGACTGTGATAGACCCCATACCACAGAGTAAAATAGTCTTCACCTTGCTCGTTCATCTGAAAAATTCGGTTTAGGGCTGTGACCACCGTTTCAGGCTGATAGAAATCAGCATGGCTGAGAGACTGTTGGCGCAAAATATTGAGCACAGATACTGATAACAGGGCCGCTTTGACCCCATGACCTGCCACGTCTAACAGGTAAAATGCCAGATGATCTTGATCGAGCTGGTAGTAGTCAAAAGCATCGCCACCCAGTTGGTTAGAAGGTTGGAATTGGGTGTCTACTTCTATGCGGGCTTGGTGATCAGGGCCAGGGCAAATCCAATTTGACCGGGGCAAAAGAGACACAACGTAATCAGCCGCTCCCTGTAACTCTAGCTGCAACAACTGATTTTGACGATTCAGCTCACTCTCAGCGCGCTGGCGCAGCACATACTGGCTAATCTGGTTGGCTAAAATCGTCAGCCCGCGCAGCGTATCTTGACTGGCTAGCCGCGCAGCTTGAGAGAAAAATACCAATACACCCAAACGCTCGGAGCCGTGACTTAGTGGCAACCCCAGCACAGATTGAAACCCTACCTGCTGGGCCGCAACCTGCCGAGTCCCGTGGAGGTAGGGCTCAAGCTCGTCAGTCCAGATCGGGTCTCCGCTAAGCCAAACTTTGTTAGCAATGTCTATTTCAAGATCATTCTGGTCTGCTTGTAGCGCCTGAGTAGCGCTGGCAAAGTGGGCCAGTTGATCGATGTTTAAATGCCAGGTTTCAGCGCAATCAAGCTGGCCCAGCCCATTGGGTTGCCAAAATTCGCCCAGCTGTAAGTTCAAGTTACCGCAGATAATTTGCAAGATGCGACGCATCCTGAGGTGAGGATCAGCATGATTAGTCATTGCCCTGATCACGGCGTACTCCAAGCGACGGTGTTGCTCACGCCGAGTGCGATCGCTAATATTGGTCAACCGCCCAGCCAAGCCCTGCACCGCCCCCGATGCATCCCCGTTGGGGCAGAGCTGCATTTCTACCCAGAGCCACTCCCCAGAGCGAGTCATACAACGGCCGCGATGCTGGTAACACCGGGTGGACGACTCCTCAGCGCGCCGGAACTGTTGCCAATACAGCTTGTGCTCAGCCGAATGCAAAAACTCAACCAGGGGTTTTCCCAGGCTTTCGGCGATGGCATACCCAGTAAATTTCTGCCACGCCGGATTCAGAAAAGTCAAATTGCCAGCGTTGTCAAGCTGAAAGATCACCTCCTGCAAATTGGTCACCAGAGAGCGGTAGCGCTCTTCACTTTGAGCCAGCGCCCGGCGATCTTGGGCAGCCCGAATTAAATAGCGGACTCGGCCTACTACAATTGAGGGCCGAATTGGCTTATTCACATAGTCTGTGGCCCCTGAATGGAAAGCCCGCACCACTGAGTCATCGTCCTCTAGCCCCGTCACCATCAGAATGGGAACATGCTCCCCCCCAGCCATTTCCCGGATTTTCTTGCAGCAGGTGAACCCATCTAGCCCAGGCATCTTGGCATCTAGCAACACCAGGTCTGGGGTAAACCGCTGGTACTGGGTCAGGGCAGTTCCTCCAGTCTCAGCTTCAATCACCCGATAGCCTTCCTTCTGCAACAGTTTGACCAAAATGGTGCGAATCACCCGGTCATCATCTACGACTAGAACCTGGGGAGCGTCAGTTATCGAGCGTGGGGTTATGGTCATTTACTAGAATTAATTTCTCTGCCAAGAGATACAGCTGCTGACGGCCTTAGTTAAGTAATTATCCTTAGTCTTTTTTAAGCAAAATCAGCTGGGGCACAACCACAATGTACCCCTAAGTTGGGCACAGTTTTTTCCCCGTTAGGCCTGGCGCATCGTTTAAACATCGGCGTTGACTCTAGTTTGAGAAGGCCTCTGTTCTTGGCGAGCTGAGGTTTAGGTGGTTAGCTAGCCTGGGTACACTGAGGTGGCTGGCTAGTCTCTCCAACCATGCCATGACTGAAGATGAATTTGAGGCTCCTCCCTTTATTTGGGCTGTGATACCCATTGTGGGGGGCATCGCCACCGGGGTAGGGCTGATTTTGGGATTGGGGTGGCTAGGCCATCGCCTGACGCCTGACCCCCACAACAGCTCAACGAGTGCTTTAGTCAATGCTGCCGACAAAACCCAGGCGGCGGCTGAGCTAGAGTCGCTTGACCCAGTTTACGGCAGGTATCGTTGGGCCAACCGCTGTCCGCGCAGGCTCAAGCGGTGCTTTGCCGATGCCTGTGATGTCCATAACTTTTATCGCTGATTATCCTATGGCACAGTTCAGACGACGGTTGTGGATGCGGTTGGGGGGGCTATTTTTAGCTAGCTTGTTTTTGCCTCTGTGGCTTGCCCTGAGTGGGGTTACCCCAGCCCTGGCTCAAGCTGAATCTGGCCAGTGTGCTGCCCTGGCTCAGCCGCTAACTCCCGAAGAGCGGGCCTACGCCCAGTCTGCCTGGAACTACTTTAAAAACAACGTTCAGCCCGATACAGGGTTGATCAACGCCGCTGGAGACTACCCCTCCAGTACCCTCTGGGACTTGGGCAACTATCTCACAGCCTTGAATGCAGCCCGCTGGCTGGGGCTAATCGATCAGGCTGAGTTTGATGGTCGACTCAACCCCTTTCTCAACAGCCTGAGTCAGCTGCCCCTATTTGAGGGCACGCTGCCCAACAAAGCCTACAGCAGCGCCACGGGGGACATGACTGACTATGGCAATAATCCAACTCCCCGGGGCATTGGCTGGTCGGCCCTCGACCTAGGGCGAATGCTAGCCGCCTTTGATGTGGTGCGTACCTGCCATCCTCAATACTCAGACTGGCTAGCGGGCATTGTGGCCAGCTGGGATGTAGCCGCCTCGGTTCAGGACGGGCAGCTCTACGGGGCGACGGTGCTGCCCGATGGCAGCACGCTGAAGGTGCAGGAAGGCCGCCTGGGCTACGAAGAATATGCGGCGCGGGGGTATTATACCTGGGGCTTTGAGGTGCCGCAGGCTCTGGCCTACGAACCGTTTCAGTTTGTCGATATCTACGGCCTGCAAATTCCGGTGGATCAGCGAGACTATCAGACCACCAACGCCAACAACTACGTGGTCAGCGAATCTTACATTTTGGATGCGATTGAGTTTGGCTTGCAGGGGGAGCTAGCCGACTATGGCCGGCGAGTATTTGAGGTTCAGAAACGCCGCTACGAAGATACCGGGCTGCTGACAGCGGTTTCTGAAGACAATATCAATGGCCCGCCGCACTTTCTCTACAGCACGGTCTACGCCAATGGTGTGCCCTGGGCTGTAATTACCGAGGCGAATGAACCTCACCCCGAACTGCGCACCCTGAGCACCAAGGCGGCCTTTGGCTGGCGCTACCTCTACCCCGACGACCCCTATGCCCAGCAGATTTTTGATGCGGTGAAAGATCGCGCCAATTCGGGGCAGGGCTACTACGCTGGAATTTTTGAATCGGGTCTGTCGGAGCCCGAACCGCCGGTTAACGACATCTTGACGGGCAATACCAACGGCCTGATTCTAGAGATTCTTTACTACAAAGCGCGGGGGGCTCAGCCGATTCTAAGCGGTGGCCAATTTGCTTCCCCCGGTGTTCCCGGCCCGACTGAGGTGCCAGGGGCAGCTACCCCAGCGGCACCTGGGCGGGTAATTGCCCCGATCGCCGCCGTTGGCCCGCCCCAGTCGGCGGCCTGTCCTCGGCCTGAGCTGCCCCTAAAGGCGGTAGATAATCAGTCGGCGCGGCGGGCCTGGCAGTATTTTGAGACCCACAATATGTCTACAGGGCTGGTGCCCGATCGCAGTGACCTGCCGGGGGTCACCCTCTGGGGTATGGGTAACTATCTGGCGGCGCTGCACTCGGCCCAGAGTTTAGGCATTTTAGACAACGGCCAGTTTGATCAGCGGGTTCGGCATCTGCTGGCAGCCTTGCAACAGATGCCCCTGTTTGCCGGAGAGCTGCCCCACCGCGCCTACAGCACTCTCACCCTGGAGCCAATTACCTACGGCGGCAATGCCAACTCCAGCGGCAGTGGCTGGTCGGGGCTCGATACGGGGCGGCTGCTGGCGGCCCTGCACCAGCTCAAAACCTGCCACCCCGAATATACCGAGGCCGTCGATCAGACGGTCATGGACTGGTCTTTTTTGCGGGTGATTCGCAATGGTCAGGTGGCGATGGCAGAGTTGACTCAGGGGCAGGGCGGCCGCGATCGCATTGTCATTACCCCCGCCCGCCAGCTCGGCTACGAGGAGTATGCCGCCCGCGCCTTTCAGCTGTGGGGCTTTGATGCCAGCCAATCGGCCCCGGCGAGCCGCTATGTGACCACCGAGTTAGAAGGTCAGGCCATCCCTACGCACCGGGCCAGCGCTGAATCTGCACCAGCAGGGCCAAATATTACCACCAGTACGCCCTTTGTGCTCTACGGGCTGGAGTTTGGTCTGGGGCCAGAGATGCGATCGCTCTTGCAGCCCATGGTTCAGGCTGAGGCGGCTCGCTACCAGCGCACCAACCGCCTCAGCGCTTCGGGCACTGCCCTGATTGATCATCCTCCCTACGTGGTGCACAGCCCCCTGCTGGCCAATGGCGACCCTTGGCCAGCGGTGACTGATGATGGCAGACCCACCTCCGAGGGGCGGGTTGCCAGCACCGCTGTGGCCCAGGCTTACGAGGCCCTGTTTCCCAACAATGCCTACGCCCAACGGGTGGCTCAAGCTACCCGTGAGCACTTTGACCCCGACCAGGGCTACTACGAAGGCCTGTATGAAACCGACGGTCGCCCGGCCCCCGGCTTTACCAGCGGCACCAACAGCCTGATTTTGCAAGCTATTTTGCACCGCTGCACCGGCTCGGCCCCACTGGTGCAGCCCAACGCCAATCACACCTCCCCCTGGTGGCAGACCATCCGCAGGGGCGACGCCCAGGGGCAAGGCTTGCCCGCCGCGGCCGCGACTCCAATTGATTTGACCCCAAACGATACAGGCGATTACTGGAGCGCCCGGCCTTAGCTGCCACGACCCACTTCACCCGTTTGCTGCGTCCGCTAGCCCATGCCCGCTAACTTAATCGAGGCCCTATCTGCCGATGATCAAGCTGCTGCCCGCTGGGCCTGGGCCTATTTTGAACACAATTGGCCCTCGGCCACCGGGCTAGTGAATGGCATCGCCGGGATTGCCTGGAGCACGCTGTGGGATCAGGGCAGCGCCCTGCTGGGTATGCATGCTGGCTATCAGCTGGGTTTGGTGTCCGGCGACCCATTTCACACCTGGCTCCACCGGCTGCTGCAAACCCTGGAAACGCTGCCCCTGCCCGCGACCGCTCTGCCCAATAAGGCTTACAGCACGGCCAGCGGACAGATGCGAACCCTCAACAATCGGCCTGACCGCCAGGGCCGCAGCGGCTGGTCGGCGCTAGATATGGCCCGCTACCTGCTGAGTCTGTCTATTCTCAAAGCTCACTACCCAGACTATGCCGACCGCATTGACGGCATCGTGGCCCGCTATGACCTACAAAAGCTGGTTTGCGACGGCTGGCTCTGGGGCAGTGGGGCCGGGAGTACTGGTTTGCAATACTGGCAGGAAGGTCGTCTCGGCTATGAGCAGTATGCCGCCCATAGCCTGCGGCGGTGGGGGATAGAGGCCGAAAATGCGCTGTCTAACCCGCCGGTTCACAGAGTCATGGTGGACGGGGTGGCGCTGTGGGTTGACCAGCGCGATCGCCCCAACTCCGGAGCCAGCAACTACCTCACCAACGACCCCTATTTGCTCTGGGGGCTAGAGCTAGGCTGGCCCGATAGCGAACTCAACCAGGTCAACAGTCTGCTACAGGTGCAGGCCAACCGCTACGAAAAAACCGGCCTGCTCACAGCGGTTAACGAAGACGCCCTAGACCGCCTGCCCTACTTTCTCTACTACAGTGTCTATGCCGATGGTCAGCCCTGGGCCGCTGTCAACTCGCGGGGCCAAAACTATGGCCGGCTGCGCTTTCTCAGCACCAAGGCAGCGTTTGCCTGGGCAGCCCTTTATCCAGCGTCAGCCTATGCCCAGCGCCTGCGCCAGTCGGTCCAGATGCTAGGCCTAGGCGGGCGCGGCTACCTGGCGGGGCAATACGAAGCTGCTGACCTAGGCCCCAACCGCGCGCTTAGCGTGAATACCAACGCGATCATACTGGAAAGCCTGCTTTACAAGGCTCAGGGAAACCGACCGCTGGCTCACCCTGAGGGTTAACCTGCTGTTTGATAGGGGCCTAGGCGGTCAGTACCTTAGCCTCAAAGTCGGCGACATCGGCATAGAGCGTAAACACTCGATCCATCTTGGTTAGCTCAAAAATCATTTTCACCTGATCGCTCAGTCCACAGATATAGAGCTGCTTGCCTTTCTCGCGCACCGATTTGAGCGTAGACACCAGTGCCCCAATGCCAGAGCTATTCATAAACGTGATGGCGGACAGGTTGAGCAGCACCCCGTCGGCACCCTGGTGCAGGGCATCTAGAGCCTGGTTTTTTAAGTCATGGGCCGCAGCGCCGTCCATCATGCCAGTCGGTTCTAGGGTTTTGACTTTGATCGTCATGGGTCTTCCTAATAAGAGGGTAGTAAACGCAAAAAATGTAGTAAACACAAAAAATGTAGTAAACGCAAAAAATGTAGTAGACGCAAAAAATATGGACAAGACCAGCTTAGGCTGGAGTTTTGGGCTGCTTGGGCCGCCACCAGGCCGCGCGAATTATCACCCACAGCAAGGCTAGGTGATAACCAGCCCAAGCGCTATTAATGATGTATACCCAGGGATCGGGCCAATTGCCCAAAATCAGCTGAACTAGGCCCCAGATCATGCCGGCTAGAGTCAGCCCGAAGAAGATTAGCTGTACCCGCACCAGGCCCAGATAAACCCCTGACTGGCGCTGCTTAGGCGTGACCTGAAACTTGATGGGCTGGTTGGTAAATACGCTCCACACCGCCTGAATGTAGAGGGGGAAGAGGGCGATCGCATACTGCTCGTTGCGCCACAGCTCCCTCAGCGGAATGCCCCAGCTGGCAGCCACAAAGGTCAGTCGATTGATCACATAGACGGGCACAAAGTGCAGCGCAAACTGAGGGCCAAAGTTATCCACCGGAATCAGCCCGGTAAAAAAGAAGATAATCGGGCTGGCCAGAAAAATGGCAATAAAAAAGCCCACAAAGTAGCTGTACATGGTTTGAAAGTATTGCAGCCGCTGCCAGAACGACAGCCCCGGCTTGAGCAGCGGGTTGTCGCGCAGCATCACCTGAATGGTGCCCTGGGCCCAGCGCAGCTTTTGTTTCAGCGTCGAGCTGAGGTCATCGGGAGCCAGACCCTCAGCCAAAATCTCGCTGTGGTAGACCGATCGCCAGCCCACCGAGTGCAGCCGCATAGCCGTATTCATATCCTCGGTAATGCTGATGCTAGACAGCCCCCCAATTAGATCAAACTCCGCCAGCCGCTGCTCATCTTTGGCAAAGTCAAGGGCAAAGTGTTGCAGACCCATGCTGACTAGAGCCTCCCGCCGCAGCACCGCATTGGTGCCGGTGTAAAAAGCCGAGTTCATGCCGTCTTTGCCCTGTTGAATGGGCCCATAGAACAGGTGGGCATCGTGGCCAAACGGGTCGCCCTGGGGCAGGTTATAAAAGGCCTGGGGCGTTTGCACAAAGGCAATTTGGTTGCCCTCATACTGGCCTCGATCAAGGTTGAAATCAAAAAAGTAGGGCAGCACCCGCTGCATAAACTGGGGTTTGGGAATGTGATCGGCATCTAGGGTGAGCACAAAGTCGCCCTGGGTTTCGCCAGAAAACAGCGCATGATTGATGTTGCCAGCCTTGGCATGGTGGGGGCGGCCCTTGGGCTTGTCGCGGGCAATGTAGCGGCAGCGCGCCAGGTCGGCCAGCTGATCAGTCTTTTGGTCGATTTGGGCCTGTAGAGACTGCCTTTGAGCCGCTAAGATCGCCGTGGCGCTGGGCTGACTGGGCTGACTCAGCCGCAGCAGCTGATGCAGGCTTTGGAGCTGGCCCAGGCGCTGCCAACGCTCGCTCTGATCGGGAGACAGCCCCTCGGGCTGCGGTTCATAGCGTTTGATCAGCAGCAGACAGTTGCGGCCATCGTCTGATCGAAAGTAAGACAGGTCATCGACCACCTGCCGCAAAATTGTCAGGCCACGACCGCGCTCAGCCCAGTCATCCACCGGCTCACCATGGGTCTGCAAATAGCCTTCTAGATCAAAGGGGTGGCCACAATCCCAAATGCGCAGCAGTACCCCATAGTTAAGAATGACCGCTTCTAGCTCAATCGGCGTTTCTGCCGGTAGGTCTTTGTGGGCATGGTGCAGGGCATTGTCAAACCCTTCCCCCAGGGCGGTTTGGCAGGCCAGCCACACCTGATCGGGCAGGGCGGCGGGGCGCAGCTGATCAAACCAGGCCAGGATCTGCGGCAACAGCTCAGGCTGAGATGACACCCTCAGGCTGTGCTGACTCAGCACCTGCTCCACCGCCGCCACGTCTTGATGCAAAGCTTCTACCTGGCGCAGCCGGGCGGTTAGCTGGTTGCGCTGGGCATCGAGGGCGGCGGCGGCGGCCTGCAACGGGGGCGATCGCAGATCGAGCAAACACAGCCGCTCAGACAGCGCTCGAATATCGGCGGCGTTGCCGTCATCTAAGATGTACACCCGCAGCTGGTTCACCGGGTAGTCCATAGCCAGGGCGGCTAGGGTGGTCTGCTCGACGATGGCGGCGGGTTCGTTGCAGCAGGTAATAAAGACGTCAACGGTGGGGTAATGGTCTGGAGCCAGGGGCGGCGTGAGCTGATTGAGCGATCGCACCTGACGCTGAATCGGTCGCCACAGCCCCACCAAAAACAGCACGCCGCCAAAATACATATAGATCTCCGCCGCCAGCAGGGGCAGGGCCAGCCACAGCGCCGCCTGGCCAATCGACTGGGTAAGGCGCCAGTGCAGATACCATCCCCCCAAAATCAGGTTGACGACCACCAGGTAGCGAAACAGGAGGGTGCGATCTCGCAGTCGGATGCGCCGATTGCGCCTCAACGGTAGCTGATCTGTCAACAATGCTGCGGTACCGCTCATGGGCAAAACCTATCAAAAGACGGTACAACAAGACGAAAATTCACCTCTATGAGCCGGGTAAATCGCCATAGAGCGCCATTGTTTGGGCAGAATAGCTACAATCCCCTCTAAGATTACCCACACTGGTTTTTTCCCACCAGGGCTTTGCCAGTTTTACCCGCTCAGTACCCATGGCTGCCCTAGGGATTAACCAACCTGTCAACGCCGCAATCAATGACATCTATTTTTAGATTGGTTCCGTGCCTCAGTGTCGCTGCTCTTCTGGGGATAGCTAGCCCTTGTCCTGGTCAGGCTCAGTCTCTTCAGATCCACTCTGCACCTGCCCCAGATGTCTCCCCAGTGCTATCCCCAGAGTTCTTGGCCCCAGGGTTCTTGGCTCCAGAGTTCTTGGCTCCAGAGTTCTTGCCCCTAGAGATAGACTCTGATCGGGCGGTCGATCTGCTGATTTCTGCCCCCGAGAACCTTAACCCTGGCCTGTTTGTGCCCCCTCCGGCACCGCCCAGCCGCTCCCCTGACCCCGACTCTACCGCCGCCGATGCGCCGTTTTGGCAAATCGAAACCCTGACCGTAGACGTTCGAGATGACTTTAATAACTTTGCCCGGGGCAACCGCATCTTTGAGCCAACGGTGACCGGGCGGCTGGCTAACGGCGATCGCCTCAGCTTTTCCACCGGGTTGAATTCCTTCACTCAGCCTGCTGTAGATCAGGTGTTGAACGTTCCCCTGAGAGCGGCATGGATCCGCCAAATGGGTGACTTTACCACCACCCTGGGAGCCGGGGTCGATGTGTTTGACCGCCTGCCCCTAGCCCCCAATGGGACGGCCAATACTTCAGTACCCATCGGCAACAGCGCTACCCTATCGCTCAACCTAGATTACGGTGCCTATAAAATCAACGCCACCAGCCTGCAAAATCAAATTTCGGCCTGGCGCTATGGTCCTAACCTGTTCTGGCAAATTACGCCCGACACCAGTCTCTTCTCCCTGCTGCGGCTGGGTCACTTTAGTGATGGCAATTGGGAGCAGCAGTCCTTTAGCCGTTTAGAGCAGCGGCTGGGAGAATTTACCCTGGCGGCGAACCTCTTCAACTGGCAGTTCAATCGCGATCTAGAGGCCACCAGCGGCTACTTCTCGCCCCCCGATTTTTTGGTCACCAATGCCGAACTAGCCTGGCGGGGTCAGGTGGCTGAAGCGGTGTCCTGTCGAGTCGCGGCCAACCTAGGCCCCCAGCGTTTGATGGGGGAATGGTCGCGCACCTACGGCTACGAGGCCCTCTGTACAGCTCAGTTTAACCAGGTAGAGCTAGATCTGGGCTACGCTCTTAACACCGTCGCGGCCGGAGCCGAAGGCAGCGACTACAGTAACCGCGCCCTGCGGGGACAGGTGAGAGCAACGTTTTAGGAAGTCTCCAGGAAAGAAAATACCACCAGGTAGGGGCGCAGAGCCTGCGTCCTTAGGAGGCAGCAAAATTCTTGGTATTTTCGTTGTCAGAATTGTCCTTAGCCAAATGCGTAAACTGGGAATCCTGACGTAACGGGGTGGTTAGCGCCATTTTCAGCGACAGCTACTTTCAGCGACACTACTGGTGTAGGTCAGAATTGAGCGCTTAGGCTTGGAAATTGAGTTGCCTACTGCGCTCATCTCTCAACCTAGCGAAAGGGAGAGCCAATTTTAGATTTACCGCCTTGGGTCACGGTTATAATCTCCGACCTGTTTTCTCACAAGGGCTTTCAACCATGCAGACTTCTCTGCCACCGAGCGAAGATCAGCGGCTGGCAGCCCTTCTGGGCTATGACATTCTCGATACCCAGGCCGAAGCCGCCTTTGACGATCTCGCTAAGCTGGCGGCCTACATCTGTGGAACACCCATCGCCTTAGTCAGCCTGATCGATCAAAACCGCCAGTGGTTTAAGGCCCGGGTTGGCTTAGACACCCCCGAAACCAGCCGAGATGTGGCGTTTTGTGCCCACGCCATTCTTGAACCCGATGTGTTCAAAGTGCCCAATGCCCTAGCCGATCAGCGCTTTGTGAATAACCCCCTGGTGACGGGAGCACCCCATATCCGCAGTTACTACGGGGTGCCGCTGGTAACGACGGCCGGGCACGCCCTGGGCACCCTCTGCGTGCTTGACCGGTTTCCCAAGGATTTGACGGAGCCGCAGCTAGGGGCGCTAGAGGCGATCGCCCATCAGGTCATGAGCCAGCTAGAGCTGCGCCGCAGCCTCAAGGCCTTAGCTCAAACCATGGCCGAGCGAGAGCAGACCGAGATTGAGTACCGCAATTTATTTGAAAACGCCATCGAAGGTCTCTACCGCACTACCCCAGGCGGCAGCTACCTGAGGGCTAACCCGATGATGGCTCAGATCTTTGGCTACGACTCAGCCGACCAGATGGTCGCTCAGGTGACGAACATTGAGCAGCAGCTCTATGTCAGACCGAGCAATCGACAGCGGTTTATGCGCCAGGTTGAGTTAAAAGGACGGATCTCAGCGTTTGAATCTCAGGTTTATCGCCAGGACGGAGAGATTATTTGGACCTCTGAAAATGCTCGTCTGGTATACGATGCCGAGGGCATCCCTGGGGGCTACGAGGGCAGCGTTACTGACATTAGCGATCGCAAGCGCACCGAGCAGCGGCTACAGGCCCAACATGCGATCGCGCGCATCTTAGCCAAAGCAGCCACCCTCGAAGGCGCAGCGACCAAGATCTTGCAGGCCATCTGCGGCAGTCTAGACTGGGCCACCGGCGAACTCTGGCTAGTCAATCCGCCCGGTAGTGGATTGCAATGTCTCTCTAGCTGGTGCCGCCGCCAGCCCCGCCTGGAAGAATTTGCTCAACTCACACAGCAGCTGCCGCTCTCAACCGGCATTGGCATTCCCCAGCGAGTGTGGGGGCAAGCTGCCCCCCATTGGATCAGCGATATCCCCAAGGCAGACTATTGCCCTAGGGCTGGCAGTACAGCTAAAGCCGGTCTACGCAGCGCCTTTGGCTTCCCGATCATCTACGAAGACAAGGTGATGGGCGTCATAGTGTTTTTTAGCACCCAGATAAAGTTCCTAGATCGAGATCTAGAGAGCATGCTGATGGCCGCCGGTAACCAGGTGGGCCAGTTCATTCAGCGTAAGCAGGCAGAGCAAGCACTGCAAGAGAGTGAACGGCGCTTCCGCACCCTGTCACGCTTTGCCCCCGTAGGGATTTTTCTCACCAATGCTGAGGGGCAGTGCACCTACGTCAATGACCGCTGGTGCCAGGTGGCTCAACTTCAACCCGAGCAGGCCCTGGGTTATGGCTGGTCAGCAGCCGTTCATCCCCAAGACCAGCAGCGAGTGCAGGCTGCATGGCACCGGGTGGTCGAGACTCGCGCAGAGTTTGCCCTAGAATTTCGGTTTATCGGCCAGGATTTTGTTGGCCAGGATGATACCGTCGCCTGGGTGTTTGGTCGGGCCATGCCGCTGCTCGATGGAGACCACCAACTGAAGGGCTTTATCGGCACCATCAGCGATATTACCGCCCACAAACAAGCTGAGACCAAGCTACAAAATCAAAATTTGGCGCTAGAGCAGGCCAGACAGGTCGCTGACCGGGCCAATCAGGCCAAAGGCGACTTTTTAGCCACTATGAGCCATGAAATTCGCACTCCCATGAATGCGGTTATTGGCATGACTGGGCTGCTGCTTGACATGGAACTGACGCCAACCCAGCAAGAATACATCGAAATTATTCGCTCCAGCGGAGAGTCGCTGCTGACTATCATCAATGATATTTTAGACTTCTCAAAAATCGAATCGGGCAAGCTAGAACTCGAACAACAGCCCTTCGACCTAGGGATTTGTCTGGAGGAAGCACTGGATTTGCTTGCCCCCAGGGCCACTGAAAAAGAGCTGGAGCTAGCCTACCTAACTGGCCCCGATGTGCCTAAAATTCTGCTGGGAGACGTAACCCGACTGCGGCAAATTTTGGTGAATTTGATCAACAATGCCGTCAAATTTACTGAGCGGGGCGAGGTGGTGGTAACGGTCGAAGCTCGATCGCTAGAGCCTGTTTCACTACAGACAGCCCAGGCCCAGGCTAC
Organism: Shackletoniella antarctica; assembly: GCA_003241845.1. Classification (GTDB taxonomy): domain Bacteria; phylum Cyanobacteriota; class Cyanobacteriia; order Phormidesmidales; family Phormidesmidaceae; genus Nodosilinea; species Nodosilinea antarctica. The sequence continues at coordinate 21,241 of QBMN01000003.1, read as the reverse complement.
CGCTCCTCTAGTTGAACTTCAGTTCGCGGTCAGAGATACGGGCATTGGCATCCCAGCCGATAAGCGAGAGCGACTGTTTAAGGCCTTTAGCCAAGTCGACTCGTCTACCACACGCCACTATGGCGGTACCGGGTTGGGCCTGGTAATCAGCCACAAACTGAGCGAATTAATGGGCGGCAAGATGTGGGTTGAAAGCCAACCGGGGGTCGGCTCAACCTTTTACTTCACCCTAACGACCTCGGTTGGCCCTCAACTAGAGGTGGCTACCGCTAACGCGTTGGCCGGTAGACAGGTTTTGATTGTCGCTGACAGTGCCATTAATCGACAAATTCTGATGCAGCGAACCTATGGATGGCACATGCACCCGGTGGCTGCGGCTTCGGGCGCTGAGGCTTTGGCGCTTTTACAGCAGGATAAGCCCTTTGATTTGGCCATCTTAGATATGCAAATGCCGGCCATGGATGGTCTGACTCTGGCCGCCCATATTCAAGCATTGCCCAGGTACGTCCATTTGCCGCTGATCATGCTGACTTCCATGGGCAAACCCGAGCATCTGTCCCCAGATGATCAGAACCGCTTTGTGGCCTTTCTCAACAAGCCCATTAAAACAGCCCTTCTCTACACGGTGTTAGCCCGTGCCCTAAAAGAACCTTTGCGGCTGCCGCTGAAGCAGCAGCCTGAGGATCAAAGTCTGACGCCAGCATCAAAGCAGTCTTTGCGAATTTTGCTCGCTGAAGATCACTTAGTCAACCAGAAACTGGCTTTGCTGATGCTGAAGCGGCTGGGGTATCGGGCAGATACGGTGGGCAACGGTCTAGAAGTGCTGCAGGCGTTAGAGCGTCAACCCTACGATGTGGTGCTGCTAGATGTGCAAATGCCAGAGATGGATGGGCTGGAAGCGGCTAGGCGCATCTGCCAGGGCTGGCTGCCGCCCCATCGGCCTTACCTGGTAGCTATGACCGCCAACGCGATGCAGGGCGATCGCCAAAAATGCCTTGATGCCGGTATGGATGAGTATGTTAGCAAGCCCATTCGCCCGCAGGAACTAGCCCAGGTGCTAAGTCAATGTTGGCCTTTGTCAGCGGCGTCAGAAACACCTTTGCCCGCATCCGCCCCTGAACTCGCGTCACCAACCCTAGACGCGCTAGTTTTAGACGAGTTAAAAAAAACACTAGGGGACGATACTGGAGAGGTGGTTGGCGAGTTAATTGACTTTTATCTTGCCGATACCCCTCCACTACTGGAGTCTATGCAAACTGCCGTGGGGCAGCACGATTTTGAGGTTTTACAGCGCCTGGCCCACGGGCTTAAATCGAGCAGCGCTTCTCTAGGCGCGCTGCGTTTAAGCCAGCTTTGTCAGCACTTAGAAAGTATGGAGACTTTAGAAAACACTGAGCAGGTAGTCAATACCCTAGCCTGCTTGGAAGCGGAGTATCATGCTGTGGAGAGCGCTTTACGCAGCTATGCGATATAGAGGTATTAGCGGTGCCATACCGTAACCCATAATAGAATAACCACGGCAGATGTTAATCCTGGCTATGGTGGGCAAAATGAACTGCGAGAGCAAGGTCAGCCCCATGGTTTAGAAAAACCGTCTAGGACAACGCCATCATCCCTTTAAAGGGAAAAAACCACTTTCCTTTGCTCCTAAGTCGTTAACTTTTAGGGCAGGGCTTGGTGTGGTTGGGGGTGCAGGCTGTTGAAGCAGATAATTTGATTGCGTCCTGTTTCCTTTGCTGCGTATAGGGCGAGATCGGCCGCGTGGAGTAAATCGTCGTCGTTGGTGCCATGATCTGGAAAAATAGCGATGCCCCCCGAAACGGTGGCTTTGATTTTAGTCCCTGCCCAGCACACAGCCGAGTCTTCAAATGCTTGGCGGAGGTATTCAGCCCGCTGACGACCGGCCTCTAATGTCATGCCTGGGAAAACCATTAAAAACTCTTCTCCGCCTAGTCGATAGGGAATATCGCTCACTCGCATCTGCTGGGAGAGAATTTGGCTGAAAGATTTAAGCACTAGATCGCCGACCCGGTGTCCAAAGGTGTCGTTGATATGTTTGAAGTGGTCAATGTCTAGCATGATGAAGACGATAGGATAGTTTGACTGCCTGGCTTGCTGCAATTCCTTGGGTAACGTTTCATTCAGGTGATGACGATTGAATAGCCCGGTTAGCTGATCTTGCCTAGCCTGGTTTTCTAGCTCGGTTTGTAGAAATTCAATTTCCTCAAGCTGGCGCTGAAGGCAGTTGTTAGCCTGACGTAATTTTAGTTCTGCTTGATATCGCTTGGTAATATCGTGCAATATCAGCAACCGGCCCTGTAGTCTGCCCTGGTAGTCTACCAAGGGCGAAATTTGTGCGGTAGCATAGCACGAGTTTTGAGTGCTGAGCCAAAGTTCAAAGGGGGTTTCTACGCCTGTGGTGTAGTTTTGCAGAATTTCTGGGAAATTGGAAAAAGTGGTTTGGAGCGATTGTCCTATGCACCTGTTGTCTAAGCCGGTCAGCGATCGCCCCTGGGGATTGATATCGACAATGCGATGCTTTAGATCGATGACAATGACCCCATCTCGCAGATGTTCGATTAACATTTCGCGGGCAATGGGAGTGGTGTCAAAGGCACCCATACGAAAGAGTGCCCAAAAGAAACATAGCCCCGTGGCGATCAGAGACATTGGCGTCAGGTTTAAGCCGGGGGGAGTGATGCGCAGTGAATAGAGTGCGCCACTTAAATAGGGAAACAACGACCCCAGGAGTAAAAAAAACGCTTGTCGCCGTCGTAAAGTTCCGCCGCTGAAGGTGGAGCGACCCAATAGCTGAATGCTTCGGATTCCGTATAGATACATGCAGAGGAGCACCCAGAAATAGCCAGGGCCGTGCTCATAAATAGCAACATTGCTAGGTGGTGAGCCTGGAATAATAACCGCAGTCCAGATCCAGTGATGCCAAGCATTGGTGGCTACTAAAATTACATTGGAAAGGGGCCAAATGCTCAGGCGGATCAGCTGATAGGGATTGAAGCGCGATCGCTCGTGGGCAAAGGCTTCGGCAAAGAGAAAGAAAAAGACGGCGATGCCGCCAGTGCCGACATATTCTAGCGTTGACCAAAAAATTTTATCGGATACGGTTACCGACCCTGCTTCTATCGCGGCCACTGCTGCGTAGAAGGTACCGGCTATCATCATCAGTGAAAAATACGTGCGCGCTAGCGTTGAGCCACGCCGCTGCCAGGCCAGGCTAGCGACTAGCACATTGATCACTGCCGTCAGGGCCAGCACGCCAAAGTAAGGGTTGAGTTGAAAGGACATAGGGTAGTTAATCGATCCCCAGGTTTGACCGTAGATGCATAGGGGTATCTGAACGCGGTGCAGCTAACCTCGTTTCTGCTTAACTTGCCCTTTAGACAGCCTGATCTTCAACGGTTGGCAAAGGGAAGCAAATTTTGATCGCGTCAACACTGTATTGGAATCGAGCAGCTTTGCCAATCTGTACCGCCGGTAGTGGATTGGCAAAGCTTTTGGCTGGGGTCTGGTGGTGTCTGTAGATAGACTTCAGCCACGGCAAATAAACGATGGCCATTGCACCCGCGATCGCACCTCTACCCCAGCGCTGGCTATGCCGCTGGGGTAGGCTATCGATCTCAGGCTGTGCGCCCCTGGGCAACCAGAGGTAGGCGAGCAGAATTTAGGCGGTGACCCTAGCGGCCTTAATCGCAAAGATGTGCTCGATGGTTTCTTCTACCGAGCGATCGGGGGTCGACGCGCCGGAGGTGACGCCAACGGTGATCGGGCCATCGGGCAGCCAGCCTTCGGTGGTGGTCATATCGCCGTGGAGCAGCTTGTGCTCGATGCGGTTGCCGGGGCCAATGCGGCTGGCGCTGTCGATGTGGTACGAGGGAATGCTGCGCTCGATCGCAATCTCTTGCAGGTGGGTGGTGTTGGACGAGTTGTAGCCGCCGATTACCACCATGAGGTCGAGCTTTTCATCCACCAGCTCAAACATGGCGTCTTGGCGCTCTTGGGTGGCATCGCAGATGGTGTTAAAGCTGAGAAAGTGGTCGTTGAGGGCCTGGGGGCCGTACTTTTTCAGCAGGGTATGCTCGAAGAGCTTGCCGATCTGCTCGGTTTCGCCCTTGAGCATGGTGGTTTGGTTGGCAACGCCGATGCGATCGAGGTCAGTGTCGGGGTCAAACCCGGCGGAGCAGGCGTTGCCAAATTTGGCCATGAAGTCTTCTCTATCACCACCGTTGAGAATGTAGTCGGCCACGTAGTTGGCTTGAGCTAAATTCAGCACCACCAGGTACTTGCCCGCAAAGGAGCTGGTGGCGACGGTTTCTTCGTGGTTGTACTTGCCGTGGATGATGGAGGTGTGGTCTTTTTTCTTGTGCTTCTCGACCGTGTTCCACACCTTAGAGACCCAGGGGCAGGTGGTGTCGACGATGGTGCAGCGCTTGTCGTTGAGCAGCTGCATTTCCTGCACGCTGGCCCCAAAGGCAGGAAGAATCACCACGTCGCCCTGGCCCACCCCCGAAAAGTCTTTGTCGCCATCAATGACTTCAATGAACTCCACCGCCATTTCCTTCAGGCGCTGGTTGACGCTGGGGTTGTGGATGATTTCGTTGGTGATCCAAATGCGCTCGGTGGGGAAGTGCTGGCGGGTTTCGTAGGCCATGGCCACGGCCCGCTCGACCCCCCAGCAAAAGCCAAAGGACTGGGCTAGCTTGATGGTGACATTGCCGCGAGTGAGGGTGTAGCTGCGATCGCGAATTTCTTGAATCAGCCCGCTGTTGTACTCGGTCTGCATTTGCCCGGCCACCGCTTCGCCGTGGCCAAACCCCTGGCGAAAGTACTTGTCGGAGTGGTTTAAAGAGCGCTTAAAGGCCTTGGTATCCATCAGATCCTCAATGGGTAGCGGCATAGTTTTAGGATAGCGGGTTGGGTGGAGGGTTTTGCAGCGCGATCGCCCCAACCGCCCCAGAGTTTCTCAATGGTTATCCCCGAATGGTGCTCTTGTTGATGCCCTGGCCAGAGATAATAAACCCGGAAACCTCTACAGGCTGACCCCATGACTGCCGACATTCGTCTACTCGTACTCGACATCGACGGCACCCTGGCTGGCGTATCTAACCAGATTAACCTGCCCGTGATGGAGGCGATTCGCGCGGTGCAGCAGCGGGGGGTGGCGGTGGCGATCGCCACCGGGCGCATGTATCAGTCGGCCCTGCGGTTTTACCAAACCGTCGGCTCAACCCTGCCGCTGATGGCCTACCAGGGGGCTTTCATCAAAGACCCCAACACGCAAAAACTGCACCGCCACACGCCGCTGCCCCGGCAGCTGGCCCTAGAGCTGCTCACCTACCTGGCTCCGATGGAAGCCGGGGGCGACCTGTCGATTCACCTCTATATCGACGACCAGCTCCACGTGCGGGCGGTGATTGACGACACCGAAGCCTACGCCGAGCGATCGGGCATTCGCCCCGTGGCGGCGGGAGATCTGGCGGCGCTGCTCAAGGGCAATGTCGCCATCGAAACCACCAAGCTGCTGACCCTGAGCAACAACCTTGGCCTGCTCAGCGATATTCTCAGCGACCTGGGCCAGCGCTACCCCACCGACGACCTATACCTGACGCGATCGGTCGAATATTTTGTTGAGGCCACCCACCCCAAGGCCAACAAAGGCGAGGCGGTGCGGTTTTTGGCCGAAGACCTGCTAGGCCTGACCCGCGACCAGGTGATGACCATCGGCGACAACTACAACGATCTCGAAATGCTGCGCTATGCAGGCATCGGCGTGGCCATGGGCGATGCCCCAGAGCCGGTCAAGCAGGGGGCCGACTGGGTGGCGCCGGGGGTAGAGGCCGATGGGGTGGCGGTGGCTCTGCGGGAGTTTCTGCTGTAGCGGCTGTAGCGGCTGTAGCGTCTGTAGCGTCTAGGGCCGGGCTAGCCGTTGAGGGGGCCAGGCTGTCGTACAGCTCTGAGAGCGTAACCACCCGGTAGCCCTGGTGGTCAATCAGCCGGAGCAGGCCGGGTAGCGCCTGGGCCGTCTGCACACAGCGCGCCATCGAGCCGCCGTGCATGACAAAAATCGCCCCCGGAAAAATAAACTGTGCCAAATACCAGGTGTTGAGGTTGGGGGTGCTCAGCCGCTGCATGGTGTCGAAGGGAATCATCGAGGCTAGGGCCACCAGCGACTCATAGCCGGGGGTGAGGCGAATGTGATCGACCATGCCCCGGTTGTAGAGGCCCCGCCCCGGTCGATACCAGCGAATCGGCTGCTGGGTGAGGTCGGTGATGCGATCGTGGGCCTCTTGAAAGTGGCGGGCAAACTGGGCCGGCTGCAAGATCGCTGGCGTGGTGTCGGTGGTGCCGTGGTTGGCAATTTCGTGCCCCCCCGCGAGAATCTCTTGCAGAATGGTGCTGCCGGGGTTGAAGTGATCGGTGATGACAAAAAAGGTGGCCCGCACCGGATGCTTGGCGGTGCGGTTGTAGGTATCGAGAGCCTTGAGAATCAACCGGGTCGAGGCATCGTCACACTCCCCCGGCGTCGGCACATCGTCGATGGTGAGCGCCACCAGGGGCACCTGGGTCGGCGCGTAGAACAGCGCATCCGGAAACATCCGGGCCACCTGGGTGAGCAGCTGATGATGGGGAGGAGCCATTGAGGAGAGTGCCCAGTAGAGCCAAGCCGATAGGAACTGGCCAACAAGACTAGTCTACCGCTGATAGCCAATCCACCGTATGGGCGCACAGCAGTGCGCCCCAACGCCCCAACGCCTCAACCCAAGCTCTTACCGACTCACCGACTCGTCGGGTCCAAACTATCCCGCAGGCGATCGCCCAGGGTATTGATACACAGCACCGTCAAAAAAATCGCCAGACCAGGGGCCAGCACCAGGTAGGGGGCGCTCTCGATGTAGTTTTGGGCGTCGTAGAGCATGCGCCCCCAGGTGGGCACATCGGGCGGAAAGCCCACGCCGAGAAAGCTCAGGGTAGACTCGGCCAGCAGCGCGTTGCCCACGCCGATGGTGGCCGCCACAATCACCGGGCCAAGAATATTGGGCAGCAGGTGACTTTTCACAATGCCCCAGGGCCTAGCCCCCAGGGCCACCGCCGCCTGCACAAAGGTGCGCTGCTTGAGGCTCAAGAAGCCCGCCCGCACCAGCCGCGCCACCGACATCCAGTTGAGCACGCCAATCACCAGCACTACCAGCAAAAAAATCCCCCGCTCGGCCCCCAGGGCGCGGCGCACCGGGTCGCCAAACAGATAGACCACCAGCAGCACCAGGGGCAGCTGAGGCAGGGCCAAAAATAGGTCGGTCAAACGCATTAGCACCCCATCCACCCAGCCGCCGTAGAACCCGGCCACCGCACCAATGCCCACCCCCAGGCTAATGCCCACCAGGGTCGCCGCCAGCCCCACCGCCAAAGAAATGCGGCCCCCAATTAGCAGCCGGGCCAGCTGGTCTTGGCCCAGGTCGTTGGTGCCCAGGGGTTGGCCCCAGCCGGGGGGCAAAAAGGCGCGGCCAAAGTCGATGGCGCTGGGGGAGGCCGAGTAGAGCAGGGGGCCAAGGGCGATCGCCCCCACCAGCCCCACCAGCACCGCCAGGGCCAGCCGGGCCACCGGGTCGCCCCATAGCCTGCCCCAAGCCCGGTGCTTCTCTACCGGAGCCGCAATCTCGGGCACTACCAACTTTTCAGCGGCGATGTCTGAGTCAATGGCCATAGCGCACCCTGGGGTCAATCACCCCGTAGAGCAGATCTGCCGCCAGGTTAAAGCTCACCACCAGCACGGCGTAGATAAAGGCGATCGCCATCACTACCGGCGTATCGCCCCGGTAGATCGACTCGATCAGCAGCGCCCCAATGCCCGGCACCCGAAACACCTGCTCGGTGACGATCGCCCCGGTAAAAATGGTTGGAATATCCAGCGCCACCAGGGTCACCACCGGCATCAGCGCGTTGCGCAGCATGTGCAGCGTAACGATGCGCCAGCGGCCCAGCCCCTTCGCCCGCGCAGTTTTCACATAGTTCTGCGGTATTTCTTCGAGCATGGCGGCCCGCACAAACCGCAGCAGCACCGCCGTCTGAAACAGCACCAGAGTGACAATCGGCATGATCGACTGCCGCAGCCACTGGGTAAAACTGGCAAAATCTCGCACCACCAGGGTGTTGTCGTAGATAAACGGCAGCCAGCCCAGCCGCACGCTGAGCACAATAATCAGCACCAGCCCCGAAAAAAACGGCGGCGTCGAAAACCCCATAAACGCCACCGTGGTAATGGCCCGGTCAACCCAGGTGTTGTGACGCAGGGCCGCAAATATCCCCAGGGGCAGAGCCAGGGCCACGCTCAGCAGGTAGGCCACCCCAATCACCCACAGCGTCACCGGCAGCCGCTGGGCAATCAAGTCGGCCACCGGCAGCCGACTGGTGAAGGAATAGCCCAGGTTGCCGCTAAACAATGCGATCGTCCACTTTAGGTAGCGAATGGGGATGGGCTGGTCAAGGCCGAGCGATCGCCGAATATTCTCTCGCACCTCCGGCGTAATCGAGGGGTTCGTGGCCAGATCGCCCAGGGGATTCGTCGGTGCCAGGGCCAGAATAAAGAAGATCACGGCGCTAATCGCCAGCAGGGTGGGAAGGGCAATCAGCAGGCGTTTAATCAGATAGCCGAGCATAGTTATCGAGAATAAAGAAACACCTCGTTCTCATTGATGTTCTCATCGATTGACAATACAGATCTGGCTTTGAGTGCCTCTTATATGGTCTTTACGGTCTCTCGCACTGATTGAAAAAACTGAATAATGTCTTTAATGACTAGTGTTTGGCGGAATATTTCAGCCTCTTGATCTGTCATTTGCTCGATGAGCTGATCTTCGTCCTGATATTTTTCCGACTTTAAAACCAGTTGTACTAGTGCTTGCCGAGGCTGGTATGTTGCCAGCATCAATAGTTCATGAGAGGGCACATAGCCTAGCATCTGAGAAAGCAGGGAAATGTCATCGAAAAAAACCATCCAAAGAGTAGGGACAGCCAAAATCACTCTAAAGGGAGTGTTGGCGGAGACTCCACCAATAATGTCTCGAACATCTTTAGACCGCGCTTCAATTTGCGCTGTCTCAAGGGAGTCTGAATCTATCACAACTGCGACGGGCGCATGGCGACGAACAAGCAGGGAACGGGCAAGTGACTTGACAGCGGAGAGCCCACCCGCAGGAATAATCTCAACTGTCTCTAGAAGTTCCTTAGGCAAGATATGGGTTAATAACCTGGCATCGCGCTCACCCTCACAGACTAGATAAGCTGTCATGGAATATCCCTCTCTCGAACATCATAGTCAGGCAAGCCATCTTCTACACACACCCGGTACTTGAGCAACAGCAGATCGCACATTCTTTCTTGTTCTAGGGCATATTTCATCTCCTCGCCGCTCCACAGAAGAATAGTCTGAGGCAATGAAAAATATGAGAGATGGCGGGCTGGGTCAGTAAACCCTGTTCGGCTAATAATTAGGCCGAGGGTGCTGGCAGGACGTCGCAAAAGCTGATTGCGGAGTTTGGCGATTGGAGCAATGTCTACATTCACATTCTCTGTGAAATCTTTGCTTTCAAGCAAGCAAGCAAGCCCAGAGCAGTAAACAACCCCATCTATCTGCTCAACTTCTTCCCCAAATAGCTTAACGCTGTAAGAATATCTAACATCGGCTCCATCTAGCTCAAAAGCCCGTAAAACCAGGTATTCGAAAGCTTTGCCCTGATCCCAACCAGGAGTATTACGCTGCTCAATACCCCGCCAAAGTGATCGTAGTTCATCCCATTGCAGAGCTTGAATCATGGCTTGGTACTGTGCGGCCGTTGTCAACTCAAGTCTTCTCCATGCTGCCCCATACTAGGTATTTTTAAGGGAAACGGCTAGTCGTCTACTCACTCACCTGCCCATGCTAAGACTTAGCTTACCCCGCCTTCGGCGTCAGCGCCGCCTTCGGGTAAGCGATGCGCTTGTGGTTGTACTGCTGCCACACCTGCACGAATATTTCGGCGATCAGGGTCATGTGGTCGCGGGTCAGGCCCGATTCTACCAGCTGGTTATCTTTCCAACGGGCGCGCAAAATCCGGTTGACCATGGCCAGGGCTTCGTCGGGGGTGGCGTCGGTGAGCGATCGCAGCGCTGCCTCGCAGGAGTCGGCCAGCATGACAATGCCGGTCTCTGGCGACTGGGGAACCGGGCCATCGTAGCGGAAGTCGGCCTCTTTGACGGTGATGGTGGCGTCTTCCTTGGCCATTTCTTGGGCCTGGTGGTAGAAGAAGCTGATCTGCATGGTGCCCTGGTGCTCAGGGATAAACGAGCGCACCGCCTTGGGCAGGCGGCACTTGCGGGCCATGACGATGCCCTCGGTGACGTGCTTTTTGATAATGTCGGCGCTGAGCCAGGGGTCGTTGATGTCGTCGTGCTTGTTGGGGCCACCCATCTGGTTTTCGATGAATCCCTGGGGGTCGTGCATCTTGCCGATGTCGTGGTAGAGGGTGCCCGCCCGCACCAGTTCTACATTGCAGCCCAGGGCGCGGGCGGCGGCTTCGGCCAGGCTCGACACAAAGACCGTGTGCTGGAAGGTGCCTGGAGCTTCTGAAGCCAGCCGCTTGAGCATGGGCCGGTTGGGGTTTGACAGTTCGGCCAGGCGAATTGGCGTCACCAGATCAAACAGGTGTTCGAGGTAGGGGCTGAGGCCCAGGGCGGCAATGCTGGAAATGACGCCGTAGATGCCCTGGAGAGCCGCCCCGGTGAGCATGCCCGACCAGGCCGAGATCAGCGAAACCGGGCTGACGATCAGCGTCAGTAGCAGGTAGACCACCCCCTGGGTGAGGCCCACGCCACCCCCTACCAGGGCCAGCTCTTCGCGCGATCGCATGCGCCCGGCCAGCAGGCTGCACACCAAGGCCCCCGCTGCCCCCGCCATAAACGAAATACTGCCCACCGCCGAACCCACCGGCAGCAGCACTGCCGCCAGCACCACCAGGGTACCCCCCAGCACCGGGCCATAAAAACTGCCCGCCAGCAGGCCGATGGCGGGTAGTCCGTAGGCGGCCACCCCAACCATTCTCATAACGCCGGTGCTGGCGACCATGACGGTGAGCAAAAAGTAGTCTTGCTGCCGCAGGCGCTGGGGCACCCAGCGTTCAATCAGCAAAAACATACCGACACTGCCCGCCACTAGGCCCCCAAACATGGCCAGGCCCCAGTAGTTAAACCGGCGCTGGCTGAGGTTAAAGCTGTCGAGCAGCACAAAGTTGCTTTGGGTAATGGTGTCACCTGCCGCCACAATCAGTTCGCCCTGCTGCACTTCTACGTATAAAGGCTTGACGGCCTCGGCGGCCATGTCGGCCTGGAGGCGGCTGCGATCGCTGTCTTCGACCAGGTTGGGCTGAAGGGTTGACAGCAAAATTTCTCGCGCCAGTGGCTCCACGGGCCGGGGGAGATTGTCTTTGAGCTGTAGATAGGCCGCTCGGTTGAGCACGTCTGGGGGCAGACCAGAGGCAATCCCTTGGGCCAGCATACGCTCCGCTGCATTGCGGATTTCGACCTGGGCGTTGGCCCAGTCTTGGATGCTGACATCAAACAGCTGGGGTACCTCTGAGACCCCCTCGGTCTGGGCAGCTAGCAGCGTCAGATTGGCCATGGCCTGCTGGTAGCCCTGGCGGGCTTTTTCTACCGAGGCCAGCAGTTGAGCAAACTCTTGACTGCTGGTGCGCTGGCCATAGGCCCACAGTTCACCCAGGGCTGCCTGCTGGTCAGGGGTGATGGTTTGGTTGCGTATGAGCGCATCTAGCTCAATGCGCTCACCGCGAATCCCTGGGGTGGAGTTGTCGGTAGCCAGGGGGTCAATGATGCTGCGCAGCTTTAGCCAGGTGGCATCGTCGGAGCGGCGCAGGTAGAGCTGGACATCGGTGGACAGCACGCCAGTGGAGGCAAAGGGCACGTTCCCGGCCTGACGGCGAATGTCGCCCACCTGGGTGGTGAGATTGTTGAGCGATCGCAGCACCGCTTCGTCGGTGGTGCTTTCGACCCGCAGCACCCGCAGGGCACCATTGCGGGCATCGCGGCGGCGCTCTTCAGTGGTTTCTCGGTCTTCTACCCGAGCATCGGCGGGGGCAAAAATGGTGCTGGGGGCCACACTGCCCACCTGGAGGCCGGGCTGATTGTAGAAGCGCTGGCCCAAAATAGCGGTCAGGCCCAGGGCCGTGAGGGCAAAGGCTAGGCGGGGATGGCGAATGTTTTTGCCCCGCCGCAGGGGGCGACAGGGCAGGGGCCGAGTCACCGCCAGCGGGCTGAGGCGACTGGCGGCAGGAGCAATTCTGCCCTGGCCCAGCGGTTCAGAATCTAGGTCAGACTGCGCTCTTGGGCTGACGGTAGACCGAGCGGACACTGCCTTGGCGGCCCGTTGGTCTGCCACCCACCAGCGCTCGACCGCAGCCACAAGTTCCTGAATTGCCTTCATAGGTTAAGACAGCTAAAAGGGCGTGGGCAATGGCCGGAGCACCTCAGAACGAATGGCCCCAGGGTAGATATCCCCAGGGCAAATGGCCCGAGAATAGATGACTTCAGAGCGTCCTTACATTTCTCACGCCTGATTCCCCGCGATCGCGCCAGGGCTATCAGCCTACTGTCAGAACACTCTGAACACTCTGTGGTCATTATAAGCGGCGGCTATGGTTAACGGTCTTCCTAGACTCAAACCCTAACACCCAACGGAAAGGCGGGCTGATCTAGGCTGGGGGCAACCCCCAACCCTGCCCAGCGGCGGTGGAGAGCAGCGGCAATCTGGCCCAGGGTGTCGTCGCCTAGACCCGGCCAGGGGTCTGGCCCTGGAGCGTCTGGCCCTGGAGCGTCTGGCCCTGGAGCGTCTGACCCTGAAGCACAGTCTAGGGCACAGTACCCGACTAACCAGCGCTGGCGCAGCCCCGCCCCCAGGCTGGCACGGCCCTGGGTCAGACCCAGCAGCCCCCCGGCCAGAGCGATCGCCGCCGCCGTCCAGCCCCGCTGGTGCGCTAGAGCTAAAGCCAGAGCCACCTGTCCCTGGCTCTGGGCGGCTAGATCCAGCGATCGCCCTACAACAGAGCCTAGATCGACGGCATGGCTGTCCTCTGCACCGGCTGGAAAGTCCTGATGGGAAGCATTCGCACTGGCCGCTCCGAGTTCTCGACACAGCACCAAAAATAGCTGGTCACAGGCCCTAGCCACCTCATCTTCGAGGGCTAGGTTTGCGACCCAGCGACCCACGGCGGCCCGGTGGTGGCCATGGGCATCGGCATTGATCCACAGGTAGGGCAGAGTGTTGATCAGAACAGCCGACGGGTCGCGCAACCCCTGAAAGTGGCTTTGCCAGATCTGAGGTTGCAGCCGATCTCCCTCGGCGCAGGCTTGGGCGACCCGCAGCAAGCCTCCCTGCCAGGCCTGATCAGCTGCGCCCCGGCGGTGGGTGGCCCAGCGATCGCCAATCACAATAGCCTCTAGGGTAGCCCCCAGGCGATCGCCCAGCGAAACAGATTGGCCAGTAGACTGAGCCAGCGGAGTTTTCGTCACCTGATTCACCACCCTGGGAGATTCCTCCGGCATTCCTTTAGTCACACCAGTCTAGTCCTACTATCTTTTATGAAGTGTGCAGTTATTAGCCCATTTACGAGCGGCAATTCTATAATGCTTGCTGTCAAACCCTGTCGCCAATCCTTTCCTCTGCCTGGAGCTAACGTCTATGTTCTGCGTTTCCCCCCTCGTTAAACGGCTGACCCCTGGGTGGGTCGGCCCCGGTGTTTGGGGAATCGCCGCTGCGATCGCGCTGGCCAGCAGCCCCCACGCCCTAGCCCAGGCCGAAGCCCCAGCGGGGCCAGACGCCTCCCCTACGGTCAGCGGTGGGCGCATTGTGCGGCCCACTCTACAGCTGGGCAGCCAGGGTGAATCGGTGCGAGAGCTACAGTCAATGCTCATGCTGCTGGGCTACTACCCCGGCCCAGTCACCGGAGTTTACTCAGAAGACACCGCCGCCGCCGCCCGCCGCTTTCAGGGTGCCGCTGGTATCACCGCCGACGGCATTGTTGGCCCCGCCACCTGGAGCCGCCTGTTTCCCACGCCGCCGGGTGAAGCAAACCCGCCAACGGCCACGACCCCAGCGGCTGGAGGCACCCCCCCATCCACTGGCACCCCATCTACTGGCACTCCATCTACTGGCACCCCGTCTACTGGCACCACCCCACCTGCGACTACCCCACTCGCCACAAGCACTAGCGCCACGACTGCTCTGCCGATACTCCGCCCCGGCATGGAGGGCGACGCCGTGCGCCAGCTCCAGCAGCGGCTGCGCACCAAGGGGTTCTACAGCGGTGCGATCGATGGTATTTTTGGGAGCCAAACCGAAGCCGCCGTGCGCCAGGCCCAAACCGCCAGCGACCTCACCATAGACGGCATCGTTGGCCCCGCCACCTGGCGAGCGCTAAACTAAACCCCCTGCGGCAACTGGCTGAGGCTGAGGAAGATTTAATAAAGAGCAAATAGCCCCCATTCATCAGCCATGGGGGCAACAAGCTGGCTGACCAGCGAGTATTTGCACTAGAAAGCCGTCGGAATCAAAAAACTCTCGACGGCTTCTATGAGTGTCATTAAAGCCCGGAAGCGGGATTTTGCCTGGGGAAAGATTTACACATCCTATTCTCAACCCTTGGCAGTTAAAGGCTTCCAAAAGTCCTACTCCACCTGGGTCAACCAGTCGGCTATGAGGTTAGACGACTCGGGCACCGCAGCGCTGGCGTAGGTGGTGTAGGGGATATCCATCGCTTCCAGGCTAGACATTTGCTGGGCGGCGTGATCCATGTAAACGATGTAGTTGCCCATGAGGAAGTAAACGCCCATCAAAGCAGCGGCAGAAGACGCTACCAAAAAACCCGCCAGCATCAGGGAGAACTCCTGACCTTTGACGGCCTGCTCCATCAGCCGGAGCGCCCAGGCCACCAGGGCAATCACAATTATCAGGATGAGCAGAAGCATGGAAAACTGTCTAGGTAACGGTTTGAACAGCCAGTGTTAACGCATCTGGTTCTTATGTTACACATCGTAACAGGCATTCATAAAACCGACAGGGTTCCACAGAAAGTCTTCGGTTTTGACGCGGCCTAGGCTAGGGCAGGCGCACCGGCACGTTGCGATCGCGCAAATGCTCCTTCACCTGCTGCACCGTGAGCTGCCCGTAGTGCAGCAGTGAGGCCAGCAGCGCCGCCTCGGCCTTGCCCTCGGTCAGCGCCTGGTGAATGTGGTCGCAGTTGCCTGCCCCGCCCGAGGCGATCACCGGCACCGGCACGCGATCGGCGATGGCGCGGGTGAGGTCGAGGTCGTAGCCCGCCTGGGTGCCGTCGGCATCCATGCTGGTGATTAGCAACTCGCCTGCCCCCTGGTTGACCACGGTTTCGGCCCAGGCCAGGGCATCGAGGCCGGTGTTCTCGCGCCCGCCTCGCACGTAGACATCCCAACCGGGTGCAGCGGGGTCGGTGCGGCGGCGAGCGTCGATGGCCACCACAATGCACTGCGCTCCAAAGCGATCGCTGGCCTCTCTAATTAATTCGGGCCGCTTCACCGCCGCTGAGTTGATGCTGACCTTGTCGGCCCCGGCCCGTAACAATTTTTTAATCGTCTCTAAGGATTGCACGCCCCCGCCCACGGTCAGGGGAATAAACACCTGCTCGGCGGTGCGGTAGACCACGTCATAAATAATGTCGCGGTCTTCGTGGGTGGCGGTGATGTCGAGAAAAACTAGCTCATCGGCCCCCGCCTGGTTGTAGGCCTGGGCCAGCTCCACCGGGTCGCCAGCGTCGCGCAGATCGACGAAGTTAACCCCTTTCACCACCCGCCCCGCTTTGACATCCAAACAGGGCACAATCCGTTTCGCCAGCATTGCCGTTCTCCTTACCGTCCATGCTCCACAATATCGGATCGTCAGGGGCCAAGACGCTGATACACTGTGTCTTGGTTTTATTGTTAGATATACAGTTGGAGCCCTCAGCAGACATGGGTTTAGAGATTGGCAAAAAAGTAAAGGTATCTCGGCTACGGGATCGAGTTTCGAAAGACGTGGCAGCCTACTTGGGCAAGCGCGGCATTGTCAGCCAGTTCAAAATGGTAGACGGCAGCGGCGTAGGTGTGGTGGTGGAGTTTGAAGATAGCTACACCACCTGGTTTTTTGAGGATGAGCTGTCTGAGATTCAGTAAGAGACGGCGGCGCTAATAAACATCATTTAGGTCTTTGACTTGGCAGCGCCAGGGGTTGAACCCTTCTTTTGAGGGATCTCATAGCCCGTGAGTTCCTGCGATGATTTATGCTGGCGCCCTAAACAGGCGGGGTGCCTCAGGTAAATCGAATAAATCTGTACCAAGTCCAGCGGTAAGGTGCTGCCTGGGGGAAAACTCCAGGCCCCGAGCTGGGCTTGGTATGGGCTTCAACAGTGAACGTCTGAGCAGATATCTGCTCAGACGCTATGACCCCAAAAACGCGCAGGCTCGACTTTTTTATGGCATTAATTCTCACTTATTTGGGCAAGGGCGGCAGCGGCACTACCACCGTGGCCATTGCCGCCGCTAAGCAGCGGGCACGGGCAGGTCAGCGGGTGCTGCTGGCCATTCAAGATGTGACCCCGGCCCCGGCGCTGCTGCTGGGCCAGCCCCTCGGAGCCGCGCCAGCGGAGGTGGAGCCTAACCTGTGGGCCATGCAGTTGCAGTCGACGGCGCTGCTAGAGCAGAGCTGGGATGAGGTCAAAGCTCTGGAGGCCCAGTACCTGCGCACCCCCTTTCTCAAGGCGGTCTATGGCCAAGAGCTGGGGGTCATACCGGGTGTAGATGGCGCGTTGGCCCTCAACGCCCTGCGCCAGTTTGACGCCAGCGATCGCTACGACGTGATCATCTACGACGGCAGCGAGTCCCTGTCCACCCTGCGCATGCTGGGCATGCCCGAAATTTTGGATTGGTATCTGCGGCGGTTTCGCGGCGTGTTTCAGCAGTCGGACGTGGGGCGTGTGCTGTCGCCCTTTTTGCAGCCCATGGCGGCGGCGGTGCTGGCAGTAGACTGGTCGGGGGATGTGCTCGACCAGTCGAGCGGTCAGGTGCGATCGCAGCTCGAAGACGGTCGCCAGGCGGTGACTAACCCCAACCGAGTGGCCGCCTTTTTGGTCACCACGCCGACCGCCGGGGCGGTGGCCACCGCCCGCTACCTGTGGGGCAGCGCCCAGCAGATCGGCCTGACTGTGGGTGGTGTCTTGGTCAACCACGGTGTGCTCGATAGCGAGCAGGTGCATGCCTTCGCGCCGCTGCCCCAGGTGCCGCTGCCCTCGGTCGTCGATCAGGGCTGGGACGCGGCGGTGGAGGCGCTGCCCGACCCGGCCCAGTGGGCGGCAGCAGCCCCTCGGCCCGTCAGCGTGGATGTGGCGGCTAAGACCGTGCGGCTCTTTTTGCCCAGCTTCGACAAATCTCAGGTTAAGCTCACCCAGTATGGCCCCGAGGTCACCATTGAGGCGGGCGACCAGCGGCGCAACCTGCTGCTGCCTACGGCCCTCCAGGGCAAAGCCGTGGCCGGGGCCAAGTTTCAAGACCAGCACCTGGTGATTTCGTTTAGCTAGGCTAGGGGGCGATCGCCCCCGCTGGCCAACAGCCCTGATCTAACCGTTCCATGACCTGGCCATAACCTAGTTTGACGAGAATAGCTGGCCTGCACCGGCCCCGGTTTGCCCCTGGCTCAAAAAATATGGCACCGTGGAAAGGCATTGCGCTGACCCGATAGTTCATCGACCTGTAGCAGTTTCACACCACCATGGCTGAATCACCGTCCCCCAATCCGGTCAACGACGCTCCAGACCCAGCAGAGGCTATTTCAACAGCGACCCCCGAAGCCGTAACCACAGGTAAAGGCAACGCGGCCCGGCAGCTGTTGGGCATGAAGGGTGCCAAGACCGGGGAAACCTCGATCTGGAAGATTCGCCTACAGCTGATGAAGCCGATCACCTGGATTCCCCTCATCTGGGGGGTGGTGTGCGGGGCGGCCTCGTCGGGCAACTACCGCTGGAACTTAGAATACGTACTGATCGCCGCCGCCTGCATGCTGTTTGCGGGGCCGCTGCTGACCGGCTATACCCAGACCCTCAACGACTTTTATGATCGCGACATCGACGCCATCAACGAGCCTTACCGGCCCATCCCCTCTGGGGCGATCTCGATTCCCCAGGTGGTGACGCAGATTTTGGTGCTGCTGGTGGGTGGCATCGCGGTGGCCTACAGCCTTGATCGCTGGGCAGGCCACAACTTCCCGATCATTACGGCCCTGGCCCTTGGCGGTTCTTTTGTGTCGTATATCTACTCGGCCCCGCCGCTCAAGCTAAAGCAAAACGGCTGGCTGGGCAACTACGCCCTGGGGGCCAGCTACATTGCGCTGCCCTGGTGGACAGGGCACGCCCTGTTTGGCGACCTCAGCTGGAAGATTGTGGCGCTCACCCTGTTCTACAGCCTGGCGGGGCTGGGTATCGCGGTGGTGAATGACTTTAAGAGCGTCGAGGGCGATCGCCAGATGGGCCTCAAATCGCTGCCGGTGATGTTTGGCGTGACCACCGCCGCCTGGATCTGCGTACTGGCGATCGACATTTTTCAGGGGGGCGTAGCCGCCTACTTGATAGCCATTCACCAAAACCTCTACGCGGTGCTGCTGGTGCTGCTGATAATTCCTCAAATCACCTTTCAAGATATGTACTTTTTGCGCGACCCCCTGGGCAACGACGTCAAATACCAGGCTAGCGCCCAGCCTTTTTTGGTATTGGGTATGCTGGTCACGGGCCTGGCCCTGGGCCATACAGTCCTTTAGGGCAGCCCTTTAGGACAGGCTTGGTACGGCCCTATCTCTAGGCTGTACCCTTGAAGAAATGGCCTAAACCCCATACAGTTCACAGAGTGCGAGTTACAACGTGTGAGAAGGGCAACGGTGCTATGGCTCGATCTTGGTTAACCTGGCTGTCGCTTCCTGGCGGGAGGCCCTCTCGGGCTGCGGCAGGCCGCAAATCTGGGGGCAAATCTGGGGTCAGCTCGATCAATTATTCTAGAACTGTCGCCCCGCCGCAGCGGTTAGATCAGCCTGCCGGAGAGGCAAAAGAGCCGCCGCCACACCGCTATCGCCCTCTGTTTTGGCGGCCCTTGTTTTGGGTGGTGCTGCTGGCCGGGGCCGGCATTGCTGGCGGCGGCACCCGCGCTTATCGGGTGATTCAAGCCACCAATGACAGCCTGCCCGACTCGGCCAGCGCCCTCACCTACCAGCGCGGCGGCACCGCCACCATGGTGTCTGCCGACGGCGTAATTTTGCAAAAGCTTGGCCCCGCCTCCAGCGAGAGCATTACCCGCGACACGATGCCAGAGCACCTGGTGCAGGCTTTTGTGGCCTCCGAAGACCAGCGCTTCTACGAGCACAGCGGTGTTGACTACCGGGGCATTGCCCGCGCCGCCTGGGCCAACCTGCGAAACCGCGACGTGGTCGAAGGGGCCAGCACCATCACCCAGCAGCTGGCCCGCATCGTTTTTCTCGACCAGGAGCGCAGCTTTCAGCGCAAGAGCAAAGAGATTTTGATGGCGCTCAAGCTGGAAGAAAGCCTGACCAAAGAGCAAATTGCCGAGCGCTACCTAAACCTGCTGTATCTGGGGTCTGGAGCCTACGGCGTGGCCGATGCCGCCTGGGTTTACTTTGGCAAAACCATTGACCAACTCACCATCGCCGAGTCAGCGCTGATTGCGGGCATGGCCCCAGCCCCCAGCCTATATTCGCCAGCGGTCAACCCTGAGGCGGCCCGCAGCCAGCGCAACCGGGTAATTCGTCGGATGTTGGCCACCGACATGATCACCGGCCTAAAGGCCGAAGAGGCCATCAGCACCGATGTGGCAACCACCACGAACCAGCCCAAGTTTCTCTACAGCGAGTTTCCCTACTTCACCATTGATGTGCAAAAGCAGCTGGAGACGCTGCTAACGCCAGAACAGCTAGCGGCCGGGGGGCTAACGGTGGAAACCACGCTCAACGTAGTGTGGCAACGCCGGGCTGAAGAAACGGTGAGTGATGCGATCGCCGACTACAGCAGCTGGCAGCGGGTCGGGCAGATTGCCCTGGTGGCTGTAGACCCCCGCAACGGCGAGATCAAGGCCATGGTGGGCGGCACCGATTTCACCAGCGAAAACCAGTTTAATCGTGTCACCCAGGCCCAGCGGCAGCCGGGTTCTACCTTTAAAACCTTTGTCTATGCGGCGGCGATCGCAGGCGGCATGTCGCCCTACAAAGACTACATAGATGCCCGCTACGTCGTCGATGGCTATGAGCCAAAGAACTACGGCGAAAGTTACAGCGGCGGCATGGATCTGCTGCGGGCGCTGCGCAACTCAGTGAACATTGTGGCCGTGAAGCTACTGGTAGACACCGGCTTTGACCCGGTGGTGCAGCTGGCCGGGCGCATGGGCATTGAGTCTCCCCTGCTGCCCGCCTACTCCCTGGCCTTGGGCACCTCTGAGGTCAATCTGCTAGAGCTCACCAGCGCCTACGGCACCCTGGCCAACAAAGGCATTCACCGCCCGGCCCACGGCATTCGTCGGGTGCTCAATGCCAGCGGCGAGGTGATCTACGAGCGACCCAACGAGTCGGTGCAGGCGATCGACGCCAACAGCGCCGCGATCATGACCTGGATGCTGCGGGGAGTCGTGGAAGGAGGCACCGGCGGCAATGCCTACCTGGGCCGTCCGGTGGCGGGCAAAACTGGCACCTCTGAGAATTATCGCGATCTCTGGTTTGTCGGCTACATTCCCCAGCTGGCCGCCGGGGTGTGGATGGGCAACGACGACAACACTCCCACCCGAGGGGCCAGCAGCATGGCCGCCTCAGTGTGGCGCAGCTTTATGGCCAAGCTCACCGACGATATTCCCAGTGAGCCGTTTCCCACCTTGCCTCGGCTGGGCGGGCGAGCCGGCAGCATTACCCTCAGCCCAATTAAGCCCGGTCGGGTGGTTGCCGATGGCGGCCCAAATCAACCGTCAGACTCGGCCTCTGGCTCGAGCGACGGCGGTAGACGGCAGTCTGCTAGCACCGAGAGTGCGAGCAGCGATCAACCCTCTCTAGCGCCCAGCGGCGATGCCAGCAGCGGCAGCTCGAGCAGCGGCTCCCTGGACACCTCGGAACCTGCTGCCCCGGCGATCACCAACGAGC